>JAJDZG010000133.1 GCA_022824765.1 Dehalococcoidia bacterium | reverse complement strand
TGGAATCCCGCCCCATCCGTCACTCCAGCCCCATCCGTCATTCCAGCTTGTCTGGAATCTCGTCCCTCATATCCCCAGCCAACAGAGACCGAACCCCCAACACCCCAACCCTCAAATCAGCCGACGACCCTGCCCGCTCCGCACTTCCTGCCAGCCCTGCAACAGCATCTCCGCCCGACCCTGAGCCTTCTTCCAGGCCACCTCCGACCCGTGACGCTCAACCTGATCCGGATGCGCCAACTCCCACGCCTCGCGCAGATCAGCCCGGCGAAGCTCGCCCACCATCGCGCCCCGCAACAGCGCCAACCTCAATATCTCCGACGCCTGATCGCTCGGCACGAGCGGCGCACCCGACGACCCAGGCGGCTGGAACAGCATCACCGCTGAGTCGACAAAGCCGACCAGCGAATCCGGCTCAATCCCACCCAGACTCTGCAGCACCTGCTCCGCCGCACGCTTCTCCTGCACGTACGGCTGCACCGCCGCCTGATCCTGATGCACCTGTCCCAGCAGACGCATCGTGTAGCGCTCACGACGATAGCTCAACAGCGCCATCGCCCAGAATGCCGGACGCGCCACATTGCTCACATCCCAACCGCTCACCCCCCACGCGCCCGTTCGACCCTTCTTCTTCGGCAACTGAGACACGAAATCATCAGCCGCGATCTGCAGGATGCTGCGTCGAACCCGAAACGTGTTCGGACGCCGATCAATCGCCTCCGCAATCCGTCTCAGCACCATCGCCCTATCCCACCATCCGTACAATCGTCACGCCGTCGCCGCCCTGCTTCGGCTCCGCGCTCTCAAAGTTCGTCACCAACGGATGCGTCCGCAGCATCTCCCGTACCGCCCGACGCAGCGCGCCCGTCCCCTTCCCATGCACCACCTCCAACCGCGTCTGACCCGCCCGATACGCCAAATCCAGAAACGAATCGACCATCGGCAGCGCCTCATCCGTCACCCGACCGCGCAGATCAATCTTCGAACCAGGATCAACCGGCGGACGAGGCACGCTGACCACCGAACTGCTCGTCCGCCGCCCCGCGCCGTCTTCCGCTCTGCGAGCCGCCGCCGGCGCCAGACGCTCAATCTGCTCAACCCGCACCCGAGTCTTCAGCGTGCCCAGCTGCACCTCCAACGATCCGTTGCGCGCCGCCGACAGCACCTCGCCCGGCTCCTGCAGACCTCGCAGATACACGAAGTCGCCCGCTTGCAGCTGCCCAGCATCAACCTCCGGCGCCTCCGCGCGCTCCGCCTCCCGACGCCGACGCTGCTGCGTGCGTTCCCGACGCACCCGCTCCAGACGCTGACGCTCCTTCGACGACCGCTCATCCAACATCTCCGCCGCCCGCTCCCGCGATCGTTGCTCCTCCAGCTGCTTCAGCGTCTGCCGCGACTCCCGACGCAGCGCCGCCAACTCGTCCTCCATCAGACGCTCAGTCCGCGCCAACATCGCATCCCGCTCCGCCTCCGCCTCCTCACGCCGCGCCGCCAACTGCTCCCGAATCTGCTCCGCCTCGTCCCGCGCGATCCGCTCCGCCCGCACCTGCTCCTGCAACGCATCTCGCTCCCGTTGAAGCTCGCCCAGCAACTGCTCCATCGTCGCCGCATCCGTGCTCGACCCGTCCCGCGCCCGAGCGATCACCCGCGCCGGCATACCCAGACGCTGCGCAATCGCCAACGCATTCGAACGCCCCGGCGTCCCCATCAACAGCCGATACGTCGGCTGCAACGACACCGCGTCAAACTCCGCCGACGCATTGACGATCCCCTCTGTCGCATGCGCAAACACCTTCAGCTCGCCATGGTGTGTCGTCGCCACCACCATGCAGTCGGCCTCCAGCAACTCCTGCAGCAATGCCCGAGCCAGCGCCGCGCCTTCCCCAGGATCAGTGCCCGCGCCCAGCTCATCCAGCAACACCAGCGTGCCAGGACCAGCCGACTCAATGATCCGCACCATGTTCGTCATGTGCGCCGAAAACGTCGACAACGACTGCTCAATCGACTGCTCGTCGCCGATGTCCGCGAAGATGTCCTCAAACACCGGCAGCTGTGACCCCGTCTCAGCGGGAATCGGCAGCCCCGCCTGAGCCATCAAGCACAGCAGCCCCGCCGTCTTCAGCGCGACCGTCTTGCCCCCCGTATTCGGTCCCGTAATCAACACGCAGCGCGACTCCGCAGTCAGCTGCGTCGAAATCGGCACCACAGCGCCCGTCAACAGCGGATGCCGCGCCGAGTGCAACACCAAATCCCCCGCCTCCCCGCCAATCCACGACAGCGAGTCATCCGACGACGGCAGCGGAGCATCCAGCTCCGCCCCCAGCCGCGCCTTCGCCTGCGCCAGATCAATCGCAGAGATGCAGCGAATCGCCGCCCGGATCGCCCCCGCCTCGCCACCGATCGCAGCACACAGCGCCCGCAGGATCCGTTCCACTTCGCGCTCTTCCTCGCGGTGCGCCTCCCGAAGCCGATTGCCCAGCTCGACCACCGCCAGCGGCTCCACAAACAGCGTCGCACCCGACGACGACACGTCATGCACCACGCTCGGCAACGATCCCCGCGACTCCGCCTTGATCGGGATCACGTAGCGACCGTCCCGCTCCGTAATCAGCGACTCCTGCGCGATCCCCTCCGAAACCGCATGGCGCAGCGTCCGCTCCAGCTGCTGCTCCAGACGGTTCTGGATCGTCCGAATCCGCGCCCGCGCCTCGGCCAGCGCCGCCGACGCGTCATCAGGAACCTCGCCCCGCTCGTCAATCGTCGACTCAATCTCCCCGATCAATGGCGAGAAATCGGCAATCCGCTGCGCCAGACGCGACAGCTGCGGCAACTCCCGACCCAGCGGTGCAATCTGATTGCGCACGTGCCGCGCCGTCCGCAACAGGATCGCCACCTCAAGAATCTCGCTCGACGGCAACACCGCCGACCGCGTCGCCGATTGCAACTGCCCCTCAATCGCCGGCGCTTGACCGATCCGGAAGTTCGGCTTCAGCTGAGCCAGCGCCCGCGCCTCCGACGTCTCCGACAACCGACGCCGCACCTCGTCAACATCCGCGCTCGGCCTCAGCGCTCCCGCCAGCTCCACCCCGCCCGGCGATCCGCACTGAGCAACCAGCCGCTCAATCAGCTTGGGAAACTCCAGAGTCTCAATGCTCTTCGCGTCCACAGTCAGCCGCTCCCCTGATCGACGTCAATCAGCGCCGTGACATAACCAACACCCCACGGGTGCTCTGAAGCCAGAATACGCGCCGCCAACCGCGACGCACCCTCCAGCGCTCCCATCAGCATCAGCGTTGGCGACACCACCGACTCATCCACATCACGACGCAACGACTCATCGATACCCATCAGCCCATCGACGCTCCACGACGCGATTGCCGACTCAATCGCCTCCTGAACCTCCGCGGCGCGGCGATGATAGCGCTGCGGCGATTCCTCGCTCAGCGTATGCACCGCATCGCCCGACGCAATGACCGCCGCGGGCTCCTCAATCCCTGCCAGCGCCGCGCCAATCGCCCGACCCGCCGCCACATGATCCGACGCCGAGCGAAAGCTCATGCTGACCACCCCAATCTCCGCCGACAGCGCCTCCCCGATCAGCCGAATCGGCACCCCAATCGAGTGATCCGAACCCTCCCACGACGACACCGCGCTGAACGGCACCTCACCAGCCGCCGCCGCAGCCAGAACCGCCTCAATCAACGCAGAGTCTGTCGCATGGGCAAAGGTCAGCCCCGAATGGCCGAATCGCCCGAAGTCCCCCCAGATGTCCGCCTCCAGCGCATGAAACCTGCCCAGCGTCACGATCCCGTGCGTCGAGATCATCAGCAATCTGCCAACCTCCAGCTCCCGTAACCGCCGTGCGACCGTCGCATACGCCTCCAGCGTCGACGCAGCCGCAACCTCCCGACCTTGCCCAATCTCAGGCAGCAAAATCGGCGGATGCGGCAGCAACGCCCCCAGCACGATCATTACTCAACTCCCAGCACATCGACCAGCGCGGACACCACGGCGTCATCCTCGTCCGGCAGCACCGTGCGCGGATCGAGCAGCAGCCGCCCTTGCTCAATCCGCGCCACAACCGGAATCTCCCGCGCACGCAGCCGCCGCGCCGTCTCAGTTGGATGCGTAAACGCAAGCGACAGACAAAACGTCGGCAGCGTGTCGCCCGGCAGCGATCCACCGCCAACGGTGGACTCCGCAGCGACGACATCCCCAGCGCCAACCTCCCGCCGCCAGCGCTCGGCCCGATCGCGCAGCGCCGACGCCTCCGCACCGATCATCCGCCACACCGGCACCGTCTCCTCCGCCTCGCCCGCCGCGTAATGCTGCAGCGTCGCCGCGAGACCCGCAATCGTCGTCTTGTCCGGACGCAACACCCGCATCAACGGATGATGCTGCAGCCGGCGCACCGCCGACGACTTGCCAACCACGATCCCCGCCTGCGGACCACCCAGCAGTTTGTCCCCGCTGAACAGCACCAGATCAGCGCCAGCCGCGACACTCTCCTGCGGACGCGGCTCCCCGCTCAATCCATACCGGCGCGTATCCAGCAAGCTGCCGCTCCCGATGTCGTCGATCAGCAGCGACCTCGTCTCATCCGCCGCCTCGCGCAACTCCGACAACGACGGCTCCTCAGTAAATCCCACAATCCGGAAGTTGGACGAGTGCACCCGCAGAATCGCCGCAACCTCCCGCGTATCCCGTCTCGTGTAGTCGGACTTCCTCGTCCGGTTCGTCGTCCCCACCTCGACCAGTTCCGCGCCGGCGCTGACCAGCACGTCGGGAATCCGGAATCCACCGCCAATCTCGACCGCCTGCCCGCGCGAAACCAGCACCTCTCGCTCCTCGCACCACGCCGACACCACCAGATACAGCGCCGCCGCATTGTTGTTCACCACCACGCCCGCCTCGGCCCCGGTCACCGCGCACAGCAACGGCTCCAGATGCTGCGCCCGCGACCCCCGCTCCCCCACCTCCAGGTCGTACTCGAGATTGTCATAGCCCCCCGCCGCCTCAGCCATCGCCATCGCCGCCGACTCCGACACCGGCGCCCGACCCAGATTCGTATGGATCACCACGCCCGTCGCGTTGACCACCCGCCGCAGCGGCGACGCGAGCCTCGCCTCCAGGCCACGCTCCACCATCACCGCCAGCGATGCCGCGTCATGCGCCGCTTCCGAGCCCGAGCGCAACCCCTCCCGTACCTCCCCAATCACCGCACGAACCGCGCCAACCACCAGCCCCCGATCCCAACGCGCCAACGCATCAGCCAGCGACGGCTCAGACAACACCTGATCCACGCTCGGCAGCGAGCGCAGTTTGGCTGACAGATCGGCTCCCCGCTCGTCCCTGCTTGACATTGTCAGCATTCGCTCCGCTGATACGCTCGTAACACTCCCAACACTGTAAGGAACGAGCGCTCCCGAACATGTCGACGCCCACGAATCTCCGCATCCCCGGACCCACCCCGTGCCCGCCCGACGTGCTGCAGGCCGCCGCCGGCGAAATGATCAACCACCGCGGCCCAGAATTCGCCGACCTGCTCGAACGCCTCACCGCCGGCATTCAACCCTTCTTCGGCACCGACCAGGAAGTCCTGATCATCTCAGCCTCAGGAACCGGCGCCATGGAAGCGGCAATCGTCAACACCCTCTCACCAGACGACAAGGTCCTCTGCGTCACCGTCGGATCCTTCGGAGACCGCTTCGGAACCATCGCCGAGCGCTACGGCGCCCACGTCACCCGCTCAGACATCGAGTGGGGCGACGCCGCCACGCCCGACCTCGTCGCCCAACTCATCCAGCAGGACGACTACGACGCCCTCCTCATCACCCACAACGAAACCTCAACCGGCGTCACCAACCCCATCGGCGACATCGCCCGCGCCGTCCGCGACGTCGCCGACCCCCTGATCATCGTCGACGCCGTCTCCTCCCTGGGCTCCATCGAAATGCGCATGGACGACTGGGGCCTCGACGCCGTCGTCACCGCCTCCCAGAAGGGCTGGCTCTCCCCGCCAGGCATCGCAATGGCCGCGCTCTCCGAGCGCGGCTGGGCCGCCGCCGAGACCTCCACGATGCCCAGCTTCTACTTCGACCTCGCCACCCACAAGGACTACGCCGACCGCGGCCAGCCGCCCTGGACGCCAGCCCTGCCGACCCTCTACGCCATGGACGCCGCGATCCCACTGCTCGCCGCCGAAGGTCCCGAAGCCATCTTCGCCCGACACCACCGCTTCGCAGCATGGACCCGCGCCGCCGCCAAGTCCCTCGGCCTCGAGCTGCTCGCCGAAGAGCGTTACGCCTCCGACACCGTCACCGCCGTCAAGGTGCCCGACGGCATCACCGGCCCCGCCGTCTCCCGACGCCTGCGCGAAGAACATAACGTCGTCATCGCCGGCGGACAGGGCAAACTCGCCCCATCCATCTGGCGCATCGGACACCTCGGATACCTCGACGAATCCGAATTCACCGCCTGCTTCGCCGCGCTCCAGCAAGCTCTCGTCGCCGAAGGCTTCAGCCCCGCCGAGGGCGCCGTGATCCCCACCATCGACGCCTAGCCGACCGCCCATCACCCGCATGCCGAGCATCCTCGTCGCCGAACCTCTCGCCGCTGACGGCCTCGCCATCCTCCGCGCCAGCGCCAATACCGACGTCATCGACGGCAGCGCACTCTCCCGACCGCAACTGCTCCACGCCGCCGCACTCTGCCACGCCCTGATCGTCCGCAGCGGCACCCAGGTCGACCGCGAACTGATCGAGTCCGCGCCCAACCTCCGCGTGATCGGACGCGCCGGCGCCGGCGTCGACAACATCGACCTCGACGCCGCCTCCGAGCGCGGCATCATCGTCCTCAACGCCGCCGGCGGCAACACCGTCTCAGCCGCCGAACTCACCGTCGCACTCCTCCTCGCCCTCTCCCGCCACCTCGCCGACGC
Source organism: Dehalococcoidia bacterium (assembly GCA_022824765.1). GTDB lineage: Bacteria > Chloroflexota > Dehalococcoidia > Bin125 > Bin125 > Bin125. The sequence goes on along the minus strand of JAJDZG010000133.1, from coordinate 5,952 downwards.
CAACGCCTCCCTCCGCGCCGGTCACTGGAACCGCTCCGCATTCATCGGCGCCGAACTGCGCGGCAAGACCGTCGGCATCGTCGGACTCGGACTCGTCGGCGCTGCCGTCGCCCGACGCCTCCAGGCCATGGAGATGCGAACCATCGCCTACGACCCATTCGTCTCCGCAGACCGCGCCCGCTCCGTCGGCGCGGAGCTCGCGCCCTTCCGAGACCTGCTTCAACAGTCCGACGTAGTCACCCTCCACTCCGCCGCCGCCCCCGACGCGCCGCCGCTGCTCGGCCCAGCTGAGTTCGCGCTCATGAAGCCCGGCTCACTCCTAGTCAACACCGCCCGCGGACGCCTCCTCGACGAGGCAGCCCTCGCCGACGCGCTCGACGCCGGCAGACCCGGCGCAGCCGCCCTCGACGTCTTCGCCGCCGAACCCGCCCACGACAATCCCCTCGTCCGCCATCCGCAAGTGCTCGCAACCCCCCACCTCGGCGCCTCGACTCAGGAAGCCCAGGAGCGCGTCGCCGTCGACATCGCCACCGAGACACTCAAAGTCCTGCGCGGCCAACCATCCATGTCCGCCGTCAACGCCCCGCTCATCGACCCAGAGTCGCTCGAAGTCGTCGGACCCTACCTCCAGGTCGCCGAAATGTGCGGCCGACTCGCCACCCAGCTCGCCAGCGGTCAGTGGCAAAACATCATCGTCCGCTACGAGGGCGAGATCGCCAACCACGACGTCACCCCTCTCAAAGCCGCCATCATCGGCGGACTACTCGCGCCCATCTCCGACGAACACGTCAACCTCGTCAACGTCAACAGCACCATCGCCAACCGCGGCTGGATGGTCTCCGAACGCAAAACCTCCGACGCCGAACCCTTCACCTCCACAATCACCGTCGAACTGCGCACCTCGACCGGCGCCACCTCCCTAATGGGAACACTCGAGCACGGCCGCGCCGCCGTCGTCGAAATCAATCGTTTCCCGGTCCACATCGGCGGCCCTCGCCACATCGACAACACCCAGCACCCCTCCGACCATCTGCACCTGCTCGTCCTGCGCAACGAAGACCGTCCAGGACGGATCGGCGAGGTCGGCATGGCCCTCGGACGCCTCGACGTCAACATCGCCGCCATGGACGTCGGCTACAGCGCCGACGACCCCTCCGAGATGTCCCTCATGGCCCTCACCATCTCCCGAACCCTGACCAACAACGAAATCAACCAGATCGCAGCCATCGACGGCATCGATCACGTAGCCCAGGCCCGCATGTAACCAAATCCAACGTCCGTCATTCCAGCCCCGATCGTCATTCCAGCTTGTCTGGAATCTCGCCCGATTTCCCGCCTGACCAGAAGCGCCCACAGGGAACGAGGCCGCAAACCTCGTTGCGACGACGATCCACGACCGCGGCCTCCCCCTGATCCAGGAAGCGCGCCAGCTACCGTGAACAGACCCTAGTCAAGCGGATGCAGCACGAGCCCGGTCGGCAGCTTCGGAATGAAATACGTGCTCTTCTGCGGCATGAAACTGCCCGCGTCCGCCGTCTCAATCACATCCTGAAGCGTCGCCGCCGGCAACGCCCAGCCCGCCGACGCCTCCCCCGACGCAACCATCGACAACACGTCCTCGAACTCGTGGATGTAAGACACCGCCTCACCGCCCGCCAGCGCCTCGGCGTCGATCCCCAGCACCGGATCCAGAATCACGAACTGCAGCAGCGCCGGCGCCAGTCCCCGCCAGGCCGACGGAACATTATTGGGCATCGCATCGCGAGTTCGGTTCCCAGCCTCCAGCAGCCACGCGCCTTGCCTGGTCACAAGTCCGATCGAAGAGCTGCCCGCCGGCAACAACGAGGGCAGCTGCTCAACCGTCGACTCGCTCAACGCAAACCGCTCCCCCAGACGCGACAACAGGTCCTCCGGCACCGGCCAATGCGACACGCGGTGGTTGGAACCAATCGTCAGCGACGGATCCCGCGCGCTCGCCACTCCCATCAACACCTGACGCGACCCCGACCGCTCGTCAATCGAGGCCAACGCCGACTCATAGCGATGATGTCCATCTGCCATGTAAATCGTGTCGGCAGCAAACGCATCCGTAATCGCTGAGACAACCGCCCCATCATCGATTACACGCAGCGTGTGACGATCCCCCGTCGGATCAACACCGTCATGCAGCGTCGGCAGCACGAGGGCATCCTCCACGATGCCCGCAAGGCGCCCATCCGCATCCGGCACAAACGCCATCAGCGGCGAGATATCCGCACCCACAACCGACCGAAGCGCCGTCCGCGTCGCCTTCGGACCCGGCATCATCCGCTCATGAGCCATCACCCCATCGCCCCACGGCGTCAGCTCAACCGCGCAGAAGATCGCGCGCCGAACCTGATCACGCCCAGCGCCATCAACGAACTCGTGCTCGTGCAAGTAGTACGACGCCGTCTCGTCCTGGATGACCGCGCCCGCGGAGCGCCACTCCCTCAGCAGCGCCGCCGCATCCGCAATCTCAGCATCGCCCGCCGCCATCTCAATATGAGAAATCTGGTAACGGCTCGCATCCCGCAGCGCCGCCGTCTGCTCAGCGTCCACGATGTCATACGGCGGACCAAGCACGCTGCCCCACTCGCCGACCACGTCCGTGTTGTAGCGAAGCCCGCGAAACGGGCGCACCTGCACCATGCTGACGTCCTCCAGCCTGACTACTGCTGAGCGTATCGCACCCGCCTCCGCTCCCCCGTTTGCGCACGTGACCGATCGGTGCGACGCTACGCCCCATGCCCAACAAGCCCGGCCAGCAGCCGTCACGATTCTGCGTCTTCTGCGGCATCGTCGACGGCTCAGAGTCTGCGCTCTTCTTCCGCGACGGCGAGCGACGCTTCACCGACTCCCGACGCAACGATCCCTCAGCACCCTGGTCCGACGACCAGCCCGATGTCTTCGTCTTCGAGAACCAGTACCTCTTCTTCGACCTCACCTCTCTGATCATCCCCCGCCAACACTCCGACAGCACCATCCCCTTCTATTCCCAGCAGATGGAACTCTGGTCAGACCTCGGCAACGTCGGCCGCACCGCCCGCGACCACGGCCGTCAAACCGTCGAGTGGCTGCAAGCGCGCAACCCTGATCGTGCCCCCACCGGCTTTCGCGTCTTCTGCAACTTCGGCTCCATGGGCGAGCAGTCCCAGCCCCACGCCCATCTGCAAGCCCACGCCGCTCAGGAACTCGACAAGTCCCGCTGGGCGCCCACCGGACAACCATGGCCCGACGCCGTCCTCGAACACGGCGACTGCATCGTCCACGAGACCGACTCAACCATCTTCTACGACGCGCTCCCCACCCTCGAAGCAGGACGCAGCAACCTATGGCAGGTGACCGTCTCCGTCGGCATGACCGCGCCACATCGCTCACTGCCCAACCTCGCGCTGCTCGCCGTCCCCCGCGAGCCCGCCTCGCAGTGGGACATGTGGGAAAACGTCGGACAGCTCGGCGCAGACATCGTCGCGTACGCCGCCAACCAGTCGCCCGGCGGATTCCGACTCATGAGCAACTTCCCCGGCCAGCAAATCGACCAGGACTACGGCTCAGCCCACGTCCTCCTCCTCGGCGGCAGCCACCTCGGCCTCTACTCCGACTACTACTAGCCCTCCGACAGCACAGCCGCCTGCGCCGCGAACATCTCCGACAGCGCCCCCTGCGCCGACGCAACGATTTCGCTCAGCTGCTCCGCCGTGAACGACTCGCCCTCCGCCGTGCCCTGCACCTCGACCAATCCGCCGTTCGACAGACCCACTACGTTGCAGTCCACATCGGCGCTCGAATCCTCGCCATAGTTCAGGTCAACTAGCACCTCGCCGTCGATCACGCCAACGCTCACCGCTGCCACCGCAGATGAGATCGGCGACACGTCATAGGACAGCGCTCGGACCGCCAGACTCAGCGCCACAAACGCGCCCGTCACAGCCGCAGTGCGCGTCCCGCCGTCCGCATCGATCACATCGCAGTCGACGTTGAACGTCCGCTCCCCCACCGCGCTCAGGTCCAGCGCCGCCCGCAGGCTCCGACCAATCAGCCGCTGAATCTCCTTCGTCCGACCAGCCGACAACACCCGCTCACGGTCCGATCTCGTGTTCGTCGCCGCCGGCAGCATGTTGTACTCCGCCGTCAACCAGCCCCGCCCCTGACCGCGCAGCCAGCGCGGCACCCGCTCCTCCACCGTCACCGCGCAGAGCACCCGGGTATCCCCCAGCGACACGATGCACGAGCCGTCCGCATGCTGCTGCACCCCCAACTCGAACGCCAGCGGACGCAGCGCGTTGGGCTCTCGACCGTCAGTGCGTACCATGCATAGAGCTTATGCCCCAAGCGCCCAACAATGGCAACCCTGGAATGAGGAACCCATGACAATCCAGAACTACTCCGACCTCGACGCCGTCGACCTCGCGCGAATGGTCCGCGAACGCGAAGTGACCGCCGCCGAGCTGCTCGAAGAGGCGATCGAACGCGCCGAACGCGTCAATCCCCAGCTCAACGCCGTCGTCTACCCCTGGTACGACCACGCCCGCGAAAACGCCCTCAGCGGTCTGCCCGACGGACCCCTGCACGGCGTGCCCTTCCTGCTCAAAGACCTCGGCACCTACTACACCGGCCAGAAAATCTCCTCCGGCTCCAAAATCTTCGCCGACTACGTGCCCGACCACGACTCCGAGATGGTGATCCGCTACAAAGCGGCCGGCCTCTCGATCTTCGGACGCTCCACCTCGCCAGAGTTCGGCATCACCTCCACCACCGAGTCCCAGCTGCACGGCAAGACACGCAACCCCTGGAACCTCGAACACACCGCCGGCGGATCCTCCGGCGGCGCCGCCGCTGCCGTCGCCGCCGGCGTCATCCCCGTCGCCAACGCCTCCGACGGCGGCGGCTCCATCCGCATCCCCGCCTCCTGCAACGGACTCTTCGGACTCAAGCCGACCCGCGCCCGCACCCCCTCCGGACCCGACGTCGGCGAGGGCTGGGCCGGCATGTCAACCGTCCACGCCGTCTCCCGCTCCGTCCGCGACTCCGCCGTCCTGCTCGACGCCACCTGCGGACCAGACATCGGCGCACCCTACTTTGCGCCCCCGCCCGAGCGTCCCTTCGCCGATGAGGTCGGCCGCGACCCCGGCAAGCTGCGCATCGGCGTCATCCGCCTCCCCTTCAACGAATGCGACGTCGACGGCGTCTGCCTCGATGCCGTCCAACACGCCGCCGACCTCTGCGCCTCGCTCGGACACGACGTCGAAGACGCCTCTCTCACCATCCCCGAGGAGGTCCGCAATCCCCTCTTCGACATCGTCCGTCCCGCCACCAAGCTGCTCATCGACCGGCGCGCCGCCGAACTCGGCCGCTCCGCCAACCCCGAAGACGTCGAGCCCCTCACCTGGCGCATGATCTCCGGCGACATGCCCACCGCCAGCGACTACATCGCCGCCACCCAGGCCGTCCACGCCATCGGACGCCACGTCGCCCGCTGGTTCGCCGGCCTCGACGGACCCGGCTACGACCTCATGCTGACCCCCACCATGGCCGTACCACCGCTCGAACTCGGACGACTCGCCCTCGACCGCGAAGACCTCGCCGCACAAGGCAACGACGTCCAGCGCACCGTCGGCTTCACCTCCCTCTTCAACGCCTCCGGCAACCCCGCCGCCTCCGTACCCCTCTACTGGAGCGAAAACGGTCTCCCCATCGGCACCATGTTCGTCGCCCCCTACGCCGACGAAGCAACCCTCTTCCGCATCGCAGCCCAACTAGAACAAGCCCAACCATGGGCCAACAACAAACCTCCCCTACACTCCGACTAACAAAAGCAATATCTCCCCCTCCGGGGGAGATGCCGAAGGCAGAGGGGGGCTTCCCAACGCAGGAGGAGAGACGCCAAAGGCCAACAAAACCTCTCCCCCTCCGGGGGAGATGCCGAAGGCA
>JAJDZG010000075.1 GCA_022824765.1 Dehalococcoidia bacterium | reverse complement strand
CCTAGCCTCCCCCAGAGGGGGAGGGATTGTTTCAGCCTCCCCCAAAGTCCGAGTGCTCCACTAAATCCCCCCGCTTGCGGGGAGTCCAAATCCTCCCCCCGCTTGCGGGGGGAGTTAGAGGGGGGCAAAACACCCCGCGCTACCAACCGACTGGGATTGTGCTAGCCTTTCCGAAATCGGCCGAGTTCCCAACCGTGGGCCGAAAAGGAGCGAGTGAACATGAGCGAAACCAACTATTGGCAGCGAATGCGCCGCAACAAGATGAGCCGACGCGCCCTCTTGCGCGCCTCCGGACGCGCCGGCGTCGGCGCCGCCGGTCTTGCCCTCGTTGGCTGCGGCGATGATGACGACGACAGTCAGCCAGCCGTTGCGCAGACTGCTCAGCAGCAGCAACAGCAGCAACAGGCGGTGCAGCAGCAAAGCCAGCAGCAACAGCAGCAGCCGGCGGCGCAGCAACAGCAGCAAGCCCAGCAGCAGGTTGATCAGGCCGAGCAACAGTCCATGCAGCAGGACGACCAGGATCAGCCGGCGCAGCAGGCCGGTGTGGCGAAGAGCTACGGCGGCACGCTGCGGTTCTCGACCCCGGCCGCCACGCACGACTTCTTCGACCCGCACCGCGGCGTCTTCGGCCCCACCCAATACTGGATGGGGTTCTACATGAACTACATGATCCGATGGGCCTCGAAAGAGGGCGGGATCATGGAGGCAGACATCACCTCGCTGCCTGAGACGCCCGACGCCGAGACGTACATCTTCAACGTCGACCGCGGCGCGCGCTTCTGGGACCAGTACCCGACCGAGGGCGGCCGCGAGGTCACCGCTGGCGACATCGCGCTCAACTTCGACCGCCAGATCGCCGCGCTTGACGCCGAAGGCAACCCGGACGCACGCTTCCGCGGCCAGGACGCCTTCAAGAAGACTGCCTCGCACGAAGCCGTCGACGACACCACCTTCATCGCCAAGACTGACGGCCCCGACGCCACCTACCTGGGCGGCACGATTCTGCGGCCCTTCTCCTGGATCACCTCCCCTGAGGGCATCCAGGAGTTCGGCACCCGCTGGCGCGACGAGACCGCCAACGTCGAGCTGTCGAGCGGCACCGGGCCCTACATCCCGCAGACCTACGACCCCGACATCGGCATCTACCTCGAGCGCAACCCCAACTACTGGAAGAGCGACGGCGGCAACCAGCTGCCTTACCCAGACGCGGTCGAGTTCGTCAACTTGACCGACGCCACTGCGGTCGACGCGGCCTATCGCGGTCGTGGCATCGACATCGGCGGCTTCCCGCTCTCCTCGGTGCAGGTCGAAGAGCTCTCCGGCGACTTCCCCGACCACCCGGTCGAAGAAGGCGCGTTCGGCTTCACGATCGTCACCGTCATGGGCACCTACGAGCCAGGCTGGGAAGGCTCCGACGGTCTGGGCAACCCATATCTCGACCGCCGCTTCGCCTACGCCATGCAAGTCGCGGTCGACCGCGACCTGCTGATCGACGCCGTCTACCTCGGCGCCGCCAAGCCGTCGGCGACGCACTTCTGCCCCTGGTTCAGCACTTACTGGACGATTCCGCCCGAGGAGCTGCGCACCGTGCCGGGCTTCCGACTGAACCGCGACGAGGACATCCAGCTCTGCCGCGAGCTGATCGCCGCCTCCGGCTTCGACACCGACCGCACCGTCACGATCTACATCCCCGACCTCTGGGAGCAGACCTACCCGGGTATCTCCGAGACCACACGGAACATGTACAACGAGGCGCTGGGCTTCAACGTCGAGCTGGACATCCAGCCGTACACGGTCATGCAGGACCGCTACGACAACCAGACGTTCCCCGGCCGCGCGCCGACCTGGACCAATCCGCCGGCAGACCTCGACCCGACCGCGCAGTTCACGCTGTCGCTCAAGGTCGGCGGCGCCTCCAACCTGACCCAGTACAACTACCCGGCCGTCGAGGAGATCGTCGACGAGATGTCCGTCACGCTCGACACCGAACAGCGCCGCGACATGGCGCTCCAGGTGCAGCGCATCGGCCTCGGTGTCGACGAAGAGCACGGACTCGAGGGCATCTTCGGTTGGTTCGGCGTCATGAACGGCATCGCACCGACCATCTGGTGGCCGTACGTCAACCGCCCGGACGACACCTGGCAGTTCGCGCACGACTCGCACAACATGGACACTGCGTGGCTCGACACAAGCCATCCTGAGTACCAGGCCTAACGGCGGTAGATTCCCACCGACACCCCTCGCTCCCGAGGGGTGTCGGGCGGTGTCTCTGACTCCCATCCACTCGCGGTCGCGAGCAGGAAGCCATGCAGAAGTATCTGATCCGACGCTTGCTGCTCGTGATCCCCACGTTGTGGTTGGTGATCTCGATCCTGTTCCTCGTCCTCAACGCCCTGCCCGGCGACTACGTCACGATCAAGCTGGCCAACCTCGAAGCATCGGGCGCGACCAAGATCGAGGCCGAAGTGATCGGCGAGGTCGAGGTCGAGCGAACGCTGCATCGCGTCGTCGGCGGCGACACGCTGGCGACGATCGCCGCCCAGTACGGCATCGGCGTTGACGATCTCCTCGCCAACAATCCGAGTCTGGACGCAGACGGTGAACTGCGGCCCGGCTCGACCATCGTCGCTATCGATGGTCAGCTGCTGAGTACACTGTCGCGCCAGAATCGACTGGCCTTGCCGGAGAACACCTCCGACGGTGTCACCCTGCTACAGGAGCGCAACCCCAGCGTCGAGTGGGGAGACTCAGGCGGCGAGCTGTTCGCTCCCGCGGGCGTCGTCCTGACGCTGCGTGAGAGCGTCACGCTCCGTGAGTTGGCGGAGGTCAACCGAGTCTCGCCCGACGATTACATGAACGTCAACCTCGAAGGCACACCCGCCAACGAGGACGGCAGACTGACCGTCGACACGCCGCTGTCGCCTGGTGCCATCTTCATCTCCCCCACCCGGGAGATCACAGAGGCCAGCATCAAGAACCAGCTCGGCATCGACAGACCGCTGGGCCGCCAGTACATCGAGTACCTCTGGGACACAATCCGCTTCCAGTTCCGTCCGTCGTTCCAGACGAACGAGCCGTCGATGGATATCTTCCTGCGGTCCTTGCCGCGCTCGTTGCATCTCAACGCCTACGCCCTGGTGGTCGCGGTGGTGGTGGCGCTGCCGGTCGGCATCCTCTCCGCGATGCGGCAGGACCAATGGCTCGACTACGGCCTGCGCGGCTTCGCGATCCTGGCGCTGGCGGCGCCCGCGTTCTGGATCGCCACCATGCTCATCTTCGTCGTCTCGCCAGGCGGCATCTTCGACGGTGGACTCTGGTCCATTCCTCTCACCGAGGAGAGCGCTCGGAGCATCTTCACCAGTGTGGACGGGTTCTTTGCGCTCTATACGATCCCCGCGTTCGCGGGCGGCATCGCGGCCGGCGCCGGACTGATGCGGATCACCCGATCCGAGCTGCTCGAGGTGCTCCGCCAGGACTACGTGCGTACCGCGTGGTCCAAGGGCCTGCGCGAACGCTCCGTCATCCGACGCCACGCGCTGCGCAATGCGCTCGTGCCCGTGCTCAGTGTCTTCGGCCTGCAGCTCGCTGCGCTGGTCGGCGGCAACATCATCCTCGAGGTGCTCTTCAACATCCCTGGTATCGGACTGATGCTGCTCCAGCGCCTCTACCAGGCCGACATCCCGGTCGTCCAGACCGCGGTGTTCTTCCTGGCCTTGTTCGTGATCATCGTCAACATCGTGATCGATGTCAGCTACGCGCTGATCGATCCGCGAATCCGCTACACCTAACCGCGCTGGACCAAACGAGACACACGGCCCATGAGCGAGCAACGCGGCGCCTCCGAACAGCTTGACGACTTTGCGTCCGCTCAGGGATTGCGGGTCGATCAGGCAACCGGTGTCCTGCGCTGGCTGACCAGCTTTCGCAGTTTCATGGCCACCAAACGGCTCGGCGCCGCTGGTGTGATCCTGGTCGTCCTCTGGAGCGTGATCGCGATCGGTACGGTCGGCGATGGCGGCGGCTGGTTGGGCATCGGCCGCTACGACTCCCGTGACGTCTTCGAGATCGCCTCCTCCAAGTACGCGGACGATAAGATCGCCAACGTGCTCGACGGCGTGAGCGCCGATATCTCCGATGCAGACCTGCGCGCGCTCGTCAGCGATGAGGGCATCTACGAACAGCCCGCCGCCGAGGTCGGCGTGCAGGGCGAGATGGTCGTCTACGCGTTGTCGCGCGTGGATGACGGATCGCTGCTCGATTGGCTGGTCGAGGAACAGCAGATCGCGATCGAGGACGGCACGATCTCAGATGTCGACCGCCTGCTGGCGTCAGGCACAGACAATCCGTTGATCACTGCGTCACTGCTCGGTCCGTCCGGCAAACACTGGTTCGGTACCGATCGCGCGGGACACGATCTCTTCTCGCGCGTCACTGAAGGCGCGCGGCTGTCGCTCTACATCGGCTTCTTCGCGACGCTGATCGGCGTGGTCGCGGGGACGGTGACCGGGCTCGTCTCCGGCTCGCTCGGCGGCGGCGTTGACCTGACCATCAACCGAGTCCTCGACGCGGTGCAGAGCTTCCCGCCGATTGCCTTCCTGCTGTTGATCGCGTCAATCACGGATCCATCGGCGCTCTGGGTGACACTATCGCTCTCGGTCTTAGGTATCGCGCCAACCAATCGGATCGTGCGCGGCAGCGTGATCCAGATTCGTGAAATGCCCTACGTCGAGGCGGCCCGAACGATCGGCGCCTCATCGCAACGCGTGATGGGCATGCACATCTTGCCCAACATCATGGCCCCGCTGATCGTCATCTTCTCGATCACCATCGGCGCCTTCATCCTCGCCGAGGCGGCGCTCAGCTTCCTCGGACTCGGCACGCTTGACGTGAGCTGGGGCAAGATGATCGCCGACGGCCGACAGTTCATCGTCTACTCGCCCTGGACATCGCTCTGGGCCGGCTTAGCCCTCACCAGCCTGGTCTTCGGGTTCAACGTCCTCGGCGACGCGCTCAGAGACGTGCTAGATCCCCGCCAACGAGGCAGCCGCTAGCCAATCCACTCCTCCCCCCGCTTGCGTGGGAGTCCACTAACCCCCCCCGCTGGCGGGAGGACTCAATCCAATCCTCCCCCGCTTGCGTGAGGACTCCGCCAAACCCTCCCTCCGCTTGCGCGGGAGCCCACAAAGTCCTCCCCCGTTTGCGCGGAGTTCATTCAATCCTCCCCCCGTTTACGGGGGGAGTTAGAGGGGGGCGGGCCCCCCCCTAGCCACCCCCAGAGGGGGAGGGATTGGCACGCCCTCCCCAAGGGCGGAGGGATCGGCCCGCCATCCCCTCGCTTGCAGGGAGGGGCAATGGCGAGATCAGCTGCCAATCGCTAGCTTGTCACCCAACCCCGACAACGCAACGAGTGGAGCTCCGACATGGCGGACCTATCAGGCAAGGCGGCATTCATCACCGGCGCTGGATCGGGAATCGGTCAAGGCACCGCTGTCCGACTGGCCCGCGACGGCGCAGACATCTGCATCGCCGAGATCGATCTGGACGCGGCCGCCGAGACTGCTTCGATGGTGCGCGAATTCGGCCGCCAGGCGCACGTCGTGCGCTGCAACGTCGCCTCGCAAGAGCAAGTGCAGTCCGCCGCCGATGAGTGCGTCACGGAGCTGGGCAGCATCGACATCGCGGTCGCCAACGCCGGCATCGGCCGCGGCGGCTCCGTGCTGGAAATGACCCAGAAAGACTGGCAGGATCAGGTCGATATCAACCTGACCGGAGTGTTCCTGACCGTGCAGGCGGCGGCCCAGCGGATGGTCGCGGCCGGCAGCGGCGGACGGATCGTCTGCATCTCCAGTCTCGCAGCGCTCAACACCAGCGCCCAGATGTGGAGCTACTCGGCGACCAAGGCCGGCGTCGCGATGATGGTTCGCGGCTGGGCCGCCGATCTCGGTCAGCACGGCATCAACGTCAACGCAATCGGACCCGGCGTGATCGACACGCCGCTCGCCCACGCGCTCGCCGGCGACGAGGGCGGTCCGATCCGCACCCAGCTGGAGGCGGCCACACCGCTCGGACGATCAGGCCGCCCGTCCGACATCGCAGGCTTGATTTCGTTCCTCGTCGGACCCGACGCGGAGTTCATGTCCGGCAGCTACCTGGTCATGGACGGCGGCCTGCGCGATGCGCGCGGCAACCTGATGGAAGACCCTGAATCTCCCGTTGGTCAGGAACGCATCCGCCACATGCAATCGTCGATGGAGCGCACCGCGCGGTTGCAGCCGCTGATCGATCAGCGCTAGCAATCGCGCTCCCTAACGGCGCCAGCGGCCGGCTGCGGGCTGTCGAGTACCCTTGCAGCAACGGGAGTCGGCGTGCGCTGACACAAAGGAGACTACGATGCCCGACCTGTCGATCAGCGACCAGATTGTCCTGCTCGGTCTTGGTGAGGACGGCCAGCTCGAGCGCCCCTACGACGGCCGCCTGGACTACGCGATTGCTGGTGCATCGCTGCTGGACCTCTCCTTCCTCAATCGCATCGACACCGATCCCAACCGCCTCTTCGTGATCACGGCCGAGGCCACGGGCAATCCACTGCTCGACAGCGTGCTGCACCAGATCAACTCCGGCCCGCCGAACCAGCCCATCTCCTACTGGATTTCGGAGATCGCCCGCTACTCCCTCGTCCTGCGCCAGCAGATCGTCGAAGACCTGAACGACCGCAACATCATCCAGCGCGAGGCCGGACGACGACTGATCGTGCTCAAGTCGGAGAAGTTCCCACCCGTCGACCCCCAGGTCGTGCGAGACATCCAGCGCAAGCTGATCGACGTCTTGCTCTCGGACGAGATTCCAGACCCGGAAACGGTGGCGTTGATCGGTCTGGCGCGGGCCAGCCGCTTGCTCGAACTGATGCTCCCGCGTGAGTACCTGGACCGCGTCGAATCCCGCACCGAGCAGCTCGCGCGCATGGACCTGATCGGGATGAGCGTGAACCGCACGCTCGACGAGCTGCAGGCCGCGGTCGCGACCGCGCTGCCCGGACTCTAGGCCGCCCATCACAATCTGCTGCGACACTGTGTCACGTGTCAGCAGCGACTGGAGTCTCGCATGGACTGGAAAGACACGCCCGAACAGGCCGCCTTCCGCAGTGAGGTGTCCACGCTGATCGATACGCGGTTGCCGCAGCGTTACCGCGATCTCGCCGCCCGCGGCGCCATGCCGGAACGCGCCTGGGAGAACGACCGCAAGTCGGACAAGCCGGACGAACTCGCGGCCGCCGTTGACTGGCACGGCGCCCTCGCCGAACGCCATTGGGTCGCACCGCACTGGCCCACCGAGTACGGCGGCGGCGGTCTGACGGCGATGGAGCAGTTCATCTTCAACCAGGAAATGGCCGAGTCCGGTGCGCCAGGCGTCGGAGGCTCGGGCTTGAGCATGCTCGGTCCGACGTTGATCGTGCACGGATCAGACGAGCAGAAAGAGAAGTATCTGCCGCCGATCCTCGATGGCAACGTGACCTGGGCGCAGGGCTACAGCGAGCCCGGCTCTGGCTCCGACCTCGCCTCGCTGACCACGCGCGCCGTTCGCGACGGCGACGACTTCATCATCAACGGACAGAAGATTTGGACGTCAGCCGCGCACACCGCCGATGCCATGTTCGCGCTCGTCCGCACCGACCCCGATGCGCCCAAGCATCGCGGCATCTCCTTCGTCATGATCGACGACATCAAGACTCCCGGCATCACCGTCCGCCCATTGATCAACATCAACGGCGACCACTACTTCAACGAGGTCTTCTTCGAGGACGTACGCATCCCCGCCACGAATCTGGTCGGCGAGCTGAATCGCGGCTGGTACGTGGGCATGACGCTGCTCGACTTCGAGCGATCCAACATCGGCGGCGCCGTCGCGGCCAGGCGCCAGCTGCGCAGCCTGATCAGTCATATCAAGTCCAACCAGCAGGGCGCCGCCGAGCGCATCACGCCCGAACTCCGCCACGAGATCGTCGACCGCTGGGTCGAGACCGAGACGCTCTACCAGTTCAGCTTCCGCATCATCTCGATGCAATCGGCCGGTCTCGTGCCCAACTATGAGGCGTCGACGGCCAAGCTGTTCGCGTCGGAGCTCAGCCAACGGCTCGCGCATACGGCCACGAAGGTCTTCGGCCTCCACGCTCAGCATTGGGCAGGCGCCGAACCGGCGAGCCGCTTCACGCGAAACTACATCGCGATGGTCCCAGCCACGATCCGAGGCGGCACCTCCGAGGTGCAGCGGAACGTCATCGCCACGCGAGGTCTCGGCCTGCCCAGGGCATAATCGGCTGCGACCGTGAGCATGGACTCCCCCGCTTCCGCGATCAAGCAGTGGTCAGACTCACTCGTCGACATCGGCGACCCCGCCCGACACGCAGGAGAGCACCAACCATGACCGACACCGACCAGCACCTCCTGACCGACCTCCGCGTCGTCGAGATCGGCGACGAGGTCTCGGCATACGCCGGACGACTCCTGGCCGGGCTTGGCGCTGAGGTGATCAAGGTCGAGCCGCCTGAGGGCTGCTCGACCCGTCAAATCGGTCCCTTCTTCGAGGATCAGCCGGGACTCGAACGCTCGCTGTTCTGGTGGCACTACGGACTGGGCAAGCGATCGGTCACGCTCGACCTGAACGAGTCAGGCGACCGCCAGACGCTCTTGCAACTGCTCGCAACCGCTGACCTGCTGCTGGACGCTCGGCCTCGCGCCGACCTCGAAGCGCTGGACGAGGGCGCGATTCGCGCCGCCAACTCCGACATCGTGATCGCGCGCATGACACCCTTTGGCGACGACGGGCCCTGGGCCGACTATCGCGGCTCCGACCTCGTCCATCTCGCGCTCGGCGGCGAGATGATGAACTGCGGCTACGATCCGCAGCCCGACGGCACGTACGACACACCGCCCATCGCGCCTCAGATGTGGCACGCCTACCACATCGCCGGCGAGCTGACGGTCATGAACGCCATCGGCGCGCTGATCGACCGTGGCAGATCGGGCCGCGCGCAGACGCTGCATACGTCCGTCCACGACGCCGTCGCCAAGAACACCGAGCTCGATCTGATGAGCTGGGTCTTCCGCCGCGCGCGCTTCTATCGGCAGACCTGTCGGCACGCGGCCGAGCGGGTCACCCCGCTGCCCTCGATCGGTCCGACCAAGGACGGTCGCTGGGTGATGGCGCTGCCGCGCGGACGCTCGCAATCGCTGATCGACTTCCTCGATCGCTACGACATGGCGGCGGACCTCAACGACGATCCACCAGAGGCCGGCGGCGCCAGTACTCGTTCGCGCGGTGAGACTGCGGCGCATCTCCAGGAAGTGACCCAGCGGGTCATTCGCAAGTTCCGATTCGAGGACGTCCCCTGGCGCGACGCGCAGGACCTCGGTCATCTCTGGGCCCCGCTGCGCAAGCCGCACGAGAACGCCCTCGACCCTCACTGGTGGGAGCGCGGCAGCTTCGCCAAGGTTGAGCATCCCGAGCACCAAGTCAACGGACAACCCGCCGAGTTCGTCTACACATCAAGCAAGTGGGTGTCCTCCGAGACATCATGGAAAGTCGGCCCACGCGCCCCAAGACTCGGCGAGCACAACAACAAGATCCTCGCCAACCTCAAACCTTCCCTAAACCCTCCCCCTCTGGGGGAGGTGTCACGCAGTGACGGAGGGGGGCTCCCCATGCGTCACCCC
>JAJDZG010000152.1 GCA_022824765.1 Dehalococcoidia bacterium | reverse complement strand
GCTGAACGACGACGTGGTGGTGCGGGGCCAATATCTGCAGCTGCCCGTCTACGCGCACGCGGTCCGCCAGCTGCTCGAGCTGGGCGACGAGGACGTGGTCACGTCGGCCTACTGGTACATCACCACGCGCGGCGACTTCACATTCAACGAGGTCAGCTGGGACGCGCAGAACCGCGCCCGCTTCGATGACGTGCTCAAACTCATCGCCGACGGCATTCGCTCGGGGCGCTTCCCCGCCAATCCCGGCGCTGACAGCCGCAACTCGGCTGGTCGGAATTGCGAGTTCTGCAGCTTCAACGCCATCTGCCCTGCCGATCGTCGTGAGCACTGGGAGCAGGTCCGCAGTGACCCGCGCCTCGCCGCGTATGTCGAACTGGCCGAGCCGCAAGGGGACGATCAGCCATGAGCACTCGCTCCCTGGCCGACCAACGAGAGCGCGACCGGATCGAGCAGCGCCTGGACGAGACGCTCTTCGTGGAGGCCGGAGCTGGCACCGGCAAGACGCACGAACTGGTTCAGCGGATTGCCAACTTGATCGCCTCCGGCGAGGTGCAGGCCAACGAGATCGCCGCCATCACCTTCACCGTCCGCGCCGCTGCCGAGCTCTACGACCGCGTGCTGGAAGAACTCGACCGTCGACGCGAGCAGGACACCGACCCGCAGCGTCAACAGTTCTTCAGCGACGCCGCGGTCCAGCTCGACCAGACCGCCATCGAAACGCTGCACTCATTCGCCGGTCGCATCCTGCGCCTGCATCTGATCGAGGCGGGCCTGCCGCCCGGCTTCGAGATCATGGACGACTCGCAGGACCACCTCGCCTTCAGCGAACGCTGGCAGCGCGCGCTCGACGACATCCTCGAGGATGAGGCGCTCGCCGAACCGCTGCTCGCCCTCTTCGACGCCGGCGTCGAGTTGTCTCACCTCGAGGCCCTCGCCCGCCAGCTGCATCAGGACTGGGATCGCACCGCCTCCGACTCGGCCGTGCTGGAGGAGACCGATTACGACCCAGACCCATTCATCAACGCGCTCGAGCGTGTCGTCGATGCAGCCAGCGGCTGTTCCGACCCCAGCGACAAGATGTACCTGAAGCTGCAGGAACTGCGCCCCTACCTGGAGGAACTGAAGCGAAATCGATCTGATCCCGGCGCGCTCATGCGCCTGCTGGCCCTCGACAAACCCTCGTTCCGGGCCAGTCGAACGGGACGCAAGTCCAACTGGGACGTGACGCGGCTGGAGCACCTGCGCGAAAGGATCACCCGACTGGACTCCGATCGCAACCTGTTGCGCTCACAGATCGTGCAGAGTTCACTGGTGCCCGTCTTCAATGCCTTGCGACGCTTTGTGCTCGAATACGCCGACGAGCGCCGCCGCCACGGGATGCTCAGCTTTCAGGACTTGCTCGTCCGCGCGAGCCAGTTGGTCAGCGAGGACGAGTCCGTCGCCATGTCGCTGCACCGGCGCTTCAAACGGCTGTTGATTGACGAGTTCCAGGACAACGACCCGCTGCAAACCCAGATCATCGACGCCATCACGCAGGGCAAGCCGGGCCGCGCCTTCTTCGTCGGCGATCCCAAACAGTCCATCTACCGCTTCCGCCGCGCCGACATCCAGCAGTTCAACTCGGTCAAACAGGCGCAGTCGCCAGGACTGACGCGGCTGTCGCAGAACTTCCGCTCCACGCCGGGCGTGACCGACTTCGTCAACGCCATCTTCGCCCCGATGATGAAGGACGGCGGAGCCGACCAGGCCGAATGGGACAGCTTGCAGCCGCACCGCGACCCGCTCGACGGTCAGACCTCCGCGGTGACGGTCATCGGCGGCGACGCCTCCGGTGCGATCGGTCCGATCCGCAACCGCGAGGCCGATGCGCTCGCGCGGCTGATCGCGGACATCACACACTCGGGCTGGGAGATCTTCGACAACGCGCTGGATCAGCAGCGCCCGGCGCGATTCGCCGATACCGCGGTGCTCGTTCCCACACGCACCGGACTCAGGCATCTGCTGCCGGCGCTCGAACGGCGCTACATCCCCTACCGATTGGAGAGCCGCTCGCTCGTCTACGGATCGCGCGAGGTGCGCGATCTGCTCAATCTGCTGCGTGCGATTGACGACCCGACCGATCAGGTATCGCTCGTCGCGGCGCTGCATTCGGCTGCCTTCGCGTGCGCCGACGACGACCTCTACCAATGGAGCGCCGCCGGCGGTCGGTGGGACTACCGCGAGCCGCGCCCCGACCAGATCGAGGCAGACCATCCCGTCGCCGACGCAATGCATTGGTTGCGCGAAGTCGCCGAACGGCGCTGGGAACTGTCGGTCAGCGCGCTGGTCGGCCTGATCATCCGTCAGCGGCGCTTGCTTGAGTTGTCGGTGCTCGATCGCCAGCCGCGCGAGCACTGGGCCCGCTATCGGTTCCTGCACGACCAGGCCCGCGCCTTTTGCGATGCCGGCGGTTCGACGCTGAGCGAATTCCTCGCCTGGGCCCAGTATCAGGCGGAGGCCGACACCCGCGTGATCGAGTCGATTGTCCCCGAGGCAGACCACGACGCCGTGCGGATCATGACGATCCACGCGGCCAAGGGGCTGGAGTTCCCGATCGTCGTGTTCGCCGGCCTCAACTCTCCCCCGCGCGAGCCCGCGCCGCCGCTGCTCTGGATGCCAGACGGCCGCGTCGAGGTGCAACTGCGTTCCGGACTGGCCACGCCCGGCTTCAAGGCGGCGTGGGAGCGAGAGCAGGAGATGCAGCAGCAGGAGTACGTGCGCCGCAACTACGTCGGTGCGACGCGTGCCCGCGACCATCTGATCGTCAGCCTCTACCGCAAGGCGACGAGAGGCGAAGGCAGCACCGACGCCGCCAAGATCGACGCCGTGCTCTCCAGCCTCTCCGATCCGCCCTGCCGCCGCCTCGAGCCCGAGGACCTGCCGTCGCCGCCGCTGCCGGCCACGCCGCCGTTGCCCGAACCGCCGCTGCCGGCAGATGTTGAGATCGAGCGGCGACAAGACTGGATCGACGAGCGCGCCGCCGCCGTCCAGCGATTCGCGTCGCTGCCGCATGAGTCGGCGACGAGCATCAATCGGCGCCAGCGATCGACCGACGAGCCGCCCGATCAGCCCAACCTCGAACCGGATGACTCGCTGCCGCCCTGGCGGCGCGGCCGCGCCGGCACCAGCATCGGCCGCGCCGTGCATGCGGTGCTGCAAGTGATCAATCTCGAGCAGCCCGACGACGATCAGATTCGCGACGCATCCCAAGCACAGGCCGCGAGTGAGGGGCTGAGCAGACGCGATGCAACGACCGTCGAGCGGCTCGTGCGGCGCGCCGTCGCCAGCGACATCGTGCGTGAAGCCGTCGCCGCTCCGCGCTACTGGCGCGAGATCTACGCCTCCGCCGACATCGACGGCGCACTGCTGGACGGCTTCATCGACCTGCTCTTCGAAACCCCCGACGGCGGACTGGTCGTGGTCGACTACAAGACCGACGCGTTGCCGGGCGGCTCAGCGGTCGATGACGCCGTGCTGCAGTACCGCGACCAGGCAGCCGCCTATGCGCTGATCCTCGAAGAGTCCCTGAACAGACCGGTCGCGCGCGCCGTGCTCTACTTCCTCGAACCCGACGCCGCCGTTGCCGTGCCCAACCTCGCCGATCGCATCGAAGTCGTCAGACAGCGGCTCGCCGAAACGGCGGCGCTGCCAACCCTGCCCGTCAGCCGGTGAGCCGTCGATAGAGCGCGGGCAGGCGGCGCGGCAAGGACTCGATGTCCGCCACGACCTCGTAGGCCATGTCCTGACACATCTGCTTCAGGTAGTCGTGGCCGGCGCGGTCGACGGTCAGCGCGAACGGGACCATGCCCTCGCGACGCGCCTCCGTCAGCGCCATCTTCGTGTCGTGGATCGCGTACTCCTTCTCGGTGCGGTCGCGGCCGTAGCCGTGATCCTGCGGCCGCCCGTCCGAGAGCAGAATCAGAATCTTCACCTTGGCGTCCGTGTTTTGCAGCTTCCAGATGCAATGGCGGATCGCGGGACCCATCCGCGTCGAGCGAACCGGCGCGATCTTGTCGATCCGCTCCTTGATCCGGTCACCAAACGGCTCGTCCATGTCCTTGTAGACGAAGAACTCGACGTTGTCGCGGCCGTAGCCGGAGAATCCGTACACGCCGTACTTGTCGCCGATCGTCTCGAGCGCCTCGATCAAGAGGACGACCGCCTCCTTCTCGAGGTCGATGATCCGCTTGCCCGGATGACGGGCCGCCTCGGCGCGACGCTGCGCCCACCAGCTGAGGTACTTGCGCGGATCGTCGTCGAACTGATCGTCCTGACGTTGATCGTGGTGCTTCTGGATTTCCTCGTCGGTCGACGCGGAGACATCGAGCAGGAAGGCCACCGCGACATCGCGGTCGACCTTGTTGCGTCGGTAGAAGAGCTTGGTCTCGGAGGCGCCGCCAGCGATCTTCTCCGTGTACCACTCGATCACCGCGTCGAGGTCGTAGTCCTCGCCGTCGGTCAGCCGCTTCATCTTGCGGAACATCTCGGGCCGCAGCATCTCGAACTGCTTGCGGGTTTCTTGCACGAGCTGGGTGTGTTCGTGCAGCGTCTCGGTGTAGTAGTTCGTAGTGCCCGATTCGCCGCGCTGCTCCTGCACGCGGCACCAGCGCGGCTTGTAGTCGGCCGCGCGGAAGTCCCATTCGTCGTAGTAGAACGACTGCGCCTCGACGGGCAGCTCTGCGCCGTCTTCGGCGCCGGTCGAGTCGTCGCCCATCGCCTGCTGGCCCTCTTGACGCTCGCCCTGAATCTGGTTGACTTCCTTGAGCAGGTTGTCCAGGAACATGCCCGACGACTCCGCCAGGTCCATGTCCATCAGCTCGTTGATCGAAATCTCGACCGACTTCTCGAGCAGTTCCTGCAGTTGCTCTTTCGTCAGCGGGATCGGCGGCGCGTCGCCCGAGCCCGTCTCGCCCTTCAGCTTCATCAGCAGCTGGACCAGCTCAGGCTTGAAGTCGCCGCGGAAATCGACAGGGTCGGGGCTGTCGTAGGGACGCTCCTCCGAGCCCGGCATGAACGGCATGAACGACTCTTCAAGCCCCGACGATCCGGAGCCTGGCATCATGTCCGAGTCATCGCCCGCCTCCGGCTCGCCCGACATCTCCTGCTCAAAGTCGGACCAGTCTTCCGAATCCATCTCCATGTTCGGAATCTGCGAGAGCCAGTCGTAGAGCAGCGCGGTCGCCGCCGCCGAGTCCTGAACGGTCGCGCCGTCCTGTCGGATGCGGTTGAGGATGCGCAGGGGCGTGCGCAGTTCCTCGGCCAACTCGCCCGGCCAGCGGATCCTGCCCACCTCATCCAGCGAGGCTCGCAGCAGATTCTCGACCATCGCCTGACGCGCCGGCATGTCCTCAATCGGCCGGCGGCGATCGATCGCTGCCTGCTGCAGACGCGAGAATGCCCGCCGAACGCCGGCGTACTCCCGCTTGACGATCGTGTCGATCCGCGTGTCCTCCACGATGGTGAACAGATCATGCGCCAATCGGCGATCCTCGAACTGGTCGAAGAAGCGCTCCATGTCCGTGTGGATCTCGCCCTCGCCCTCCTCCACGCTGACCAGCGCTGATCCGTTGGAAGCCGCCTGACCTGCCTGGCCGTTGCTCGATCCGTTCTCGGAGGCCGGGAACAGCGCCGGGTCGGCCGCTGCCTGGTAGTCGAACGACCCGAACTCGAGCCGTCCCGCCTGGTGCGTGGCAAAGACCTTGTAGACCGCGAAGTTCTCGTCCTTGGTCGGATAGCGCTCGACGTTCTCGGGCAGGTAGATCGTGGTGCCTTCGGTCGTCGGCGACGACTCGTCGACCCAGCCGACGCCCTTGGCGGTCAGCTCCTCCGACGCTTTCACGCCGACATCAACGCCGGTCAGCGCCTTGCAGTACATCCGAATCAGCTCAGACACGCGATCGAGGTCGACGCGGCTGCTGAGCGCCTCCATGACCTCTTCGCCGCGCGCTGACTCGAGCCGGAAGAAGGCCTCGCCGCCGTCGCGCGATTGCTGCAGGACGTTGAGTCCGAACTCCTGCCAGCGGGCGATGTCGTCAATCCCCAGCCGGTCTGCGACGCGCGGCGACGACTTGATGAACTCCATCGCCGCATCGCCCGAGTGCTCGGCCAGCTGTTCGGCCAGTTCGAGCAGTCCTTCGTGAATCTCTTTGTCGACCTCCGAGAGCGCCTGTGCGGCCTCGATGAAGTACGGGTGGCCCAGTCGTCCGACCTGCATCGCGACCTGGCCGGATAGTGACAGGTACCGCGGCCGCTGCTGCTCGGACACCTGGCGCAGCGCGCCCGGTCCGCGCTCGAAGTAGACGCGCGCGTCGACCCACGCCGTGTGCGCGACGATCCCGCCAAACTCGAGGAACGGGGCGCGATCGGATCGGTCGAGCTGCGAGAGCACGCCCGGCGCCATGCCCAGACAGGCCGACGCGAGCTCGTAGGAATGCGAGGCCAGCGAATCGATCAGGTCGACCAACAGGCGCATCTGGGAGAGCGGCAGGTGGGGCAGAATCTGCGGCGACACATCGAAGAACTGCGCCGAGAGCGATCCCGATTTCCAGGTGCCCTTGTAGAGCGATTTGCCTTGCCCGGCCCAGTCGTTGGCCTGCGACACAGACAAGTGAGGCAGCACCTGCGGCGAGGCGCGGAACAGCGCACCCGACAGTGACGGCGACGTCTCCATCAGCTCGATGCCGACGGCGCACCAGTCGCGCATGCGCTCGTAGGTGATCTGCTCGAGCACCGAGCTGGAGGCGCGGAAGTACTCCGACGCCGCTTCCCAGCTGCGCAGCGAGTGCCGCGCGATGTCGAGTCCCTCACGCAGCCACTGGGCGAGCTCGTCGGGCTCGAGCACCGGCTGAACCTGCTCGAGGGCGGATTCAAACTCCTGCCCCAGGGCCGGCGGGAACTGGCGCAAGCCCTCCCGTGCCTCTTCAATGGTCGAGTTCGGGGTCGCGTCGGTCATGGGCGTCCATCCAAGCCGGCGGTCGATCGGCTCCGCAGCCGCCGGCCGCCCTTGCGGGGCTCACAGTCAGTCGAACCGGATCTCGTGGATCTCGGCGTGATCGTCGGACGTATCCAGCACAGCATAGGTCAGGACCTGTTCGGTCCCGCGCATTTCACCGGCCGAGCCAGGGTTGATGATCAGCGCCCGATCAATGCGCTTGACCAGCGGCGCGTGGGTGTGACCGTAGATGATGAAGTCGGCCTCTTCCTCCGCCAGACGCTGCAGCTGCGGATCGTGCGGAAAGAGGTAGTCGCGGTACGGCGCCCATGGCGTCGCGTGGAACATCAACAGCTTCTTCGAGCCGATCTCGGTGCGCAGCAGATAGGGCTGCGACCGCGTCCACTCGAGCAGCGACTTGTCCACGCTCGGCGAGGCCTGGGCGCGCGCGCCAGCCTCGGAGAGCAGAATCTCCTCGTGATTGCCGACCACGTAGCGGCCGCCCAGCTGCTTGAGCCGTTCGGCCACCTCGTTCGAGAAGCGGTACTGGTAGCAGGCGTCGCCGGCGCAGAGCAGCTCGTCTATGTCGCCCATCTGCTCGACCGCGCGATCGAGCGCGGCCGCGTTGCAGTGAATGTCGGAGACGATGCCAATCCGCACGGTGCAGCGATTCCCGGCTCGTTCTAGTCCTCGAAGATCGAGGACACCACTTCCTCGATCGAGCGCTGGACCTCGCCGTCGTCGGTCAACGGCCAGACGATCGACACCTGGCAGGCGCGGCGCGGTGACACGCCCTGCGCGATCATCCGTCCGGCGTAGATCAGCAGTCGCGTCGAGGCGCCCTCCGCGAGACCGTGCTCGCGCAGGTTGCGAATCTTCTCGGCCATCTTGGCCAGGTTCAGCGCGACGTCCGCCGAGCAGCCCGACTCGTGCTGGACGATCTCGGCCTCGGTCTCGCGGGGCGGGTAGTCAAACTCGACCGCCACGAAGCGCTGGCGCGTCGACTGCTTGAGGTCCTTGAGCGCGGACTGATAGCCCGGGTTGAAGGAAATGACCAGCAAGAAGCCGTCGCGCGCCTGCAGCAGCTGCGACTTCTTCTCGACCGGCAGGATTCGGCGGTGGTCGGTCAACGGGTGGATCAGGACGGTCGTGTCCTTGCGCGCCTCGACGACTTCGTCCAGGTAGCAGATGGCACCGGCCTTGACCGCGCGGGTCAGCGGTCCGTCGATCCAGACCGTCTCGTTGCCCTCCAGCAAGTAGCGTCCGACGAGGTCGGAGGCGGTCAGGTCCTCGTGGCAGGCGACGGTGACCAGCGGCAGGTTTGACTCCGCCTCGATCTCCGTCTTGCCATCGCGGACGACAGCCAACGGCCGATTCAGGTGGTACGCCATGTACTCGACGAACCGAGTCTTGCCGCAGCCGGTCGGACCCTTCAGCAGGACCGGAATCTTGTTGTTCCAGGCCGCCTCGAAGACCTCGACTTCGTCGGCAACCGGCACGTAGTACGGCTCTTCTTCGAGGCGAAACTCCTCGACCGCCCAGCTGCGATATTCGGTGATCGGTTCGGTGGCAGTGGTCATCAAACGCTCTCCAACTCTGCCGCGATGTTGGCGGCGAGTGTGTTTCCCGGTTGGTCGTGTCCCTCGTGTGTGCTCAGCGGCGACCGCCGCCGAGCGATGCCTGTGACTAGGTCTGCAGCGACTGATCCAGCCCGCTCCAGGCGCGATCAACGCGCGAGCGGGCCGCATCCATGCTGCAGTCGTTGGAGATCAACACGTCGGCGTGCTTGAGACGCTCGTCGTTGCTGATCTGAGAGTCGATTCGCTTGTCCGCCTCCTCGGCGGAGAGGTTGTTGCGGGCCATCAGACGCTCGCGCGCCGTGTCGCGGCTGACCGCGACGACCCAGACCTCGTCGACGAGGTCTTGCCAGCCGGCCTCAATCATGACCGCGGCCTCGAGCACGGCGACCGCGGTCCCGGCCGACCGCAGCTGCGCCAGCTCGGCTTCCGCCAATGCGCGAATGCCAGGCCAGACGATGTCGGTCAGCCGCTTCATGCCGTCTGGATGGCCGAAGACCTTGGGCCCCAGCTTGGAGCGGTCGATCGTGCCGTCCTCGGCGACCAGGTCCTCGCCAAACGCCTCGACGACCTGGCGGAAGGTCTCCGTGCCAGGTTCATAGGTCTGATGGCCAAGCAGGTCGGCGTCGATCGTGGCCGCGCCAAGTTCCTGCAGCTGCTGAACGACGGTCGATTTGCCTGAGGCAATCCCGCCGGTGAGTCCGATCGAGCGCATGTGGGGACAGTCCCTGCCTTCGTCGCGTGCATGCCGAAGCGGCGCGAGCGTCTGTGTCGTCGAACAGCCGCCCATCCGCGGACGCACGCTGAACGATCAGGTACAGAGGCAGGCTATTGGCGAGTCTGGGCAGGGTCAACCGATCGAGTGTCGCGAGCTCCGCCGGCCCGCTGCTCGATTCAGGCAATTCTCTGCTGCGGCCGACTGTCATCTGTATCGCAGTCAGCAAGGCAGGCCCCACTCGATTGCTAGGGTTAACCACCAGTTGACGATTCGGACTGCCGCCGCCCCGTGAGCGTGCTAGAGCGTGCTAGAGCGCGGTGAGTCCGAACGCCGACCACGACTGCGTTCAGGAGCGTCGCCGCGCCTCGAACGCGCGTGGTACTTGATTTGACCTTGACTGGCGGGGAGCCACAGCATGGTGAGTGAGATCAAGTCGGACACGATCGACTGCACCGACGGCCGCAGCTCGTTGCTCGAGGCCGTGCGCGGACTCCCCCCTGAATCGTTTGACCTGCCTAACGTCGTCGGCGACTGGAGCGTGCGCGACTGCCTGGCCCACCTGGTCGGCTGGGATTGTTGGGCGTTGAGAGCGCTGGAGCGCTCGTCAGACGGCTTTCCCGTCGGTCCGTTCCCCAGCGAGCGTGAGATCAACGAGGCGGCGCCAGGCGACTGGCACGGCAAGCCCATCACCGACCTGCTCAGCATGCTGCGCCGGGTGCGCGACGAGATGGCCGAGCAGCTCTCTCAACTGACCGACGACGAGCGAAACACACCTCGTCTGCTGATTGACGATGTCACGCTCTCGGCCAATGCGCTGGTCGACAGTCTCGTCGAGCACGACATGGAGCACGCCGCTCAAATCCGCTCCTGGCGCAAGACCCAGGGCGTCTAGCCCCCTGCACGAGGCCGCAGTCATGGATCGTCGTCCCAGCGAAGTCTGGGACCTCGTTCGTTCTGCGCGCGGTTTCGGTCGGGCGAGATGCCGGGCGAGATTCCAGACAAGCTGGAATGACGGAGGGTGCTGGAATGACGGAGGGGGCTGGCGTGACCGTCGTCCCAGCGAAGTCTGGGACCCCGTTCCTTCTGCGCGGTTTCGGTCGGGCGAGATGCCGGGCGAGATTCCAGACAAGCTGGAGTGACGGACTTTGGCGATCAGGGCGCTACTCGAGTGCGGCGGCGAAGGCTGACTCTAGCGCTGGCAGCACCTTCTTGTAGTCGTCCACGATGCCGAATCGCGAGAACCCGAAGATCGGCGCGTCGGGATCCTTGTTGATCGCGACGATGTTCTTCGATCCACCGCAGCCGGCCATGTGCTGGCTGGCACCCGAGATCGCGATCGCCAGATAGAGCGTGGGCGACACGACGAGTCCGGTCAGGCCGACCTGTTGCGACGGCGGGTACCAACCGAGGTCGCAGGCGGCGCGCGACGATCCGACCGCCGCAGAGAGCACGCCGGCCAACTGCTCGAGGTCGCTGAACGCCTCCGGTCCGCCCAGTCCGCGGCCGCCCGAGACCACGATCTCTGCGTCCTCGAG
Source organism: Dehalococcoidia bacterium (assembly GCA_022824765.1). Taxonomy (GTDB): domain Bacteria; phylum Chloroflexota; class Dehalococcoidia; order Bin125; family Bin125; genus Bin125. Next base: position 18,803 of record JAJDZG010000152.1, on the reverse strand, counting down.
GCGGATGCCATCGGACTCGGCCAGTTCCTTGCCGGTGGTCTGCGCGCGCAGCGTGGGCTCCACGACGTCGACTGCGATGATCTCGGCCGAGCGCGAGGCGTCCGCTTCCAGCGGGTCCTGCGACTTGGGCCGCACGGTGATCACCTGCGGATCGGTCTGGACGGTGACGACTTGCCGAGCGTTGCCGCCGTAGCAGCTGCGCGTCGCCTTGACGCGGTCGCCCTCGATCTCGAGGGCCAGCGAGTCCATGATCGCGGCCGATCCGAGCCGCGTCGCCAAACGCGGCGCCAGGTCGCGGCCGATGCTGGACTGTGCGAGCAGCACCACGCTCGGCGAGTCCTGCTCGACGATGCCCTGCGCGACCGGCAGGTAGCTGTCCGTCTGGTAGGTGTCGAGGGAGTCAGCGTCGGCGGTGTAGACCGTGTCGGCGCCGGCCGCAGCTGCAGCGGATGCCGCATCGCCGACGCCCGATCCAATCAGCGCCAGCGCGACAGCGCCGCCCAGTCCGCCGCTGAGCCGCGTGGCCGCGCCCAGCATCTCCAGCGTCGGAGCGGTCAGACCGGCGTCATCGGTTTCGCCAATGACCAGAATGCTTGCCATGATGATCTTCCCTACAGAATCTTCGCTTCGCGAAGGGCGTTGACGAGGCCGGCGGCCTTCTCTTCAGGCGTGTCGCCTTCGATGATCTCGACTTCCACGTCGGAGGTCGGCTGATAGAGCGCATGCATCTGCACGCGCGCGCCTGCGGCGCCGACCTCGGATGCATCCGCGCCAATGTCCGACGCCGTCAGCTCAGTCACCTGCTTGCGCGCGGCCTGCATGATCTGGCGCAGCTGCGGGTAGCGCGGGTCACCGAACTCGTTGGAGATCGTCAAGGCGCAGGGCGTGGGCAGCGAGATGTTCTCAAACCCGTCGGCAACGACGCGCGAGACGGAGATGCTGTCGCCGTTCAGCTCGACGGCGCGCAGCACGGTCGCCGAGGGCAGGTCGAGCAGCTCAGCGACGATGCTGCCCACCGTGCCCTGATCCCAGTCCGCGGCCTGGCGGCCGAAGATCAGCACGTCAGGCAGGCCGATGTGCTGGATCGCCTTGGACAGGGCCAGCGCCGTCGTCCAGGCGTCACCGCCGTCGAAGGCGTCGTCCTTGAGGTGGTAGCCCTCGTCGGCGCCCATCGCAAGCGAGTGCTTGATCGCATCGCGCGCGGTGTCGGGGCCGAGCGAGATGACGTTCACCGTCCCCTCGCCGGCGGTGTCCTTGATCCGCAGCGCGGCCTCAACCGCCTGGGCGTCGAACGGGGAGATCACGGGCGAGATGCCCTGCGCGGGCAGCACCTGCATGGCCGACTCGTCCACCTTGAAGGCGGCGGCCGGCGTCTCGGGGTCGGGGATCTGCTTCACGCAGACGATGACATCCATCATGTCCTCACTGACTGCGCCGGGCCGAGCCCGACGTGCGCATCCATTCAATCGTGAATAGTGTCACGATCTGCGCAGAGAGGCAATCAGCCAAGACACAGCATCTGTGCCTAGAGTGGCAAGAATCGGCTACGCTTGCCACCAGAGAGAGACGGCGATCATGAACAAGAAGCGAACCACTGAGCAATCTTCCCGCAAGGCAGAGACGACGCCGCGTCGCAGTGCCGCGTCGCAACGGGACCACAAGATCATGCAGAAGGTGGTCAGGAGTCGCGAGGGTCTGTACAAGGAACTCGCGAAGCACTAGAGCATGGCCCGGCTCAGGTACCTCGGCGAGACTCAGGCAGCCCAGCTCGCCGACATTACCAAGGCGCTGTTTCCCGACTCGCCTGCGTTCGTGCTTCGTAGACCGGACGGCGAAGCTCTGCTCTCAAGTGCGCTCTTCGTCCCTCGTCAGCCCAACTATCGGACGCTGCCCCAAAAGGCCGCAGCGCTGCAGTATCACCTAACAATGAACCACCCGTTCCTCGACGGGAACAAGCGCTTCGCGGTGGCTGCGATGGAGGCGTTCCTCGCGCTGAATCAAGCGATGTTGGCGGCTTCGGACGACCAGCTACTGGAGATCAGCCTCGCGGTCGCAAGTCACGAACAAGAGAAGCCTGACCTCATTCGCTGGGTGGAACAGCGGACGCATCGCGGAAATTGGAACCAAGAGCAGACGATGCGTTGGCTGACGGTACTCCCTGATTCTGTGCTGTCTGACATCACAACTGCCCTTGAAGACGAGGCGAACTGGGAACGATCGGTCTCTGGTCGCATTACCGGAGCGATTGCGCGGTTGAGCGCGAGCCGGGCCGACACCTAATCGCTAATCCTCCACTGACGCGGCCTGGAGCAGTTCGGCGACGTCGAGGACCTTCAGCTTGTCCTCGTCTTCGACGTCCAGTTGCACCGTGCCGATCCCGGAGTCGAACATCTGGATGCAGAACGGACAGGCCGTGCAGGCGGAGTCTGCGCCCGTGGCGACTGCCTCCTCGACGCGAACCTCGTTGACGCGGCTCTTGCCCTGCTCTTCCATCCACATGTTGCCGCCGCCGGCGCCGCAACAGAGACCTTGCTCGCGGTTGCGCGGCATCTCGATCAACGTGACGTTGGGCACCTGCTCGAGGATTCGGCGCGGGGCCTCGAAGATGTCGTTGTGTCGGCCGAGGTAGCAGCTGTCGTGGTACGTGATCGTTTGCTCGGGGCCATCGTCGCGCGGAACGAGGCGGCCGTCGTCGACCAGTTGCTCGAGCAGCTGCGTGTGATGGATCACCTGGAACTTCGCGCCCATGTCGGGATACTCGTTGATGAACGTGTTGAAGCAGTGGGGGCAGTGGGTGATCACGGTCTTCTGCGCGTCGTTGACGCCGGTCTCGTTGAACAGCTCGATCAGGCCTTCGGCCAGAATCTGGTAGAGGTACTCGTGCCCCAGACGCCGGGCTGGGTCGCCGTTGCATGACTCCATGCCCTTGATCACGCCGAACGAGACGTCCGCCTCGCGCAGCAGTGAGAGGACCGAGCGGGTGATCTCCTGGGCGCGGTCAACGAACGCGCCGGTGCAGCCGACGAAGTAGAGGTAATCCTGCTCGCCGGTCCACTCGGGAACCTGGTCTTCGATGCCTTCCATCCACGACTCGCGCGTGTAGGGCGTGCCGCGCCAGGGGTGGCCCTGACGCTCGAGGGTCTCGAGCGTGCCCTGCACGGTGTCGGGCATGCGCGCCTCTTCCATCACGAGGGAGCGGCGCATATCGACGATCGTGGGGACATGCTCGATGAAGACGGGACAGGCCTCGACGCAGGCGCCGCAGGTGCGGCAGGCCCAGAGTGACTCGTCACGCACGACGCCGCCGACCATCGGCGCGGCGTCTTCCAGTCCGAAGTTCAGGTCGTTGCCCTGCACCAGGTTGGCGACTTTGCGTTCGCCGACGTCGGTGGCGTACGACTTGAGGTCCTGGATGATGTGCATCGGCGAGAGCGGCTGGCCGGCGATGTCGGCCGGGCAGTTGTCGGTGCAGCGGCCGCAGCGCACGCAGACGTCGAGCTCGAAGAGCTGCTTCATCGAGAAGTGCTCCAGCTGCGAGACACCGAAGTGCTCCTGCTCCTCGATGTTGGGGATCATCTCGAGCTTGCCTGGCGCAGAGGTGCGCTTGAGGAAGGCGTTGGCCGGCGCGAGGATCAGGTGGTTGAGCTTGGAATAGCCGAGCAGCGTGATCCAGGAGAGCGCGCCGATCATGTGAATCCACCAGAAGGTCTGGTGGATGTCGAGCGCTGCCGAGATCCGCACGCCTGAGAACATCAGCGCCACGACGTAGCCGACCGGCGACCAGTACGACCACTCGGGGTTGACGTCGATCTCGGAGGTGTGGATACGCAGACCCTCAACGAGGAAGCCGGTGATCAGCAGCCCGCCGAGGCCGCCGAGAATCAGCCAATCCTCCCACGTCGGCAGCCAGGCGGTGCGGGGTCGAACCCAGCGGTGCGCGACCGCCATCGCGACGCCGATGATCCCGATCAGGCCGAAGACGTCTGCCACCAGCGAGTAACCGAGGTAGCGCGGTCCGACGAGGATGTCGACGGGGATGTAGTCGTCAATCGCGAGCAGCGCCGTGACGAGGAAGAGCACAATCATCGACGACATGATGCAGAGGTGCATCACGCCTGAGTATGGATCGCGCAGGACGCGCTCGGTTCCGCCGCCGCCCTTGACCAGGCGTCCGAGCCGGACGGGAAGGTCGCTGAAGCTGTCGAGGATGGCGCGCGGACCGCGTTCGCGGATCGCGCTGAGATCGACGATCGGCTGGCCGAGTCGCCAGACGCGGGAGCGTCGGACGAGGCCGTAGATGATGATCCCGATCACAAACGGGAGCAGCATGTAGAGGACCCAGAAGTGGTCGATGTTGAAGAACAGCTCGCGATGCGCACCGGTCACGCGGACGGTCTCGGCGCCGGAGACGAGCAAGATGCCGCCCAGCGGCAGCCAGGCAGGAATGGCCAGCGCGGAGACGCGCTTGGTGGTCGACGAGGGCGTCGCAGCCCGCCGAGATTCAGTCTGCTGACTCACCGCAACACCCCCATCCATTGTCAACAGCCATTATCGCACGTGGGTGGCGGCGGGCTCAGCGCTGCATGAGGAGGCGGAATCCGAAGCCGCCGAACTCCAGATCTCCGGTGAGCACCTCGGAGATGCCCCGATCACGCATCACAACCATCGAGATGCAGTCCTGAAGACTGAAGGTAGAAGTAGCGAGGCGCCGGCATCTCGAGCTGATTGGTGCCAGCGATCTGTTGGGTTGATCAGGCCGAACCAGTAGACGGTATCGGCGAAGACCTCAGTCGTCATTGTGATATTCACGGGCGAGGTACTCATCGTGGTGTTCCGCAACGTCAGCGGGTACGCCGCTCCAAACGCTCGGGTCGACCATCTCTGAGCGCTCATTCCACAGGTCCAGGAATGTCAGGCGTTCAGCCTCTTCGCGAGGCAAGTCACAGAGTCGTTCGACTTGCAGGATTCGGCTGAGAACGGAACCCGGTTGGTACTCGGAAACACCGATTGCCTTGAGGCACGTTCCTCCCGAGTCGCGGTGGGCTGCGAGGATCGCGGGCTCATCACGGGGGCGATAGCAAACGATGACGTGTTCACCGGTGAGACCCGATACTTCGCACTCATGACGGGCTCGATCGACGCGCGCGACAGAGCCGACGACCCAACTTCGACCGAGCATCGGCTCGCTGAGGATGTCGTCGATCCAGTGCGTCTGGTCGATGGTGGTCATGGAGGCCAGTGTATCGAGTTCCTGAATCCTGGCGTCGAGTTCCTTCCCAAACTCGGCTCTCATCCGCTTGAGTTGAGCGACATGCTCGCTCGGGATGTGTTCGAGTGGATTCGTGCGGATTGCGTAGTGGAGCCCGCCAGGTGGAAGTCCTTCGGACCGCGGATCTATCAGCGAGGGGACCTGCGCATGGGGAAGTTCGGCCTGAAGGTGTTTCCCGACTCGGACGTGAGCCAGCAGGTCGAGGCGCACCGCAACCGATTGCGGGTAATGTGAAGCGCCGCCCTCCAGGGGAAGGCGGCGCCGGTAGCGAACTCGCTACCCACTTTGTGCGAGGTTGATTACCGCTCGACTTTGGCTCTCCTAGGAAGGGCGTCCGTCGGGCGCACGGCCTCGCGCTCTGTCACCAGTGTAACGCCTGCCGCACGTTGTCGGCGCTTAGCCGTTCTTGGCTTCGCCGTGGCTTTTGCGGAGGTCGTTCTTGAGGACTTTGCCCATGTGGTTGCGGGGCAGACTGTCCACGACGGCCAGATAGCTGGGAGCCTTGTAGCTCGCGAGTTGGCTCTTCGTGTAATCGACCGCCTCTTCCAGCGACAGGCTCTGACCATCGTGCAGGATGACCACGGCCTTGACGACCTCGCCCCACTCCAGGTCAGGCGCGCCGATCACCGCTGCCTCGGCAACGGCCGGGTGACCCTCCAGGACCTGTTCGATCTCGCCCGGCGCGATGTTCTCGCCGCCGCGAATGATCAGATCCTTCGTGCGGCCGGTGATGAACAGGTAGCCCTCGTCGTCGAGATAGCCGACATCGCCTGTGTGCAGGATGCCGTCCTGGATGGCTGTGGCCGTTTCCTCTTCCTGCTTGTAGTAGCCGGCCATGATGCGGTCGCCGCGGACGCAGATCTCGCCTTCTTCGCCCGTGCCCACCACGTTGTTCGACGGGTCCATGATCAGTACTTCGATGTCGGGCATGACCTTGCCGACCGAGCGCAGGCGGTGCTCCTTGACGGCGATCTCCTCAGGTGTGCCGTCGAGCCGATGATCGTCAGGGCCGAGGAACGAGATCGAACTGGTCGACTCGGTCTGGCCGTAGGCGTTCATGAAGCCAACGTTGGGCGGGAAGACGTCGACGGCGGCGCGAATCACGTCGTAGGGCATCGGAGCTGCGCCGTAGGTGAGCAGCTCCAGCGTCCCGCCGTTGAAGTTGGGGAACGCGTCGTCTTCCATCGTTCGCTTCAGCATCGTCGGCACGACCATCGAGTGGGTGATGCCGTGCGAGTCGACGGCGTTGATCCAGGCGGCGGGAGAGAACTGCGGCAGGATGACCAGCGTGCGGCCGCCCCACACCGATGAGACCATCGTGGTCGCGCCGGCGATGTGGAAGAGCGGCACCGAGAGCAGCGTCTTCTCGTGCGCGGCTTCCGGGTCGGCGGGCGACATGGTGTTGGTCACGTAGACGGTGAGGTCCTGGTAGGTGACCTGCACGCCCTTCGGCATCGCCGTCGTGCCCGACGTGTAGATGATCACGGTCGGGTCTTTGTCATCGACCTCAGCCCAGAGGAAGTCGTCCGACCCCGCGGCCATCACGTCGCGGTAGTGCTGCTGTCCCAGCGCCACGTCATTCTCCAGCGCGATGTAGTGCGCGACCGTGGGGCAGTCGTCCTTGATCGCCCTGACCAGGTCCTGGTAGCGGTCGGAGACGAAGATCGCCTTCGCTTCGACGGTGTTGATCATGTAGGTCAGCTCTTCGCGCTTGGCCCGGTAGTTGAGCGGCACGAAGGTGACGCCGATCTTGGCGCAGGCGTAGTAGATCACCACGTACTCGGCCGAGTTGACGGACATCACGCCGATGTGGTCGCCGCGCGTCAGGCCCAGTCCCTGCAGGGCATTGCCCAGCCGCGTCACGTCGGCCTGCAGCTCGGCGTAGGACTTGACCGTGTCGTCGCAGATCAGCGCCGCGCGATCGGGCACGACGGCGGCCGAGAGTTCGAGGAAATCAGCGGTGTTCATTGGGCACTCCTAGGTGGCGTCCAGCTGGACAGCGCCAACGCCCATGCGCTGGCAACTCTGAGTCGGTTAACGATCAGACAGTGTATTAGCCAAACGGCGGAAGGTCTGCGCATCCTGCGCGATCGCCGTCGATAAGGGCAGATCGAGCCCGCGCCGGATGCCCCGCTTGACGGCGGAGATGACCTGCGGGTCCGCAGCCGCGAGGCGTTCCGCGGCGGCCTCGACCGCGTCGTCCAACTCGTCCAGCGGCACCACGCGGTGCACGATCCCCCAGCGCGCAGCGCGCTCGACGTCGATCGGGTCGCCGCTCAGGATCATCCCCGCCGCTGCGCCAGCCGGTGCGATGCGAGGCATCAGCTGCGTCGCGCCCGCGGAGGGAATGTAGCCCAGCGTGATCTCCGGCAGAGCGATGCTCGTGTCGTCTGCGGCGATTCGCAGGTCGCAATAGAGCGGCAGTTCAATGCCGGCTCCGAAGCAGAAGCCGTGCAGCGCCGCGATCGTCGGCAGGGGGAGGTCTTCCAGCAGCGCCCACAGATCGCGCTGGTGCCGCGCCTCGCGCGACTCATGCAGCGACGGAGCGCTGCCGAACTCTGAGATGTCGGCGCCGGCCGAGAAGGCGCGCGGTCCCGCGCCGCGGAAGATCAGCACGCGTACGTCAGGGTCGAGCAGCGCCGCGTGGATGTAGGTCCAGAGGTCATCGCGCATCGACATGTTGATGGCGTTCACCGCCTCGGGCCGATTCAGCGTGATCGAGGCCGTGTGCTCGGTGGGCTTCTCATAGACGACGAGCGGTTCGGTCATGGGCTCAGTATGACCGCTATCGTCGGGTCATGACGACGAACCGAGTCGACCACTACAGCGAGTTGAGCGCAACCTATCTGGAACATGCCCGCGTGCTGCTCTCCGAGGGCGACCTTTCCCAAGCCTCCGAGAAAGGCTGGGGCGCGGTCGCGGTGGCACTCAAGGCCTGCGCAGAAGCGCGCGGCGTGCGGCACAGTCGGCACGGACACCTGGGCCAACTGGTGACACGCCTGATTGAGGAAACAGGAGACCGGGAGCTGCAAGATCTGTTCTCGCACGCGGAGTCGCTGCACGCCAACTACTACGAGGACTACATGCTGGCGATGGTCGTCGAGGAGTACCTCAGCCACGCGGAGCGCCTGACCGCGAAGCTTGGGCCGTTGCGAGACCGGTAGCCCGCCGCCTAGCGCCAGTCGGGCTTGCGGATTTCGCTCTTGCGGCGGACGTCCCAGAGTCGTTCGATGTCGTCGTTCATCTTCTCGTGCAGGGCGTCCATCTCCTCGCGGCCGGGACGCATCTCGCTCGACTTCCAACGGCGGATCGCCGCCTTGTCCGACTTGTGCAAGTCGACCTCGTCGAGCATGTGATTGACCACCTGGCTGAAGACGGCCCAGGCCTCTTCAACGTCGAGTTCTACCTTGACCATGCTGGCCTCCTCTGGTTCGTGCGGCCGGGTTAGCGGACCGTCCGGTAGTAGTCGCGTCGCTTGATCGTGCGCGTCAGTTCCTCGTCAATGGTGTTGCCCAGCGCCTCGTTGACGCCTTGGGCGACCGCTTCCATCGCGGCGTTGCCCTCGACAATCCCGCCGCGCCAATCGCGGATCGCCTTGACGGCGTCCTCCGACAGCTCGACCTGGTCCAGCACCTGGGCGGTGATCAGGGTCATCAGTGACCAGGTTTCTTCCTCGTCCAGTATCAGTCGCATTGCGTGCCTCCTGTGGCTCAGGTTCCAGTGAACTGCGGGGTTCGCTTGCTGACAAATGCGTCGACGCCTTCGGCGCGGTCGGCGGTGTCTTGGAGCAGGATCGTCAGCTCAGTTTCGTAGTGCAGCGCTTGGGCGAGCGGCATTTCGAGGCCGTGGCGCAGCGCATCTTTGGCATAACGGGCGGCGATTGGCCCGCGGCCGCAGATCGTGCGGGCGAGCGTCAGCGCGGCCGCCGACGGATCATCGGAGACGGCGTTGACGAGGCCCCAATCGAGCGCGGTCTGGGCGTCGATGGCGCCCTCCAGCATGACCAGCTGTGTCGCCCGCGACCGGCCAATGGCCCGGCTCAACCGCTGCAGCCCGCCGGCCTGGGGAAACAGCCCCGTCGCCGCGTCGAAGCTGATCTCACAGCTTGATGCGGCCACGCGGATGTCCGCAGCGAGCGCCAGCTCGAGTCCACCGCCGCTGACCGGTCCGCTGAGCACGGCGATCGTGGGTTGCGGGAGTTCTGCGACGGGCGCAAAGAGATCGCCCGCTTGCGAGACGCCGTCAAAGCCCCGCCAGATGGCGGGATCGGGATCCAGCACGACCGCGCGGACATCGTCCGCAACGGACAGACAGGCATCCGCGAGGCTCTGAATGCAGGCGTCGTCCAGCACGCCGCCGCCGAGCAGCGACAGGATGTCGCCGTCGCGTTGGATGCGGAGCGGTTGGCTCGTCATGCTGGCTGTCGTCTCTGGCGGGCTGGCAAGCGGTGTGATGTTGACAACTCAGTCTACCGAAGGCTCGGGCACAAGCAGCAGACGCTGTAGTCGGCGTGTCGGCGTGGCCGTCCGTTCAATCTCGTCGCGGTTGCGGAGCAGCGGCAGATGGCGGTCCTGCAACCAGGCGTCGGTCAGCGGTCCGGTGGCGTGCAGCGGATCATGGATCTGCTCGCCGGCGACCGCGAACCAGGCTTCTGGCGGGTCGCTCAGCCTCACGATCAAGCGCAGCGCCGGGATCGCCGCCGCGGCCGAGAAGTGTGTCAGCCCCAACACGCCCGACTGCGCCACGGTGTCCGCCTCGCCGCCGATGGGAAACGGTCCCGGTGACAGCAGCCGGCCGATCAGCGGCGCGTCTGCCATCCCGTGCGAGAGTGTGAGCTGTCGGCAGCGGCCCCACGTCCAGGTCGCGCGGTCCGGTCCAAACCGGTCACGGAGGACGGCCAGGGCGCGCTCGTGCGCCTGTGCCAGCTGCGACCGTGCGGCGTTGGGGTCTGCCGCGATGCGTCCCAACGCCCATGTCGTAGCGCGCGCGGCGAAGATGTCCAGGGTGGGAATGGCCAGCATTGGATCGAGCAGGTCGCGTCCGCCTGAACCCAGAATGAGCTCTAGCTCGCCTCGTCGATACTCGATCAGGGTGGCCGCCGCGATGGCCGCCTCGACCGAATCTGCGGTCATCGCGCCGTCCCACGCTTGCAGCGATGGATCCGGGATGCGGCGCGCGAAGTCTCGCAGCGGACGGGAGACACGGTCGGACTGGATGGCTGCGAAGGTCTCCAGTGCGTGAGGGCCGCTGGCGTCGAGCTGCTCGCGGATGCGGGCGGCACGGGCTGGATCGAGGTACTCCGCGCCGAAGTCGGTGTCGGACACCGGCGCGAGCGGCCCGTTTGCGCTGACCACGACGCCGGCCGGCGGATTGATGACATGCGGTAGGTCGTCTCCGCTGACGGCGCTGGTTGGCACGCCGCCGCGCTCGGGTGTTTCCCAGCCCGCAGCTGGAAAGCGCAGCGCCGCCGGGTCTCCGCGAGGGACATCTGCGCTCACGCGCAGTCCGACCTGGCGCTGATCGGCGTAGGCAAAGCAGAGGTTGAAGTCGGCCATGTCGCCCGCGGCCGCGCTGAACTCGTCCCAGTCGCGGGCGGAGAGCATATCGGCGATCCCGCCGCCGCCGTGTCGAGCCGTGAGGATGCGGGAGTGGAGGGCGATCCTGCGCGCTGAGTTGTCGAGCGACGGCCGCGCGGACAGCACGCCGTCGACCAACGGTCCGTTGACGCTCTCGCGGACGAGCAGCCGCTCGTCCGCATGGCCGCGCACGCGGATCGTTTCCTGGTGTTCGGTCAGATCGGACCAGCCGTTGGGCGTGAGTGTCTGTGCGCCGTCGTCCGAGAGCTGTTCGACGACGGCCACGCTCATGGCCATCAGCGCGGCGGTCGGTCCCCAGGCGATGTGGTCGTTGAAGCCCCAGACGATGCCGGGCAGACCGGGCACGCTGGCGCCGGCGGCGTTGAAGTCGGGACAGTGCAGATGGACGAAGTAGGTATGCGGCGGCGTGACCGGGTTGAGGTGTGGGTCGCAGGCGAAGAGCGGTGCGCCGGCGACCGTGTGTCGGCCGTCGACGGCCCAGTTGTTGGAGGCGCCCTGCCGCAGTCCGAGCATTGCGGATGCGGCCGCAGCTGCTTCGAGCAGCGGCGCGGCGAGCTCGGCGTACGGGGCATCGGGCGGGACTGCGGCTGTGGTGTCCGAGTCGAGCGGCGGGTCGAGCGCTCGCAGGGCGTCCAGGCCAGCTGCCTCGACGATCCGCGCGCGCATGAGCTGCTGCTCCCAGGCTGGGGCGAGGAGACAGGACAAGAGCTTGCCCCAGGCGATGCTGTCGGTCGCCTGCCATGGTCCGATCTGATCGCCGAGCACCTGCGCCTCGAAGGGTCGCGGCGCGCTCGCCATGGCCGCGTTGATGCCGGCGATGTAGGGCGCTAGCTGCTGCTGCTGGTGGGGCGGCGTCTCACGCCAGGCGGTCTCCGAGACTCGGCCGAAGCCCAGCGTGCGGGTGAGACGGTCGACCGGCAGCGCCGCTGGCCCCGTCACCTCGGACAGACGACCCAGCGCGGCGCGGCGATTCCACTGCATCTGCCAGAGCCGGTCTTGGGCCTGGACGTAGCCCAGCGCAAAGAGGGCGTCTGCGGCTGACTCGGCGAAGCAATGCGGGACGTCGTAACGATCGCGGATGATCTCGATCGGCGCGTCGACGCCCGTGACGACGGCGCGGCCGCGCCGCTGGTGCGTCTGGGGCCGTTGCAGCGCGTTGGCGATCGTGGTCGTCGCCAGCGCACGCAGCAGTGAGCCTGCCTGCCGCAGCGAGAGCGCGATTGCCCGCCAGTCCAGCGCGATGTCGTTGCGAGCGCTCATGATCAGAGCGTAGGCGGTCATTGCGCGGTCATAGAATGCAGCCAGTCACGGACGGCTCACGGACGTCATGCAGTGGGCAGCGGGAGGTGCACATGGATCTGGGACTCTCTGGCAAGCGGGCGCTGATTACGGGCGCATCGGAGGGGATTGGCCTGTTCTGTGCGCGGTCGTTGGCGGCCGAGGGCGCGGACGTGTCGATCTGTGCCCGTCGTCAGGGCGCACTGGAGGCGGCGGCGGAACAGATTGATGCCGCCGCCGGCGGCCGCGCGCACTGGACGGTTGCTGATCTTGGCGATCCGAATGCCGGGGACGCCGTCGTCGCTGCTGCCGTTGGGGCGTTGGGCGGACTCGACATCGTGATCAACAACATGGGGGTGTCGCTGCGCGGCGAGGCAGACTCGGTCTGGCAGGACATGTTCGACCTCAATCTGATGGCGGCCGTGCGGACGACTCGGGCTGCGTTGCCGCACCTGACGGCGTCGGCCGCAGGCGACGGCGCGGACAGCGCCTCGATCATCCACATCGGCTCGATCTTCGGACGCGAGGCGGGCGGATCGGCGCAATACAACGCGATGAAGGCGGCGATGCACAGTCACGCCAAGTCGCTTGCGCTCGAGCTGGGGCCGCGCAACATCCGCGCGAACGCGGTGGCGCCGGGATCGATCGCGTGGCCCAACTCTCGCTGGCAGACGCGCTATGAGGCTGATCCCGAGGGCATTCAGGCGAGCGTGCTGGACACGATCGCGTTCAATCGCTTCGGTCGTCCCGAGGAGGTGGCCGATGTGGTGGCCTTCCTGGCGTCACCGCGGGCGAGCTGGGTGACGGGCGCGTGCCTGAACGTCGACGGCGGCCAGACCCGCTCCAACATCTAGACTGGACGCAGATGAGGAGGCCGTGATGGACGAGCACCGCTACGAGCACAGCCGCAGCAAGCTGGGCGCGCTGCCGTCGCGTTCGTGGGACGTGGTCGGCCCGCGCATGCTGCGGCCGTTGGTCGGCGGCGCGGTGGGCGCGGCGATCGTGGTGATGTTCCTCGCGATCCGCGGTGGCACGGCGGTCGAACTCAACGAGCTGACGGGCACTGCCTGGGGCGGCTGGAGCCGTCACGCGGACGTGCATCTGTTGATCGTGGTCAACGCGGCGGTGGGCGTGGCGATTGCCGTCAACTTCGCGGCGGAGTGGGTCCACAACTGGATCTACATCGCGATTGCCGTGGTGAGCGCGGCGGTCTTGATCGCGCTGCGCCAGCTGGCCGAGATCGACGGCGCGGGCGGCAACGTGCTGTTGGGTCTGACGGCCTTCTCGCTGTTGGCGGCGGTCGTGATCGCGGCCTGGGACGTGCGCTCAATCGGCCGCCGCAGCGGGTACTGACACGTCGTCAATCACCGATTAGGGTTGCGGTTCCCTTGACTCTTGGAAGTCGGTACCGGGATGCTCGATACCTATGTACGCATCTACTCGTCGGCGGATGCGTTTGATTTGGATGTGACGACCGGGCTGAACCTCAAAGATGACCCTCCAGCCTCGGCCGGCTCGAGCTCGCCAGATCCGATCCTGGCCTGCCAACTCGAGGTCGATGTCTCGGTTTGGTCCAGACCGAAGCCTTCGCAACACCCGATTGACTTCCCGCTTTGGATGAGGGCTCATCCGACTCAACGCTTCGCTCGCCGCTGGATCCAGATCAACGGTGAAACTCATGCAACGGTGGAATGCAGGCCTGCTTGATCGGGGAACCGCAGCTCGAACCAGCGCCAAAACTCCCGCGACAGCTGATCATCCGGAGCATCACTCTGATTCTTGATGTAGCGAATGTCATCTTCGTCTTCTTCGGGCGGGGCTTCCAAATCGAATCGTGCTTCGCGAGCCAGCTGTACTAGCTCAAGGTCGCCCTTGGCGCAGGCGACGTGCCACTCGCGCCAGATCTCTGCTTCGTCCTCCCTTGACTTGGCAACTCGGAGCACAGCCAGCATCTCCGGATGGTTCGCGAACACGCGCATCCGATGCGCACGCCAGTCCTCACCCGGTCGCGGGCCCCATTGTTCGGTCGAGAGCTCTTGGCTGACCATGCCAACTGACTCCTTAGACAGCGTCAGGAGTCTTCAGTCTAGTCTCCGGTGACTTCGGTGATGGAGTCGCGGCGGGTGATGGCGAGGTGGGACATGGGGGAGCCGGTGTCGGCGGCGCCGTGGTAGTGCTCTTCGCCGGCGGGGATGATTGCGAAGTCGCCGACGGAGATGGTGTGTTCTTCGTCGGAGGTGCCGACCTTGCCGATGCCGGCGACGACGTAGAGCATCTGCTCGGACGAGTGGGTGTGCATCTTGGTGCGGGCGCCGGCGCCGAACTGGACGACGGCGAGGTTGAAGTCGGCGTCGTCGGCTGCGTTCTGTCCGCCGATTGAGCCGGCGAGGGCTCGCACCCAGACGTCGCCGCCGGTGAAGATTGGGGCATTGCCCTTGTTGGTGTTGCCGTCTGAAGACTTGGTGACGCGCATGGGAGGTTGCCTTTCCTGGTTCCGTCTGCGTTGCCCCCTCTGTCCCTTCGGGACATCTCCCCCGGAGGGGGAGAGGTTTGTTGTCTGTCCCTTCGGGACATTTCCCCCCAGGGGGAGGGGGGATGGTTGCTCTTGGTGGTGCCCCCTCTGTCCCTTTGGGACATCTCCCCCGGAGGGGGAGAGGTTTGTTGCTCCCCCGGGGAGGTTTGTTAGCTGTTGGCGGCGATGAAGGTTTGGATTCGGGACCAGGCGTCGTTGCAGGCTTCGACGTGGTCGTCGTAGGAGCGGTCGAAGAAGCTGTGGGGGGCGCCGTCGTAGGTGACGATCTCGCGCTGGATGCCGGCTGCTTCGAGGGCTGCGTCCCATTCGGCGACGGCGTCGGCGGGGATGCTCTCGTCGGCGCCGCCCATGAGGCCGAGGATTGGGCACTCGATCCGGGCGACGGTTGATGAGGGCGCCGGGGCGCCGTTGAGGCCGTCGGCGGTTGGCCGACCGTAGAAGCCGATGGCGCCGGCGAGCGCATGTCCTGAGGAGGCTTGCAGCCAGCTGTTGGAGCCGCCGAAGCAGAAGCCGACGGTGAAGACGGGTCGGTTGGCGTCGTTGGCGCGGAGCACGGCGACGGCGGCAGCGGTGTCGGCGGCGACGCCGTCGGCGGTGGTGGCGCGGACGTGCGGCCAGAAGTCGAACTCGGCGTCGCGCTTGGCGTTGCCGGCGGTGCGTCCGAAGTAGTCGATGGCGACGGCGTCGACGCCGATCTCGGCGAAGCGGATGGCGAGCTCTTCATAGAAGCGGAAGAGTCCGCGCACGTCGGGCAGGATCACCATGCCGGGCCCGGTTGGGGTCTCAGCGCGGGCATGGAAGGCGGCGAACTCGACGCCGTCGGATGCGGTGAGGGTGAGGTCTTCAACGTCGACGGCGGCGCCGGCGATGGGGGTGATGGCGGGTAAGGCGTCGAATCGGTGGCACATGGCCAGGTTCCTCTCATGTTGAGTGGTGTAGCGAACTGATGATAGCTGGGCGGCGGGCTGTGTAAGTGTCCACTTGACACCATCTCTCGTTCTTGTTAGTGTCTTAGTGACACGAAGGACGGCCAGCGAGTCTGGCCGACGCGAAAGGAACGGTCGGATGAGTCAGTCCAGGGAACAACGCACGGGCCGGCAGACGGGCGAGGAGGTCGAGCGGCACCAGCTCTGGATCCTGCTCGACCGGTCGGGATCGATGTCGTCGTTCGGCGACGCGGTGGTCGAGGGGACGAACGAGTTCATCGAGGGTCAGCGCAGCGAGCCCGGGGATTGCCGCGTGACCCTGGCGACGTTCGACTCGGAGGAGCCGCTGCACCTGATCGTCGAGGGAATCCGCCTGCAGAATCTGCGTCCGCTGATCCGTTCGCAGTTTCGGCCACGGGCGGCGACTCCATTGTACGACGCAATCGGCGGGGTGATTGAGCTTGCCGACCGTCGGGAGGAGTATTGCAGGCGTCACGGTCGGCCTGCTGAGCAGCAGACGGTGCTGATCTACAGCGACGGTCTGGAGAACGCGAGCCGGCGCTACGACCGCGCGGCGATCTTCAAGGCGATCACTGAGCGCCAGCAGCGTGGTTGGGTGTTTGTCTTCATGGGCGCGAACCAGGACTCCTACGAGACCGGGCTGGGGCTGGGCATCGACCGTCGCGGGATCCAGAACTTCGCGCCGTCGGACGAGGGCTTCCGAGTGGCGAGTCGGTCGGCGAGCCGTGCGATGCTCGCACGCCGTCGGCTGAGCGGCGATGCGTCGGAGGAGGAGCGCGGCGACTTCTTTCGCGGCACACGGGAGGCGGAGGAGGACATGAGGGGGAAGCGGGGCGGCTAGATGACTCCGGCCTTGCGGAGGTCCTGGCGTGCTGTTTGGTCGAGGCCGAGGAGTGTGCCGTAGATGTGGTCGTCGTGCTCGCCGGCGTTGGGGATGGGGCCGGCGAGTGCGGCTGGGGTGCGTTCCAGCTTCCAGGGCGCGCCGGTGAAGAGTCCGCCGCCGCGCACGGGGGCGGACGGCTCGGCGGTCAGGTCGATGTGTGCGTTGGAGAGCGCGGCGTAGTCTTCGTCGATGAGCAGGGCGGTGGGGTCCATCATGGGGAAGGCGGGCAGGCCGGCGCTCTGCAGCTGGATTGCGAGGTCCATTGCCTCGAACTCTCGGGTCCAGGCGGCGATCGCGTCGTCCAGGGCGTCCTGGTCGGAGAGGCGGCTGAGCATGGTGGACCACTGCGGCTGATCGAGCTGCGGGGCCAGGGCGCAGAGGGCGGCCCACTCGGTGTCTGAGCGGACGACGATGGCCAACCACTGATCGTCGCCGTCGGCGGGGTAGACGCCGTGCGGCGCGAGGGCGGCGGCGCGGTTGCCGCGAGGTCCGGCGTCGCGGTTGTTGAGGAGCCAATCCATGAGGGGGACGGCGGCGCGCTGCAGGGTGGCCTCGCCCTGTGCCAGGTCGATGAACTGTCCGCGTCCGGTGCGGTCGCGGAACTCGAGCGCGGCGAGGAGGGCGACGAACGCGTGGGCGGCGGCGGTGGGATCGAGGTCGGCGGTGTCCTCGCGGGGCTGTGGATCGTCGGGATAGCCGAGCAGGGATTTGAGTCCGTAGAGCGCAGCGAGGGACGGTCCGTAGGTGACCAGATTGCGCCAGGGTCCGTCGGTGGCACCGGATGCGGAGAGGGCGATCATGATGATGCGGTGGTTGACGGCGGCGAGGTCGTCGTAGGAGAGCCCGAGCGAGGGCATGACGCGAGGGGAGAAGTTCTCGAGCACGACGTCGGCCTGTTGGACGAGGCGGAGGTAGAGTTCGCGGCCGCGGGGGTCGCCGAGGTGGATGGTGATGGACTTCTTGCCGCGGTCGAGTCCGTGAAAGGCGCGGGGATCGTCAGGGGCGGTGGAGCCGCGGTCGCCGCCGATGGAGCCGACGGGCGCCTGGGAGCCGCCGATGGAGACGCCGGAGCGTCGGTGGGGAGCACCGATCTTGATGACTTCGGCTCCGAGGTCGGCGAGGAACATGCCGAGCAGAGGACCGGCCCAGACGTGGCCGTGGTCGAGGACTCGGAGTCCGGTGAGGGGCGGCATGGTGAGAGGCTACTCGGCG
This sequence comes from Dehalococcoidia bacterium, assembly GCA_022824765.1. Lineage (GTDB taxonomy): Bacteria > Chloroflexota > Dehalococcoidia > Bin125 > Bin125 > Bin125. The sequence goes on along the minus strand of JAJDZG010000152.1, from coordinate 1,084 downwards.
CCGGCGTCTGCCGCTTCCGCGTCGTCCATCAGGCGCCAGATTGGAGCGAAGTCCATGCTGAAGCCATCGATCGGCGCTATGCCATCGACGACTGACGGCTCGTGCCGCTGCTCCGACTCGTGGTCGGGTCGATAGATCCAGACATCGCGATTCTGTGGGTCGACCAACCAGCCGAGTTGCGCACCAAAGCGGAGCCAGTCGACCATGCGCCCCTGCTGATTGCGAAGCGTGTCGCCTGGTGACCGAACTTCGACGACGAACGCCGGGCACACGGGCCAGAATCCGCGCAACGGTGGGGAGCCACCCATGGAGGCCATCTGGTCAGTGGTGAGGAACGAGATGTCGGGGTTGCGCATCGGCTCGCCGCCGAGGGGATCGATGACGTTGAAGCTCGCGTCAGCGCCGAACGCGAATGCGCCGTTCAACTTCGCCCAGGGGAAGAGGGCTGCGAGAATCTCCACAGTGATCATGAAGCTCGGTCCGCCGGATCCCATATTCACCACCAGTTCGCCGTAATGACCGCGTTCGAGCCGCCACTCAGGATTGAGCTGGCAGAGCTGTTCGAGGCAGTCGTCGGTCAGTGCCCATTGCTCGGGCAATCTGAGGGCGAGGATGCCCCGGTGCGGTGGACTCAGCGTTGCGGCGTCGGTCGGTGGGCTGAGCGTGGTGGTCATAGCGCGATTCCAAGTCAGGTGCTCAGCTGCACGATAGTGGTCTGGCCGGCGGGGTTAGGGAGAGCGGCGAGGGTCTGTTCGGTGTTCAGGTGGATTTTTGTGTGGGCGGGTGGTTGGCGGTGATTTGCAGTGGGGGGCTGGTGATGGTGGGTTTGGGTGTTCAGGGTTCGTTCAGGTTTTGTGTGGGTTTGTTCGGTTGGGTTCGGGTCTGTTCGGTTGGTTGTGGGGTTCATGGTCGGTGTCCTCTCGTTGGTGTTGGGAGGTCACTTTAGCAGAACGTGTGTGCGTTTGTTGGGGGTTGTGAGTTGCGTGGCTGACGGTTGGGGGGCTGGTGTGGGCTCTGGCGTTGGGGGGCGAGATTCCAGACAAGCTGGAATGACTGAGGGGGCTGGTGTGAGGGTGGTTGGGCT
>JAJDZG010000058.1 GCA_022824765.1 Dehalococcoidia bacterium | reverse complement strand
CTTTCTGGGGTTTGCCGAATCGTATCACAGTGGGGCTGCGGTCTTGATTGGGAGCCCGAGCGGATGGCTGTTGGAAGCGGGGCTTGGGATCTGTGATCGGGAACGGGAACCCGAGCAGACCCCTGGAGGAACCAGGGGTTGGGATCTTGGGATCTTGGGATCTTGGGGTCTTGGGATCTTGGGATTTGGGGTGTTGATTGGGGGAGGCCGAGCGGGCCCCTGGGGGAAGCGGGGGTTGGGATTTTGGGATCTTGGGATTTGTGGGAAGGAGAACCGCCCGGCGCCTTTGGGAGGCGCCGGGCGGTTGGTTGTTTTGAGCGAGCTGGCGATGGCCTATTTTCCGCAGGGGGTTGCCCCCCCAGTATCGTCGGCGCTACGGCGTTTCACTTCCGTGTTCGGGATGGGAACGGGTGGTGCCACCGCGCTCTGATCACCAGCTCGAGGGGATCGTAGCACAGGAGTGGCGGCGGAGGATGTGCATGGGGACACTCGGTGTTTGTCGCGGTTTGGGGAGTGTGATGGTGGAGCCGAGGGGAATCGAACCCCTGACCTCCGCCGTGCAAGGGCGGCGCTCTCCCGGCTGAGCTACGGCCCCGGGATCTCTAGCGTAGCTTGCGTTGGTCTGAGTCGGGCGATGGGAATGGCAGGCCGCGGAGTCTTGCGATGTCGTCGAGGAAGCGGCCGAGCATGGTGGCGGTGGCGCCGAAGATTCGGTGGCCGTCGTACCAGTACTCGCGCATGAAGAAGGCCTGACCATCACGTTCGCGGCGCTCGAACTTGACGTTGGCGGGGTCGAGCAGGTGGGAGAGGGTTGGGGTGATGATCTCGCCGACCTCGATGGCGAGGGGGCGGAAGGGATATGGGGCACGGTCGATCAGTCCGACGTAGGGGGTGACGTGGAAGTCGGACATGGTGCGGTAGTGGGACTGTTCGCCGAGCACTTCGACGTGTTCGGGTCGCAGCCCGACCTCTTCGTCGGCCTCGCGCAGTGCGGCGGCCATGGGGTGTTCATCGAGGGAATCGAGCGCGCCGCCGGGGAAGGAGATTTCGCCCTTGTGATGTTCGACCTGGTGAGATCGGACGGTGAGCACGACGGCGGGGTCGTCGTAGGGCAAGAGCCCGATCAAGACGGCGGCACGCCAGCGGCCGATGTCTGGCGGGAGGGTCTGGATGTCGTGGATGCGCACGGCCTCGCGCACCTCTTGTGCGGCGGGCGATTCGCTGTCGCGGTCGACGTAGCTGGCGGGGCCGCTGGGGTTGTCAGGCATGTTGCGCGGCTTGGACGAATGCGGTGCTCATGGCAGTGCTCGCTCTCCGCGCAGAGTCTAGCTGCTAGTTGGCCGGGCCTTGAGCCAGATGGGTATCCCCGCGGCGACGAACGCCACGTCGTCAGCGGCGGCGGCGACGAGCTGGTTGACGCGGCCCAGCTCGTCGGCGAAGCGGCGGCCGAGGACTGAGTCGGGGACGATGCCGAGTCCGACCTCGTTGCTGACCACGATCCAGTGTGCGTCGTTGGCGGCGATGTGATCGAGGAGGGCGGCGGCTTCGAGCGAGGCGTCGGTCGATTGGTTGCGGATCAGCAGATTGCTCACCCAGAGGGTCAGACAGTCGAGCAGGACGATGTCGCAGGGAGGGAACGGGGTGAGGGCGTCGACGAGGTTGAGCGGCTCTTCGATGGTGCGCCAGCTGCTGGGGCGATCGGCCTGGTGACGGGCGATGCGGTCGGCCATGTCGTCGTCGAGCGGCTCGGCGGTTGCGAGGAAGAGGACGCGTCCGCCGGAATCGGTGGCTTCTCGCTGGGCGAGGCTGCTCTTGCCGGCGCGGGCGCCGCCGAGGATGAGGGTGAGTCGGCTGCTCATTGCGGGAACTCCAGGTCGGACAGGTGGCTGACGTCGTTCCAACGTTCGAGCACGGCTGCCTGGGGCCATGTCTTGACGATCGCGAGGCTGGCGTTGGCGAGGTCGAAGTTCCAGAGGCTGGTGAGGGGCAGGTTCAAGAGGCAGACGAGCAGGGCTCGGAGGGAGCCGCCGTGTGCGCAGACGAGGATGCGTTGCGCGGGCTCGTGCCGCGATCGGGCTGCGTCGTGGAAGCGGCGGACTCGTTCGAGGAGTTGGACGGACGTTTCTCCTTCGGGCGCGGCGAAGTCTTCGCGTCGGCCGTCGAAGCGGTTCTGGTAGTCGGTGGGATTGAGGGCTTGCGCTTCGTCCGATGTGAGGCCTTCCCAGCGACCGTAGGAGAGTTCTCGAAGCTCGGGGCAACAGTGGATGGCGAGCTCGGTTCGGCCGGTCGCGATCTGGGCGGTCTCGATGGCGCGGGCGAGGTCGCTGGCGTAGACGGCGTGGAAGGCCTCCGAGCCGAGGCGGTGCGCGAGCGCGGCGGCTTGGGCTCGGCCGATGTCGTTGAGCGGGACGTCGGTCGCGCCCTGAATGCGGAGCTCACGGTTCCAGGTGGTCTCGCCGTGTCTGAGCAGGTACCAGGTGGTGGGTTCCATTGGGAGTCCTCTCGTCTCATTGCTCGCAGATGGCTACCAGATGACGGAGTCGAACAGGTTGGGGAGCTGGGGTGCGAGCGCGAGGCCGAGGATGAGTGTCGTTACCTCGCCGATCTGGTTGATGGCGCCGTAGGCGTCGCCGGTGAGGCCGCCGAGGAGTCGGGTGATCCAGCGACCGGCGAGGAGTGCGGCGGCGAGGACGATGGTGCAGAGGGCGAGTCCGCCGGGTCCGAGCGCGAGTGCGGCTGCCAGCAGTGCTGTTGCGGCGCCGAAGGCCGCGTGTCGCCAGTGACGGTCGACTGCGAAGGCGCTGCCGAGTCCGTCGGTTCGGGCGTATGGGAAGGCGTCCATGGCGGCGAGCATCGCCAGGCGTCCGAAGCAGGGACAGACGAGGAGCAGGCCGATGCGTTGGTCGTCGGGGAGGCTGGCGAGCAGGCTCCATTGGAGCAGGAGCAGCGCCGCGCCGCCGATGACGGCGAATGCGCCGACGTGGGTGTCGCGCAGAATGCGGAGTCGGTCGGAGGGGGTGTGTCCGCCGAGCAGTCCGTCGCAGCAGTCCAGCCAACCCTCCATGTGGAGTCCGCGGGTGAGGATGAGCAAGGCGGCGAGGAGGAGCGCGCCCACGACCAAGGGCGGCAATAGTTCTCGGGCGGCGGCGTCGATTGCGACGAGGCCGGCGCCGAGCAGCAGTCCGACGAGGGGAAACCAGGCGCGGTCGGCGGCGGCAGGGGCGCGATTGGGCGCGACGGGGAGGATGGTCAGAAAGCCGAATGCGGCGCGCAGGCTGTTCATGGAGTTGCGGTCTGATCTGCGACGCCGGCCTCTGAGAAGGTTGCCATTTCGCTTAAGCAGGCGGCTGCTGCGTCGACGAGGCCGAGCGCGAGGATGGCTCCGGAGCCTTCGCCGAGGCGCAGGTCGAGGTCGAGCAGCGGGGTGAGTCCGAGTTGGCGCAGGGCGACGGCGTGTCCGCGCTCGACGGAGCGGTGGCCGGCGATCATGTAGTCCACGCTGAGCGGGGCGATGGACTGGGCGATGAGCGCTGAGGCGGCGGTGATGGCTCCGTCGAGGATGATTGGAGTTCGGGTCGCGGCGGCGCCGAGCATGACGCCTGCGAGTACGCCGATCTCGAAGCCTCCGACGCAGCGGAGGACGTCGAGGCCGTCTGATTGATCGGGGTTGTTGAGGGCGATGGCTTGCTGGACCACGGCGATTTTCGCTGATAGCTGCTGGTCAGTGCGTGATGCGCCGCGGCCGGTGGTCTCGGCTGGCGGTCGGCCGCTGAGGCAGGAGACGACGGCGGCCGCGGCGGTGGTGTTGGCGATTCCCATCTCCCCGACGGCGAGGAGGTCAGTGTCGGCGGCCGCGTCCTGGGCCAGTGCGATGCCGGCTCGGACGGTGGCCTCTGCGGTCTCGCGGGACATGGCTGGACCGGTTGCGATGTTCTGTGTGCCGGGTCCGAAGCGGAGGGTGTTGAGCTGCGGGGAGGGATCGAGGGGCTTGGCGATGCCGGCGTCGACGATGGTGAGGTCGACTCCAGCGTGTCGGGCGAGGACGTTGACGGCTGCGCCTCCGGTGAGGAAGTTGCGGAGCATCTGAGCGGTGACGTCCTGTGGATAGCTGCTGACGCCGCTGGCGGCGACGCCGTGGTCGGCGGCGGCGAGGATCAGGCGCTTGCGATCGGTGGTGGGTCGGGCGGTTCTCTGGATGCCGGCGAGTTGGATGGAGAGTGCTTCGAGGCGTCCGAGGCTGCCGGGCGGCTTGGTGAGCTGTTGCTGACGGGAGGCGGCGGCGTCCATAGAGGCGTGATCGAGGGGATCGATTGCCTGAATGACTTCTTCAATCGTCGACATCGATGCCTCTAGAACTCGATGCCTGGTTGCGCCTTGATGCCCTGGTCCTCGAGCGGGTGCTTGATCAGCGTCATTTCGGTGACGAGGTCGGCGTGTTCGATCAGTGGTTCGGGGGCGTTGCGGCCGGTGATCACGACGTGCATCTGGGGCGGGCGCTGGCGCAGGGTGTCGATGACTTCCTGGGTGTCGACCCAGCCGTAGTGCATTGCGTAGGTAAACTCGTCGAGGACGATGACGTCTTCGGGGCCGCTGAGGATGGCGTCGCGGCAGCGGCGCCACTGCTCCTGTGCGAGGGCGGTGGTTTCGTCCATGTCCTTGGAGAGCCAGGTGAAGCCGTCGCCCATCGCCTCGATCCGCAGGCCGATTTTGTCTGCGGCGCGGTGCTCGCCGAAGCGTGCGGTGGAGTGTTTGATGAACTGGAACATGCGCACGTCGAGTCCGCGTCCCCAGGCGCGGAAGAGGAGGCCGAGGGCTGCGGTGGTCTTGCCTTTGCCGTTGCCGGTGTTGACGATGACGAGTCCCTTGCGGAGTCGGGGGCCTTTGGGGGCGCCGCGCGTTGGCTGTTGGGCAGGATCAGGTTGCGGCGACATCGGCGGCCTCCGTTGCGACTGGTTCGATCAGGCTGACGGCGAGGGCTCCGGTGGCGGGGTCTCGGTAGACGGCGGAGCGGACGCCGAACGCGCGCTCGACGACGTCGGGCTTGATCACGGTTTCGGGCGATCCGTCGGCGACGACGCGTCCGCGGTTGAGCAGGACGAGGCGGTCGCAGAAGCGGGCGGCGAGGTTGAGGTCGTGGATTGCGGTGACGACGGTCAAGCCGTCGTCGACGAGGCGTCGGACGAGGGTGAGAATCTTGAGTTGATGGAGGATGTCGAGGTTGGATGTCGGTTCATCGAGGAGGAGGATTTGCGGCTGCTGGGCGAGCGCACGGGCGAGGAAGACGCGCTGTCGTTCGCCGCCTGAGAGGGTGTCGACGCTGCGCTCGTGGAAGGCGTCGGTCTCGGTGAGGCGCATGGACTCATGGGCGATGCGTTCGTCCTCGCGTCCCTCGACCTGAAAGCGTCCGAGGTGGGGGTAGCGCCCCATGAGGACGAGTTCGACGGCGGTGAAGCCTTGCGAATAGGGCGGCGTCTGGGGCAGGAGCGCGAGCAGTTCTGCGATGTTGCGTGAGGAGAGGGCTTCGAGGTCTCGGCCGAAGAGGGAGACGGCGCCGTCCTGGTAGCGGAGGACGCTGGCCAGAGCTCGGAGCAGGGTGGACTTGCCGGCGCCGTTGGGGCCGATCAGTCCGACGAATCGGCCGCGTTCGGCTGAGAGGTCGACGCCGTCGAGCAGTCGTGCGGCGTCGATGCTGACGCCGACGTCGCGGGCTTCGATTGCGGCGGCGCCGTTGGTTGCGCCGTTGTTCAGGGTGGTTGTGTTCAGCGTCATGGGGCGACTCCTTGCGTGCTCTGGGAGCGCTTACTGGGGGAAGCTGAAGGATGCGCCCGCGGGTTCTGCGATCTGATCGGGCCAGAGGAGGTGGGCCAACTCTTCGACGCCGCGGATGTTCCAGAAGGAGAGGGTGGTGAAGTGCTTGCTGGTGACGACGTGCACTTCGGCGTTGGCGATGGCGGGCAGTTCGGCGAGGGCTTCGTTGTCGAGCAGGCTCTGTCGGAAGTCTTCTGCGCCGAAGTCGATGGGTTGGGGGATGATGATGATGTCGGGGCTGATGGCGATCAGTCCTTCGAGGCTGATGGTGGCGTTGCCGACGATGCCCTCTTCGTCGGCGGCGTTGAGGCCGCCGGCGGCGAGGATGACGCCGCCTTCTGTGGAGTCGCGTCCGGCGACCCAGAGGGTGTCGGAGTAGGAGGTGAGGGCGAGGACGCGCGGCTTGGGTTGGAGCGGATCGGTCGCTGCGGTGACTGCTTCGAAGCGTTCGCGGACCTCTTGCTCGAAGGCGATGGCGCGCTCTTCTTCGCCGTAGATGTAGCCCATCAGGAGGATGGCATCGAGGCGCGGCTGGGGTCCCTGGGTGAGCTCGGTCTGGATGATGGGAATGCCGGCGCGATGGACGGCGTCGACGACTTCGGCGGCCATGAAGGGGCTGGTGACGACGACGTCGGGCGAGGCGGCGATGATGACTTCGGGGTCGCGGGTGGCTTCGTCCTTGTCCTGGACGTGGTCCGAGACGTTGGAGTAGGTCTCGTTCTTGGTCGAGGAGCCGACGGCGACGAGCCGCTGGTTGGGGACGATGGCGAGCGTCATTTCGTCGTGTCCGACGGAGAGTGTGACGATGCGTTGTGGCTTGGCGGGGATCGTGACGATGCCGTTGAGGCCCTCGACGTCGCGGGGCCAGCCGAGGTTTGTCGGGTCGACGATGCCGGGGACACCCTCGAAGGCGCGAGCGGTGTTGTCCTGCTGTTGGGCTTGCTGGGCTTGCTGGGTCTGTTGGGCCTGAGGGGGTGCGTCATCGGAGCAGGCGGCGGCGATGAGGCCGACGGCCAGGGTCAGGAGCAGCAGGACTCTTGCAAGTGGCAATGGAAGGGACAATGCAAGGGGCAATCGTCGTCCAACTGAGAGTGCGGGCATGGGGACTCCTTTTCTGGGACTGTGGTTCACAGCGACTGCACCCGACGCTTGTTGCGGAGCAGCAGCAAGATGAAGAAGGGTGCGCCGACGAGGGCGGTGAGGATGCCGACGCGGAACTCGGCGGGTTCGATGATGGTGCGGGCGGCGGTGTCGGCGAGCATGACGAAGATCGCGCCGCCGAGTGCGCTCATGGGCAGGAGCACTCGGTTGTCGGGCCCGAGCAAGAGGCGCAGGACGTGTGGGGTGACGAGTCCGACGAAGGCGATGGTGCCGCTGACGGCGACGGCGGCGCCGGTGGCGAGTGAGGCAGCGGCGAGGAGCAGCAGACGGGCTGCGCCGACGCGGACGCCCATGGAGCGGGCTTCGTCGTCGCCGAGCATGAGCAGGTTGAGGTCTCGTGCGAAGAGGAAGAGGATGGCGGCGCTGACGAGGATCAGAGGAGCGGCGATGCGGACGTGTTCCCAGGAGCGTCCGTCGAGTCCACCGGCGAGCCAGAAGAGGACTTCGCGGAGTGCTTCGTTGTCGGGCAGGGTGATCACGATGGCGGAGACGATGGCGCCGAGCAGGGCGCTGATTGCGACTCCGGCGAGGAGCAGGGCGGCCATTGAGAAGTGACCGCCGAGCAGGGCGATGCCGTAGACGAGGAAGGCGGCGCCGAGCGCTCCGACGAATGCGAATGCGGGCAGGGAGAGGAAGAACCAACCGGCTGCGCCGGTCGCGATGGCGATGACGGCACCGAACGCTCCGCCGGCGGAGACGCCGATGATGCCGGGGTCGGCCATGGGATTGCGGAAGAGGGCCTGCATGGTCGCGCCGGCGACGGCGAGGGCCATGCCGACGAGCGCGGAGACGACGATTCGCGGGAGGCGAATCTGTTCGATGACGAGTTGTTCGGTGCGGGTGAATTCTGCGCCGTCGATTGCCACGGCCGACAGGGCGATTGAGGCGACGCGTGTGAGCGGGATGTCGACGGGTCCCATGCTGAGGGCGGCGAGTCCGACGAGGATGACGAGCAGAGAGAGGGCAGCGGCGCCCAGGGTGAGGCGGCTGGTGACGCCACGTTGTCGGAAGGATGCGAGGGGGCTGGGGCGTCGTCGAACGCGGTCGGGCCAGGTCGAGAGGACGCTGATGGCCACTGGCTTGTCCCTTCAGCCGCTTCCGCTGAAGGGAGTCAGGTCGACCTGCCATTGCGCTGGATCGGCGCGGGGCGATCGAGGGACCCTCTCTGACGCGGAGAGTTGTCGCCTCGCGTCCAGGCAGGTCTCCTGGCTTGCGGGGGAATGATGCTGGGTCCTTCCCGCCGTGAGGCAGTGGACGTCAGCTCCCGTGTCGGCTCTTGCGAGCCCCGCTCACAGTGGCGCTACCGCGACGGAGTTTCACCGTCTTCCCTATTCTCCCGGGACGGGCACCTGGACGCTGTGCTGGGGAGAGGCTAGCACACGGTCTGCGTTGGCCGCGTTGGTCAAGCTTGTTGGGGATTGGAACGGCTACCCTCAGCGCATGGGCCGCCAGAGATCGCCGTCGAGCCGCAGCGCACCGGTCGGCGGTATGCCCGGAATGCGCGGCATGTTCGACGGCGGGCGAGAGCTGGATCGGGGCGCGCCGCTGGCGGCTCGGATGCGTCCGCGCACGTTGGATGAGATCGTCGGCCAGGAGCACCTGTTGGGCGCGAACGGGCCGCTGCGGCGGGCGATTGAGTCTGGCGCGTTGCCGTCGTGCGTGCTGTGGGGTCCGCCGGGCTGCGGCAAGACGACGATCGCGCGGGTGGTGGCGGGCGTGAGCGGGATGCGCTTCACGACGCTGTCGGCGGTTTCGAGTGGGGTCGCCGATCTGCGTCGAGTGATCGGGGAGGCTGAAACTGGGCGTCGGGACGGTCTGGCGCGCAGCATCCTGTTCATTGACGAGATTCACCGTTTCAACAAGTCGCAGCAGGACGCCGTTCTGCATGCCGTGGAGGACGGCACGATCACGCTGATCGGAGCGACGACGGAGAATCCGTCGTTTGAGGTGATTGCTCCGCTGCTGAGTCGGGCGCGGGTCTTTCGGTTGGAGCCGTTGGGGGCGGAGGAGATCGTTGGGTTGCTGGAGCGGGCGCTTGGGGATGAGGTGCGTGGTGTTGGTCCGAATCCTCCTGAGGTGGAGGCTGCTGCGCTGTCTGCGCTGGCTCGGGTTGGCGGCGGCGATGCACGAACGGCGCTCAATGCTCTGGATGCGGCGGTGCGGGACGCGGCGAGTCGAGGCGGTCGGGTGACGTTGGACACGGTCGCGAGCGTGGCTCAACGGGCGCTGCCGTATGACAAGGACGGGGACGCGCATTTTGATGCGATTTCTGCGTTCATCAAGTCGGTGCGGGGTTCGGATGCGGATGCGTCGGTGTATTGGTTGGCGCGGCTGCTGGAGTCGGGCGAGGATCCGATGTTCGTGGCGCGTCGGATCGTGATTCTGGCGGCGGAGGACGTTGGCCTGGCGGATCCGCAGGCGTTGGCGCTGGCGGTGGCGGCGCAGCAGGCGACTCACTTGATTGGGATGCCGGAGTGTTCGCTGGCGCTGTCGGAGGCGGCGATTTACCTGGCGCGGGCGCCCAAGAGCAACTCGGCGATGCGGGCCTACGGGGCGGCCGCGAGTGCGGTCCGCGAGCACGGCGCGCTTCCGGTGCCGCTGCACTTGCGCAACGCGGCGACGGGTCTGATGTCGCGTCACGGATACGGCAGGGGATATCAGTACGCGCATGATTACGAGGGCGGCGTCGCGCCGGATCAGCGGTATCTGCCGGAGGAGATCGGCGGCGCGGTGTTCTATGAGCCATCCGAGCGGGACACGACATCGTGAGGGCGCGGCAGTCCTTTGAGGGCGTCTCGATGGACGCAGTGAGGGCGGTCGCCGAGCTGTTTGGCCAATCGGCCGAACGGCAGCCGTTTGATTTGCCTGGTGATGGCGATGCTGTGGGCGTCTGGCAGGTGGTTCACCGTTCGGAGAGCGGGAATATCCGCGTGTTGATGTGGCCGTCGATTGACCGCATCGATGTGGCGGTGGGTCCGCACGTATGGGTGGTCAAGGGGATACGCGAGGTCGAGGTGCTGGAAGGGTTGGAGTTTGTCGCGCGTTTTGGAGATCGCGGGGTGTTGACGGTGGCGCTTGGTGGTCAGGTGGTGCTGACGACTCCGCATGAGGTGTCGTAGTGGTGGTGCGGCGCGGGATCGTTGGGTGGATGAACCTGTTGGGTTGTGTGCTGGGTGGGTCGGATTGTCGGGCGGGATTCCAGACAAGCTGGAATGACGGGGGTTTGCTGGAGTGACGGTGTGGGGCTTCGTTTGGGGTTTGGTGTGGGTTAGCGGGCGGGATTCCAGACAAGCTGGAATGACGGTTAGGGGGCTGGTGGGGCATA
>JAJDZG010000014.1 GCA_022824765.1 Dehalococcoidia bacterium | reverse complement strand
GGGTGAGCCGGGACCGGTGATCATGAACATGTTGGGGAAGCCGGCCGTGGCCAGGCCGAGGTAGGTCAGCGGGCCGTCCGACCACTTCTCCTTCAGCTCGCGGCCCTCGCGGCCGCGAATGTCCATCTTGAAGAACGTCCCCGTCATCGCGTCGTAGCCGGTGGCGAAGACGATGATGTCCACCTCATACTCCGCGCCGTCCGTGGTGCGCAGCCCGGTTGGCGTGATCTCCTCGATCGGGAAGTGGCGGATGTCGACCAGGTCGACGTTGTCGCGGTTGTAGGTGTCGAAGTAGTTGGTGTCGATCAGCGCGCGTTTGGAGGCGAACGGGTGATCGCGCGGCAGCAGCTTCTCGGCCGTCTCCGGATCGTCAACGATCTCGCGAATCTTGCCGCGGATGAACTCCGACGCCGTGTCGTTGGCGCGGCGGTCGAGCGCAATGTCGCTGTAAGAGCCGAGCATGAAGTGGAAGCCGCCCTTTTCCCAGAGCCGCTCGTAGGTCTCCAGGCGCTCTTCGTCGCTGACTTCCAGCGCCGACGTCTCGGAGGCGTCGTAGGGGAAGCCCGCCGCCGAGACCCTGGCCTCGTTCAGGATGTCGCGGTAGTTCGCCTTGACTTCCTTGAGGAAGGCCTGGTCGACGGTGCCGTGCTGGGCCGGGATCGTGTACTGCGGAGTGCGCTGGAAGACCGTCAGGTGCTCGCACTCCCGCGCGATCACCGGGATCGACTGCACGCCGCTCGAGCCCGTGCCGATCACGGCGACGCGCTTGCCAGCGAACTCCACACCCTCGTGCGGCCAGGCGCCGGTGTGGTGCCACTCGCCCGTGAACGAGTCGAGCCCGTCGATCTTCGGAATCTGACCCGTCGAGATGCAGCCGATCGCGGTGATCAGATACTTGGCCGAGACGCGGTCGCCCTGGTCCGTCTCGACCACCCAGCGGCCATCGTCGTCCTGGTAGTGGGCCGACGTCACGCGGGTGTTGAAGCTGATCCCGCTCTTCAGGTCAAAGCGGTCGGCGACGTGGTTCAGGTACTGCAGAATCTCCGGCTGCTCGGGGTACTTGCCGCTCCAGTTCCACTCTTGCAGCAGGTCGTCGTCGAAGCTGAAGCAGTAGACGTAACTCTCCGAGTCGCAGCGCGCGCCCGGATAGCGGTTCCAATACCAGGTGCCGCCGACGCCGTCGCCGGCCTCGAAGACCCGGCTGGTCATGCCGAGCTCATCGCGCAGCCGCTTCAGCATGTACAGGCCGGAGAATCCGGCCCCGACGACGACGGCATCGACGCGTTCGGTGGTGGTGTCAGACATGGTCAGTCCTCTCGCGCGAATGGGAGCGCACTACTTCTCAGAACACGCAGGACAGTCTAGTACTTCGCAACCGCGAACTTCATCCTCCACGCGATCCCGCCTGAGATTGCCGCGGGGGCAGCCAGCGACTTGACCAGCTACTTGACCTGTTGCAGCAGCGCTCGCAGGTGGTTGATCTCGCCCGCGTGGTACACGTCGTGGACGGCGATCGCGTCCAGAATCCGCCTCGTCTCCCATTGCGCGCCAAAGTACGTCGGACGCTTCACCAACAGCTCGTCATCGTTCTGCAGCAATGCCACCATCTGGATCACCTCGTAGTGAGAGTCGTAGAGCCACTCCATCAGGTCCTCATACGACGCCTCGCCGACCGGGTCGTCCTTGGGCCACGTGCTCCAGAAGGTGGCGCTGCCGTCGCCGAAGGCGTGGTTGGCATGCATCCACTTGACCGCGGCGCAGTGAATCAGCAGATCGCGCATCGTCCGACCGCCGCCGGGCACGACGGTGTCCAAATCGTCGGTCGTCACAGAGGACAGGTTGGCGACCAGTGAATGCTCGGTCTTGTCGCGAAACGATTGGTTGAGGCTCCAGATGAGATGTTCCAGCACGTCTCGCGACATGGCGCCACCAACCTCGATTCCTGGAATCCGGCCGCCTACAACACGCTGATCAGCTCGTCGGCGCCGGCTCGCTTCTTCGCAATCAAATCGCCCAGCTTCAGCTCGCAGAGCTGCGCCGCGTGCTCCATCCCGCAGACGTTGCAGCCGTCGCGGCAATCAGCGGTGGTCAGCTCGTTCCACGTCCGCTGCCACTCCTTGCGCAGGAAGGCTTCCGAGACGCCGGAGGCGATGTGCATCCAGGGGAAGCGCTCCCAGAGGTCGCGCTCGCGGTGACAGTAAAACGCAGGATCCAGTCCCTCCTGCGCCATCGCGTCCCACCACAGACCCTCGCGGAAGTGCTCGCTCCAGGCGTCGAAGCGCGCCCCGTTGCGCCAGGCGGTCTCGATCACCGGCGCGAGGCGGCGGTCGCCGCGCGACAACACCCCCTCCAGGATCGACTCCTGAGGGTCGTTCCAGCTCAAATCCAGCCGGGCCTTGCGCGTCATCTGCTTGAGCAGCTGATGCTTGGGCTCAAGCTCGGCCGGCGTCTCCTGCCGCGCCCACTGGAACGGAGCGTGGGCCTTGGGTACGTGATTCGACGTCGACACCCGCACCCGCGCCCGATTACCGACGATCTGACGGCCAATCTGCTTCACCTGCGACGCCCAGTCGACGATGCCCTCAACGTCCGACATCGTCTCCGTCGGCAGGCCGACCATGAAGTACAGCTTGATCGATGTCCAGCCCTGCTCGAAGGCGTTGCGCGCGGCGTCGAGCAGGTCCTGTTCATCGACGACCTTACTGACCGCGTTGCGCAAACGCTGCGAGCCGGCTTCCGGGGCAAACGTCATTGAATGTTTCTTGCGCGGCGAGCAGAGCAGCGCCACATCGACCGAGAAGCTGTCCACCCGCGTCGATGGCAGCGAAATGCCGATGTTGTCGCCAAACTCCGAGCGCAGCGCGCGCACAATGCCCTTGATCTGCGAGTGATCGGTCGAGGACAGCGAGACCAGCGACAGGTCGTCAAAGCCCGTGTTCTGGAAGAGTTCCTTGGCGCCCGCGACGACTTCCTCCGGCGTGCGCTCGCGCAACGGACGGTAGATCATCCCCGCCTGGCAGAATCGGCAGCCCTGCGTGCAGCCGCGCTGAATCTCGATGCCCGCGCGATCGTGCACCGTCTGCAGATACGGCACAATCGGCGTGGTCAGGATCGGCGGCAGACCCTGCAGGAAGCGCTTCACAACGGGAATCGAGGCCGCGTCGTCGGTGCTCACGATCTCCGCCGGCGTGCCGTCGGCCTCGTAGCGCCACTCATAGAAGCGCGGCACGTACACGCCCGGCGTGCGCGCCAGCGCTCGCAGCAGGTCGAGCCGCGACGCGCCCTGCGTGCGCCGTTCGTGCAGCAGCTCGTTGATCTCCAGGATCACATCCTCCGCCTCGCCCAACACAAAGGCGTCGATGAACGGCGCCAGCGGCTCCGGCACCAGCGCGCCCGAGCCGCCGGCGAGGATGATCGGATCATCCTCAGCGCGGTCGAGGCTGCGAATCGCGATGCCCGAGAGATCGAGCATCTCCAGGATGTTGGTGTAGGTCAGCTCGTACGACAGTGAGAACCCCAGCGCGTCGAAATCCCGCAGGCTGCGCCGGTTCTCGAGCGAGAACAGCGGCTGACCGTGCGCGCGCAGGCTGTCGGCCATGTCTGGCCACGGCGTGTAGCAGCGCTCGGCCAGCGTGTCCGGCGTGCGGTTCAGCAGGTCATAGAGGATCGCCAGTCCGCCGTTCGA
Source organism: Dehalococcoidia bacterium (assembly GCA_022824765.1). GTDB lineage: Bacteria > Chloroflexota > Dehalococcoidia > Bin125 > Bin125 > Bin125. The sequence continues at coordinate 503 of JAJDZG010000014.1, read as the reverse complement.
CTGGCCGATGTCGTAGAGGTCCGGATAGATCAGCGCCCAACGCACCGAGCGCTCGCGCCAGTCGTGCTCAATCACGTTCCACTCCCCGCCAACATAGCGGGCGGGCTTGGAGACGCCGTGCAGGAGCGGGTCGAGGTCGACAGTGGGCATGATGCAGGCTCCCGATCGCCCATTCACGCTATCAGAGGACATTCACGTAGTCCGCGGTCGGGGATCGTCGTCCCTGCGAAGTCTGGGACCTCGTCTGCGGTTTGTGTATCCAGCCAGGCGAGATTCCAGACAAGCTGGAATGACGGAGGGGGCTGGAATGACGGACGTTGGGAGGGTGGTGGATCGTCGTCCCAGCGAAGTCTGGGACCTCGTCCGCGGTTTGTGTATCTGGCCAGGCGAGATTCCAGACAAGCTGGAATGACGTAGGGGGCTGTAGTGACAGAGGGGGCTGGAGTGACGGACGTTGGCACGATGGCATGGCTCGTCGTCCCAGCGCAGTCTGGGACCTAGTC
>JAJDZG010000076.1 GCA_022824765.1 Dehalococcoidia bacterium | reverse complement strand
CAGAGTCCGGCGCGAGGTAGCGCAACTCGGGTCGTTCGACCTCGCCCCATCCTGAGTCGTCGCTCAGTCGCTGTTGGAGACCGATCTCGACTCGTCCATCCTCGAGAATGCGGCCGGCGACCCGAACGTCGGCGCTGCCGCTATTCGCCGCCCAGACCATGCTCGTCGCAATCGCGCCGACGATCAGTCCAGCGAGGAGGTAAAGGATCCGTTGCCGATGGGGCGTTGCTGGCACAGGGCGACTCGCTTTCACTTGACTCAGTCAAGTCTAGCCGAGCCGCCCCGCTCTCCACAGTGGCGCAAGCGGCGGATCGCGGCGGATCATGCCGATCAGCACACGATGCCGCCGCCGCCGGCGACGCGGATCGACCGCTGCGGGCGGTCGGTCCGCGTCGCCCAGTGTCATCAGCTGCAGCCCCGATAGTCCGCGGGTCGGAGCCAACCGCTGAAGAACAGCCCGTACTGCGAGCGAATCTCCCAGTGGTAATTGATACAGTGGTATGCGTACCGATACCGGGTGATGTTGGCAGCCAAGTAGACCGGGTCCCCGATTCTATTGAGAGTGTATCCAGTCACAGTGTCGAGCCCCGTGCTCGAGTCCCAGGCCGGATTCGGATGGTCCCAGGTCAGGTGGTCGTCTACGGCACCCAAGGCCACGGAGCTCATCGCGAAGTTGCGCACGTTGGGAAGCTTCGGCGCGGTAAAGACCACGACCACGGCATTGCCCTGCTTGCGCGTGCCGTAGGTTCCGCTCGCCAAACGCTCGAAGTAGGCCAACACACCGTAGTTCCACTCGAAGCCTGGCGACCGCTGCTTCTCGGGGACGCCGGTCATGTAATCCTTGACGCGGCGCTGCTTTGGATTCTGATTCCTCTTCTCCAGAGGCAGGAACATCGTGACGTCGTGGATATTGCTCGACAGGTAACGCCCCGCGGCGAAACCGATCAGCTTCCAGCCCGGTGGCGTGTCGTTCTCCGCGTCGAACTCCCACTCAACGAGCACGTGTGTGGCATGAGGGGACACGGTGACGTTGGTGGGCTCATGCCCCGCTCGCACCTGGCTCGTCGTGTAGGCGCCCTCGACGGTCGCGTTGTTGCTCTGCGTGCCGGCGATCGTCACGCCGTCAGAAAGTCGCTCGTAGACCGCGCGTGTGGTGTAGGTGAGGTCCGTGCCCTCCCAGTACTTGTTCTTGGTCGCGGTGTCCAGCCCGTCGACAAAGGTGCGGTCCGGACCACTGGCGGTGCTGCTCAGGGCCGCGAACGACTCCCAACCGACCCGCCGGAGGAAGGCGAACTCCTTCACCTTCCAGCCCGTCGGATTGCCGGCGTCGAACGTCCAGCTGAGCACGATCCCTCGCTCGTCAACCGTCGCCGACAGGGTCGGCGCGGCGCGAGTGCGGACCTCGTTGAACGAGGCTGCGTCCTGGGCGGACGCTCCGCCAGCGGCGAAGATCGAAATCGCTGCGAACGCGGCCAGCCCAATCAGGAGCGAGAACAACGCCAGGGGCAGGGCCAAGGACAGCCCGGGCAAGGGCAGAACCGGCCTCAGCTTGTTCAATCGTGGGTTCCTATGCATGCGATTCTCCTTTCCGGGAGTGCTGTGTCGCTTGCCGATATGTCCAACCTAGCCGCCGGCAGCCCGCAATGGGACGTGTTGCAACCGTGAAGTCTCGCGAGTAGCGGCCGACACCGCCGCTGTGCCATTCGTGACCCAGCGATGCAGGTAACCGCGATGCACCTCCCGAAAACTTGTCTCACGCTTGACACTTCTCCTGCCGCGGCCGTGCGCTAGCAGCCTGATCGGTTGTTCTTGTAGCCAGCGAGATCGCTGTAGAAGAGGCCGTAGTGCGCACGAATCTGGAAGCCGAATGAGCAGCGCAACTGGACATTGAAGTCGAACGAGTAGCTGCCGTCATTGGTCGGATACCCCACGTAGCTGCCGATGCTCCGCTCATGCCGAATCTCGTTGCCATGTTGGTAGACGGTGTAGCTCGATACATTGTCGAACCCGGCCGTGGCGTCCCAGTTGACGTGCGGATCAGACCAGCTCGCCACCAGCGTGTGCAGCGGTGGCCGATAGTTTTGCGACGCGTCGCTGATCGTGAAGTTGCGCGCATTCGGCAGCTTCGGCGCAGTGAACACGAGCTTCGTCCTCTTGCCCACCTGTTGAGCATCATCGACCAGCCGGTCGTAGAAGGCATTGATCGCGTAGAAGAACTTGCCGCCCGGCAGTCGTTCCTCCATGGTCGTGCCGGTCAGCGGGTCCTTCAGGCTGCGATCCGTCGGCGACGGGTAGGGAGCATTGAACCAGACACGCGAGCCGCGGAGCAGATTGCCGGCTTTGGTCTCCTTCCAACGCGTCAGCTGGAAGCCCGCGAGCTTCCAACCAGGCGGCGTCGAGGCCTCCTCGTCGAACTGCCAGGTCAGCTGCACGCCGTCCGAGTGAGCGACGGCCGTCAGCGTCGGCGCGGGGTAGTTGGTCACCACATCCAGCGGCGTCGTCGTCGCCTCCACGGTGAGCAGGGCGACGGACTGTTTCCCGTCCACCAACGTCCCACCGATGATGCGCTGATAGACCGGCGTGACGCCGTAGAGGTACTTGAATCCGGCAATCCACTGGCTGCTCGTCACCGCGCTCAACGGATCGGTAAAACTGCGAGCGTCCTCGTGTTGATCGAGGAATCGCTGATCGACCGTTCCGAGTTGCGTGCTGTAGCGGGCAACCTTGAACGTGACGAGCCGCCAGCCTCGTGGCGTCACCGCCGCCGCGTCGAGCGACCACGAGATCAACGCGCCCGGGTATTGCGCGGTCGCGGCCACGGTCGCCCCATCAGCGTTGAGCACGGCAAGTCGCGAAGCGGGCGGTTGGACGGCAAGGAAGAATTGGCCCTGCTGGCCGTGTTGCACCAGACCGTCCGAGGCGCGCTGGAACGCCGCTCTGACGAAGTAGCGGACCTTGAAGCCGTCGATCCAGTTGGCCTGGGTCTTGTGGCTCAACGAATCGGTGTAGCTCCTCGTGCTCGTTCCCTGAACGGGGAAGATCTCACTGTCCGGGTCGTTGTCGAAACTGCCAAACTCCACATCGTCGACGTCGCCCCGGCGCCAAACCTGGAACGAAATCAGATTCCAGCCGGCAATCGAGTTCGCCGCGGCGTCGTACTGCCAGCTCACCTGCGCGTTCGGGTACTCAGCACTCGCCGTCACCGTCGGCGCGGACGAGCTACGCACCACGCCCGGAGACTCCTCGATCTTCTGGGCGGCGCCCCGTTCGGTTTCCAGGATCGACCCAGCGGCGAAGACCGCCAATCCGAGCGCGAGGGCCATCAGAGCGATCGCGATGCGGTTCCTCGTGAGCGATCGGCAGAGGTCAAGCGGTGCAGCATTCATGGGTTCGCCTCTCTAATGCTCGAGCCTGGCGGGCACAACGATCGTCTACTGCAGATTGCTGCACGGGAGATCGCCGCCGTGCACGATGCTGGCGTCGGGATTGATCAGCCCGCTGAAGAACAATCCGTATCGCGTGCGTATGTGGAACCGTTCGGTGGCTTCGCAGGGGTTGTCTGGCCACCACTCGTACAAATGGGTGTTGCCGTCAAGCGTCTGCCATTGCTCGCCATCCCGGTAGAGGATGTAGCTGCTGACCGTCGGGAACTGATTGCCCCAAGACAGGTGCGGTGCACGCCAAACCAGCTGCTGAGACCACTTGAAGGTGCTCGTGCTGAAGGTGCCCAAGCGAGGTCGGAAGCTCCGCACGTTCGGCAACTCTGGCGCTGTGAACACGATCGTCGAGCTCTTCTTGCCGACCTGTTGAGCGCCATCGACCAGCCGGTCGTAGAAAGCATTGATCGAGTAGAAGAACTTGCCGCCCGGCAGTCGTTCCTCCATGGTCGTGCCGGTCAGCGCGTCCTTGAGGCTGCGATCCGTCGGCACCGGGTAGGGAGCATTGAACCAGACCCGCGAGCCCCTGACAAAGTTGCCAGCCTTGGTCTCTTTCCAGCGCGTCAGCTGGAAGCCGGCGAGCTTCCAACCCCGCGGCGACGCTGCCGCTTCGTTGAACTGCCACTTCAGCTGCACGCCGTCCGAGTGAGCGACGGCCGTCAGCGTCGGCCCCGGATACTTGGTCACCACGTCCAATGGCGACACGGGAGGTTGGACGGCGAGGAAGAACTCACCCTGCTGGCCGTGTTGCACCAGACCATCCGATGCGCGCTGGAACGCCGCCCTGACGAAGTAGCGGACCTTGAAGCCGTCGATCCAGTTGGCCTGAGTCTTGTGGCTCAACGAGTCGGTGTAGCTCCTCGTGCTCGTTCCCTGCGCGGGGAATATCTCACTGTCCGGGTCGTTGTCGAAGCTGCCAAACTCCACATCGTCGACGCCGCCCCGACGCCAGACCTGGAACGAGACCAGTTTCCAGCCGGCAATCGAGTTCGCCGCGGCGTCGTACTGCCAGCTCACCTGGGCGTTCGGGTACTCAGCACTCGCCGTCACCGTCGGGGCGGACGAGCTACGCACCACGCCCGGAGACTCCTCGATCTTCTGGGCGGCGCCCCGTTCGGTTTCCAGGATCGACCCGGCAGCGAAGACCGCCAATCCGAGCGCGAGGGCCATGACTCCACCGAGCAGCGAGACTCGGCGGCGGTCACCTCGTACAGCGTTCATGTCTCGTTCTCCTCGGGCCATGTGCCCTCGAGCGCTCGCAGTCGCTGACTAGAAGTCCGTACACGGGATCCCGCCGGCGATGCGCTGGTCGACAGGCGAGAGGAGCCTGCTGAAGAACACACCAAACTGCGCCCGAATCTCGATCTTCTGCGCGTCGTCGCAGAGCGTGTTCGTCTGCCACGAGTAACTGAAGACCTCACCACCGAGCGACGCAATCTCCTCGCCGTCCCGATAGATCGTGTAGCCGGTCACTCGCGGGAAGCGATTGTCCCACGCGAGATGCGGGCGATCCCAGACCACTTCGTTCACCCACGTGTACGGCTGGGTCACTTGCTCGCCCCAGCGCATTCGGAAGTTCTGCACGTTCGGCATCCCAGGTGCCCGGAACTCGAGCTCCGTCTTCTGAGCGAACCGACGATCACCGTCAATCACCCGAATCCACATCGCACCAACCGCGAAATTGATCTTCGAGCCGCCGTAGCGAAGCTCCTCCGGCGTGCGGTCGAGCCTCGTGTCCTTGAAGCTGCGGTCGGTCACCGCGCGGTAGGGAGGACCGTAGAAGTAGCGCTTGCTCTTGTCCGGGCCGACTTCGATCCAGCGACTCACCAAAAAGCCGCCGAGCTTCCAGCCTCGCGGCGTCGAGGCTGCCTCGTTGAACGTCCAGTTCAGCTGCACACCGTCGGCGTGGGCCGCGGCAGTCAGCGTCGGCGCCGGGTAGTTGCTCATCACCTCCTGCGGCGACACAGGCGGTTGCACGACCAGGATGTAGGTGGCTCGCGGGCCGGGCTCGAGCGCGTTGTCAAGGTCACGCCGGAACATCGCCCTCACCCCGTACCGCTGGTTGAATCCGTCCAACCAGTCATAGCGCGACTTGTGGTCCACCGAGTCGGTGTAGCTCCTGGCCGTCGGTGCCTGAACGGGGAAGACCGCATTGTCGGGGTCAGCGTTGGGAAGGCTCCCGAATCCGCCCTGTTCCGCGCTCTGCGTGGCGCTCTCACGCCAGACCTGGAATCCAGCCAGCCTCCAACCCGCCGGCGGGTTGGACGCGCCGCTGTAATTCCAGCTGACCTCAACGTTGGGGTAACTCGCGGTCGCCGACACCGTCGGCGCCGCAGTGTTGCGCACGGCGCTCTTCGGAGCGGTCGGTTGGACCGTCAGGATGATGCTCAACTCCGCGCTGGGCTGGAGCGTGTTGTCGATCACCCGCTGGAACACGGCCCGCAGGTGGTAGCGCAGCTGGAACCCTTCCACCCACTGCTCCGTCGTCTTGTGGCTCGGCGTGTCGCTGAAGCTCCGAGCGTCGGCCGACGCGTCTGGCAGAATCCTCAGGTTCGTGTTGCTCGGGTGGTCCGCACTCGACAGCTGGAACCCGTGCAACCTCCAGCCACGCGGTGTGCTCTTCTCGGCATCGAATGTCCAGTCCAGCTGGACCGACGGGTGCTGGGCCGTAGCGGTCAAGTTCGGCTGGGCGGCCCGGCGAACCTCGTTCACAGGTGCGGTCGACGGCACGACCAGGATGAAGGTTCCCTCCATCCCTGGCTCGCGAGCGTCCCGTTCCGCGTTATGAAAGATCGCCCGCACCGTGTACTTCACCCGGAAGCCGGACAGCCATTGCTCCAATGTCTTGCCGCTCAACGGATCGGTGAGACTCCGGCTCGCCGCTGACTGCTCTGGGAGGATGTAGAAGTTTGCCGCGCCCGGGTGATCCTCGCGCGTCACCTGGAACAGCTCCAACTCCCAGCCGGCTGGAGTGATGCTCTCCGCATCAAAGTCCCAGCTCAGCTCGGCGTTGGGGTACTCGGCAGTGGCAGACACGGTTGGCGGTGCAGTCGTGCTGACCTGGGTATGGACCGCATCCTGCGCCGAGGCTCGCTGGGCGAGCAAGACCCCTCCAGCGACCGAGACCGTGATCAGGAGCGCAAGCGCGACCGTGACGGCGGCAGCTCGGTGGGCTTCACGTAATCGCAGCGACATTGCAGACAACATCCACCTCTTCAATCGATCATTGCCCATTGCGGGCGCGGGCAGGGGAGTCGGACTCCGTCACCAACATACCCCGAACTTGGCAACATGGCGGAAATGTCTGCAACCGAGCTCCGTGACCAGCGAGTAGAATCCCCGCAGAGGAAGAGGAGACCACTATGAGCACCGCCGCCTTCATCAAAGCCAACCTGGCCTTCGTCCACGCCGCCCTTCAGGACGCCCGCAACGGCACGGAAGACCAGCTGCACTTCGTGCCCGACTCAGGCAGTCACTCGATCGCCTGGTGTCTGTGGCACACCTCGCGGGTTGAGGACCTGGTGATGAGCAACGTCACCGGACAGGACCAAATCTGGAGCGAGGAATGGGCGGAGCGCACCGGCTTGCCCTTCAAGGGCTTCGGCATGATGACCGACGAAGAAGCACAAGGCATCCGTGTCGGCAGCGTCGACGCGCTCGGTGACTACCAGGACGCCGTCTTTGCGCGCACCAACGAGTTTCTCGACAGCGCATCTGACGACGACCTCGAGCGCCAGATTCCCGCCCGCAACGGCACCGAAAGCGTCGGTGAAGCGATCTCGCTGCACATGATGGGCCATTTCAATGGTCACCGCGGCGAGATCAATACGCTGCGCGGCATGCAGGGCATGCCAACCGTGATGGCCGCTCAGGGCACCCACTAGACCCACAAGGCCGGCCACGATGTTGGCACGTCGATCGCGACGTGATTGCGACCGCTGAACGCTGACGACGGCGCATCTGACCACGATTGGGTCACAGGAGTGCTATGAGACGAATCTTCCTCGCGATCATGGCGCGGTTCTTCGCCAGCCGGCTCGCCGCACGGCTGCCCGAGCGGATGACGCTGCGCGTGCTCGATCTCGCGGTCGCGGCCGCGATGACCCGTGACGCCCTCGCTGACCTGCCAGACGGCATCCACGTGATGCTCTGCGGGGCAGGCAGCCCGTTGGCAGACCTCAACCGCTCCGGCCCTTGCGTGGCGATCCAGGCGGGACCCCACCTCTTCATGATCGATGCCGGCACCAACGGCGCGCGCAACCTCACGAGGTTCGGTGTCAACGTCGGCCGCGTCGAAGCGGTGTTGATCACCCATGCCCACTCCGACCACATCGATGGCCTGGGCGAGCTCGGCATTCTGCGCTGGGTCAACTCGGGCGCCGACCAGCCGCTTGCCGTGCATGGCCCGCCGGTCGTCACCGACATCGCCGACGGCTTCAACCGCGCCTACTCCGTGGACATCGGCTATCGCGTCGAGCACCACGGATCCGAATTCGTGCCGCCAAGCGGCGGCGGACTCGCAGCCGCGCCGTTTCCGCTGCCAACCGAAGGCGATCTGCACACGGTCATCGAGACCGAGGACGGCGTCCGGATCAGCGCCTTCCTCGTCTCGCATCCGCCCGTCTCAGAATCAGTCGGCTATCGCATCGACTATCGCGGCCGTTCCGTCGTCCTCAGCGGCGACACGACGAAATCAGTCAATCTGATCGAGCACGCACGAGGCGTGGACCTGCTCGTCCACGAAGCCCTCGACAACCGTCTCGTCGAGCGCATCTCGAGTGCGGCAGAGGCGGTCGGCAATCGCCAGGCTGCCCAGCTCGCGCGCGACATCCTCTCCTACCACACCACGCCCGTCGAGGCCGCCGAGTCCGCCGCCGAAGCCGGCGCTGACCAGCTCCTCTTCTACCACATCGCGCCGCTGCTACTGACGCCCGCGTTGGAACGCTACTTCCTCCAGGGCACGGCCGACGTCTTTGCCGGCAAGATCACGCTCGGCTCCGACGGAACGCTGATCTCGCTGCCCGCCGCCCACTAGCCCTTCAAGCCCAGTCCGCCCGAGCATGTCTCTGCGTCAACGTTCCCAGCGACAGTCGTCCACGCGATCGACCGACCGCGCGGAGCTGCTGCTCAAGCTGGAACGCGTCACAGATGTGCCCTTGATGATTCTCGCGGCCGGCGCCATTCCGCTGCTCGCCGAGCTCTGGTTCTGGCAGTCCGGCGACAGCGCGCGCGCCGTGGCCATCGGACTCTACCTGCTGATCTGGATCGTCTTCATCAGCGAGCTACTGATCAGAATCGGCCTCTCCCTGGACCGCGCGCAATACATCAAGCTCCACTGGTTCGACGTGCTGGTCGCGCTCTTCCCGCCAATCCGTCCGTTGCGCATCCCGCTGGTGGTCTGCTTCGGCACGAGCGCATACGGCCGCGTCGTCAGATTCGCACACGTTGACTTCCTCGTCTCCTACGCGATCACCCTCGTGCTCTGGATCGCCACGCTCGTCAACACGGTCGAGCGCGGGCACGACTCAACCATCGACTCGTTCCAGGACGCGCTCTGGTGGTCAATCGCCACGGTGACCACGGTCGGCTACGGAGACGTCGTGCCCGTCTCGGCGGCGGGCCGCGCCTTGGCCTACGTCCTCATGCTGGGCGGCATCGGACTCTTCGCGGCCCTCACGGCCAACCTGGCCTCGATGCTCACTCGGCGTGAAGATCCGGAACCCGCCGCCCTCACTGCCCTGACCGAGGAAGTCAGACAGCTGCGCGAGACAGTCGAGCGGCTGGAAGAACGAGACCCACCCCAGTAGCGCAGTCGCGCAGGAGCCGCGCGTCAGCTGACCGCCCGATAGCGAATCGGCATCCGCTTGATCCCGCCCACGAAGCCGGACCGCAGACGCTCAAAGTCGCCGTCCAACTCGATCTCGTCCATCCGCTCAAGCACCTTGCTGAAAATCGTGCGCAGCTGCAAGCGCGCCAGATTCGCGCCGATGCAGTAGTGCTCGCCGAAGCCGCCGAAGGCGAGATGCTCGTTCGGCGACCGCGTGATGTCGAACTCGAACGGATGCTCAAAGACATCCTCGTCGCGGTTCGCCGACGGATAGAACATCACGATCTTGTCCCCGGCCGGGATCGTCTGCCCGCCAATCTCCACGTCCTCCGTCACGAGGCGAACGAAGTGAATCACCGGCGAGACCCAGCGCAGAATCTCCTCGACGGCGCTCTCCATCAGCGATGGATCAGAGCGCAGCAACGCCATCTGCTCCGGATGCTGGAGCAGCGCCAGCAGACCACCCGTGGTCGTGTTTCGCGTCGTCTCGTTACCCGCAATGATCAGCAGATAGCAGTACGACATCAGATCCAGCGGATTCAGCGGCGCGCCCTTGATCTCCGCCTGCACCAGCGTCGAGAGCAGGTCATCGGTCGGCTGCTCCCGCTTCTGCTGCGACAGCTGCATGAAGAACATCAGCAGCGATTGTGTCGCCGCTGCCAACGTCTCCTGCGGCGTCCGACCGCGCTGATACTCAGGATCGCCCGCGCCCACCATCTCGTTGACCCACTGGATCACGTCAGATTCGCTCTCACGCGGCACGCCGAGCAGTTCGCAGATGGTCACCAGCGGCAGCAGATTAGAGATATCCGCGACCGCTTCGCAGGCGCCGCGACGCGCGACCTCGTCGACAATCTTGCTCGCCGCGCGATCGACCACCTCATCCGCGACCTCATCGATCCGATCTTCCAGCAGGCGCAGCCCGCGTGTCGTGAAGCGTCGATTGACCAGCGCCCGATACTCCGAGTGCTCAGGCGGATCCATGTCCAGCAAATGGTGCGTCGGCGGCGTTGCGCCGGCTTGCTGAAACTGGTCCAGGCGCAAAATGCTCTCCGTCTGGCTCGAGAAGACCTGCGGGTTGCGCGAGATGTGCTGGATGTCCTCCCACCTCGTGATCGCCCAGAACGGCTCCAGCTCCTCGTCGCTCGCCTGGTAGCGGAACACCGGCGCGTGCTCCCGCAGGTACGCCCAGTGATCGTGCGGATAGCCGCTGAACTGGTATCCGTCCGGCGAGGTGATGTTCACCTCCTCCAGCGATTGCGGGGCGGTATCAAACGGGGTACTCATTGGGACCTCCTGCACAGCGCCGACACGCCTGGTCGCACGCCCAGGCTCGTTGCAATCAGCCTAATAGACGAGGGTGGATTCAGTCCGTTTCAGGACTAAGCTGGATTTGAGACTCGCACACTGCAGCAGTGGCCGAGCGGGACGACGACGAGAACCTGAACAACGAGGTGATGGCGATGTCGAGAATTCTTGATGGCTTGAGCTGGCTCTTCACGGTCCGACCGGCGCTCACGCTCGTGGCCCTGCTCGTAATCACCATCGTGCTCGGCGCTGGCATCACCCAGATGGCTGACCAGGCCGACAACACCGTCTTCCTCCCCGAAGACAGCGACGTCACCGCCGCCACCGACACGATTGAGACCCTGTTCGGCAGCTCGCAGGACACGATCTCCGTCACCCTCCTCTTCCGCGGCGACGCCCTCACGCCCGACGGACTCGCGCAGATTCACCAAATCGTCGGCGCAGCCACGACCGACTCGACCGTGGCGCCCTTCCTCGTGCCCAACGGCGTCGTCTCACCGACATTCCTCTTCGCCCAAGCGCTCGAAACCACAGACTTCGCTTCGCTCTCCCAACAACAGATCGATGCCGCCGCCGCAAACCTCCCGCTCGACCGCCTGGTCGGCGAGGACGTCGACGGCACCACCGTCGCCCTCGCCAACGTGCGCCTCTTCGAAGATGGCGACAAGGACGGCGACAAGGTTGATGACGAAGAGGCGCTCGAAGAGGCGCAGCTCCTGATCCGCGACATCGCCGTGGACACCGACGGCCCGCTCGAGGGCAGCGGACTCTCCGACGCCACCACCGCCGAAGAGACCGACGAGGCCACCGGCACGCAAATGACGATCATCATGATCATCGCGCTCGCCGTGATCGGCGTGCTGCTGCTCGCCTTCACCCGCTCCCTGCTCGACCTCGTGCTCTCCGTGCTCGGCCTGGTCCTGACCATCGTCTGGGTGATCGGCGCCCAGGGCTGGCTCGGACCCAACGGACTCGGCGTGATCGGCGCGCCCAACACCATGACCACCATGGTCCCCGTCATGCTGATCGGCCTCGTCGTTGACTACGCCATCCAGACCATCGGCCTCTACCGAGAATCCCGCGCCGACGGCAACGGCGCCCGCCAGGCCGCACGCATCGGACTGCGCTCCGTCTTGCTGCCGCTCTCGCTCGCCGCCGTGACCACCGTCGTCTCCTTCCTCACCAACGTCTCCTCGCCAATCCCCGCCAATGGCGACTTCGGCATCGTCGCCGCCGTCGGCGTGGCCGCCGGACTGATCGTGATGCTGGCGCTGCTCTCCTCAGCCCGCGCCCTCGTCGATGGCTGGCGCGAATCTCGAGGCCGCCTCGCGGAGGCCAAGCCGGTCTCCGGCGCCATCCCCGGCGTCGGACCCGCCGTCGAGGCGCTCGGCGGACTGCTCGCCCGACGCCCCGCGCCCTTCCTCGTGGTCATTGGCATCATCACCGTCATCCTCGGCATCGCCGCCACCGACATCAACACCGAGTTCGACTCCCGCGACTTCCTCCCCCGCGGCGGTGACGGCGTCCGCGACGTCGAAACCCTCGAAGCCGCCTTCGGCGGCTCGACCGACGCCGTCCAGGTCGTCGTCCAGGCCGAACTGACCGACGACCGCACGATTCGCAACGTCCTCGACTTCGGCTCCGCGTTCAACGACGATCTCCGCCGCCCTGAGGGCGCCGTGACCGGCATCACCTCGTCCTTCGGTCTGCTGCTCAACGACTGGCTCACCGACGACGGCACGCCAGGCGACAAGTACGACGCCGAACTCGTCGCCATGACAGAGGCCGCCGACCAGTTCCGGCTCGACCCCGATCAGGTGCAAGCAATCATCGACCGCGTCGAAGAACTCGACTCGCAAGCGTTCAGCCATGTGCTGTTCGACGACCCGAACGGCATCGACACCATGCTCTTCCGATTCGACGCGCTCACCCGCGACCAGGAGCGAGCCGGCCGCATGGTCGACGACATCGAGGCGCTCTGGTTCGGCGACGACGAAGAGATCACCGCCACCTCCGGCGAGATCATCGGACTCGAAGTCGTCGCCGCGATGACCGACAGTCAGACCGCCGCCATCGCCACCACCGTGATCGCCGCGCTCGTCATCCTCACGCTCTTCTTCTGGTTCTCCGACGGACGGCCGGAGCTCGGCTTCGTCGCCGTCTTCCCAATCGTGATGGTGCTCGCCTGCGTGCTCGGCACGATGTCGCTGGCCGGCATCCCCTACAACGTGATCACCGCCCTGATCACCGCGCTCTCCATCGGGATCGGAGTGGATTACACGATCCACATCATTCACCGCTATGAGGAGGAGTTCCACCATTCCAAAGATCCCGAGCAGGCTGCCCGCGTGACGCTCGGCACCACCGGCTCCGCATTGCTCGGCTCAGCGCTGACCACCGCGCTCGGATTCGGCGTCTTGGTCTTCTCCTCGCTCACCCCATTCCAGCAGTTCGGCCTCGTCACCGCGATCACCATCGCCTACGCGCTGATCGCCGCCATCGTGGTCGTCCCGCCAACAATGATCCTCTGGGGCGCCTACCAAAATCACCGCCTCCGCAGCGCCGCCCGCCGAGCCGAAGAAGCCTTCGGCAAGTAGCCCATCCCCTGCTTCACGCAGGGGCCCGCTCGGCTCCCCCACTCGCGAGGGAGGCCCCTCCAATCCCTCCCCCACTCGCGGAGGAGGCCCATCAATCCCTCCCCCGCCGGGGGAGGTTAGGAGGGGGGATCCCCAGCCCCTGCTTCACGCAGGGGCCCGCTCGGACTCCCCCACTCGCGGAGGAGACCCTTCCAATCCCTCCCCCACTCGCGGGAGAGCCCCTCCCAATCCCTCCCCCTCCGGGGGAGGTTAGGAGGGGGCCTCCCCCCCAACGCCAAACCAAAGAAAACCGAACACCCCCACCGACCCCGATTTACACCTCCTTCACACACTTCAACCATCACTAACACGACCCACCCCTCCAACGCCCCCAGTTAACCATCAACGCCCTCTTTTCAACTCCAACGCGTTCACCTCACGCGCGCGATCTATGACGCTGCACCTAACCGGATGGGACGTGGGCCGCGATCACGCGATCAGCGGCGGCCAAGAGGGCAGCGACATGTCAGCAGGCAATCCAGTTGGCCGCAATCTCAGCCAGTGGACACGGATGGCATTGGCAGGCCTGCTCCTGGCAGTGGTCGCCCTCGTCGGCCTGCTCCTCGACCACAACGCCTCCGACGCGTCGTCGCCCACACCGTTCGCCTTCAGCGCAACCTCAGTCAATGGAATCACCGTCGAACAGGGCAGGTCGCCCGACTACACCCCACCGAAGATTAAGGGGCTCACGAATCCGGGCAATGGTGGTGCATGCTCGCAGGTCGGCACCGTGACGTTATCGGCAGACGACGGTAACGGAGGGACTGGGCTACACGGGCTCAAACTCGAAGACAAGAGCTCGTTCGGCCCTGGCGAGAAGCCTAACGTCAAAATCAAAGGCACAGCAACCGCAAGTTCAGGCACCACGACGTTCACCGTCACCGTGACCTGTATCGCAGACCACCTGGCGCAAGAGATAGACCCGCCAACACCAATCTCATACACCATCCCGATCACCTTCGCCGCATACCAGCACGTCCCGATGGCGTTCACCTCGAACAGCGTCAACGCCGTGAAACTGGTCAAGGACGCGCCGCTAAGCAACGCCCACAACGCGGTCAACAAGATCATCGGCAGGCCCAATCTGACCGGAGACCGTCAGGGTCCAGTGAGCTACTCGGTCAGCCCGGCTCTCCCAGCCGGCCTCAGCCTCGGCGCCAGCAGCGGAAGAATCACCGGCACACCGACCGCGCTCGCCGCCAACGCCACCTACACCATCACCGCGACGGACAAAAGCACCACACCCCAAACAGCCACATTCACCGTCGATATCTCCGTGATCGGGCCGCTCGCCTTCTCCCCAGCGTCCAGGTCCATCACGGTCCATCAGAACGACCGGGCCTTCAGCACGACGATTCCGCTGCCCGCAAACCTGCGCGGAACGACCAGCTGGGACACGCCCATCACGGAATCAGCGAAGTCGCTCGCCGACCTTGGCCTCCGCTTCGTGGAGTCCAGTCGGAGGCTCGAGTGGTACGACCCTAGTGGAGACGCGACGCCCGGCCAGTACCAGTACACGTTCAAAATCCACGAAGACTATCGCGGCGCTCAGAGTTCCCAGACCGCCGAGCTCACCCTCAACATCGACTTCAAGCCCCCCAAAGCGCTGGTCTTCCCCAACCGCGATCTCGGCCTGAAAATCGTTGCTGTGTCGTCGTCAACCGTCAGCATTCCCGCGCCAGCGTCAAAGCACGGCACGACGCCGCTCTCCTACGCAATCTCGCCCGCTCTGCCCTCTGGCCTCACCATCTCCTCATCGACAGGCGAGGTGTCAGGAACGGCACCCTCGTCTCCAGCGGCAGCCACGCAATACACCGTCACCGCAACAGACGCGTCGACCCCAGCTCAGTCAGCCAGCTACACCTTTGAACTGCTGATCAAGCCCTCCAGCGGCATGGCATTCGTTCCCAACGCGATCGGCAGCACGACCCCAATCGACGTCGAGGTGAACGAGGACGTATCCGACGTGCTCGCCGATCACGCACCGCACCTCGTCAATATCCCTGCCGACTGTGCGAGTCCCGTGCCGCTCCTCAAACTCTCCAACAACGGCTCGTTCGAACTTGTCTCTTCCAGTGGTTCCTCCGGAGACATCTACCTCCACCCCTCCACGACGAACAAACCAGCCGAGGGCTACGACCGCTACTTCCTCCACCGCGCCGCGCCGGCCTCAATGTTGGGCCAGACCCGCCACTACCGGGTTGAGGTCATGTGCGGCTCCGGAACCGCCCACTACACGATCAAGATTCGCGGCGTCACGCAGCTCATGAAGTTCAAGCCTGGCCATCTGGGACACAAGCAGCTGTCCAAGAACAAGGCCGTCTCAATCGACCCGCCGACTCTGGTCGCAGCGACAGCGCCGGTCACCTACGCAAAGACCACCTCGGGCTACACATGGCCAACCGGCTTGTCCCTCAACACCAGCACCGGCGTCATCTCAGGCACGCCGACCACATCCTGGCAACTCAAGAAGTACGAGGTCACCGCGACTGATTCCGGTGGAAGCACGGCGGCCTTCACGATCGACCTCTCCGTGATCAACGTGATGGAGTTCGGCAGCGCGAGTCTTCCCGATCAGTCGCTGACCGTCGGCACGCAGATGACAGCGCTCAATCCGCCGTTGCTCAGGAGCGCAGAGGGCGCGGTCACCTACGTCGTCTCGCCGAGCCTGCCCGCCGGCCTCGCCATCAATAGCAGCACCGGCGTGATCAGCGGCACACCGACGGCAGCGGCGGCGCTCGCCACCTACGTCGTGACCGCAACCGACTCCAAGTCGCCAACAGCCCAGGAAGCCCAGTTCGCAGTCAAAATCAAGGTCAATCCCGCAACCGCGATGGCCTTCAGCGGCACCAAGGCCGACCAGGTCCTCGCCGCCGACCAGGCCGCGAACGTGACCGCGCTGTCGTTGACCAACTCGGTCGGCACCGTCACCTACGGCATTTCGCCGACGACACTGGCCACCGGCCTCAGCTTCAGCACCGCAAGCGGAGCGATCACCGGCACGCCCACCGCAGCCAAAGCCAACACGAGCTACACCATCAGCGCCACCGACGCCAACGGCCAGACGGCGCAGTACAGCTTCAGCATCGAAGTGCGCAAGCCATCGATCGACTTCAACGCGACCACCTCCAACCTCGACGAGGACGACGGCACGCACAACGTCCAGGTCGACCTCAGCCCCGCGCCCGCCGCCGCGCTGACGGTCAGCTACTCCATCGGCGGCACCGCAACCTCCGGCTCGGACTACACGGCGCTGAGCGGCTCGCTCTCCGTCGCCAAGGGCGCGACCAGCGTCAACATCCCGGTCGTGATCAGCGACGACAGCGCGGATGACGACGACGAAACGGTCATCCTCACCATCACCTCAGGCAGCGGTTACAGCGTCGGCACAGACAGCGCCCACACCGTCACCATCGCCGACAACGACGCCACCATCGTCTCGCTGGCCCGCACCGATAGCGGCAACATCGCCGAGGCCGGCAGCGGCACCAAGGAGAATGCCGAGTTCACCGTCAGCCTGGGCCGCAACTTGACGAACGGCGAAACCATCGAGGTGCCGCTCGTCCTCTCCGGCACGAACGTGACCGCCGCCGACGTGAACATCGCCAAGAAGTCAGGCGCGACAATCAACCACGGCGTGACCATCGCCAATGGCGGCACATTGACGCCCACCATCACCTTCACCGGTCACGACACCAACACCGTCCAGACCGCCACACTGCTGCTCACCTCACCGGCCGACAGCACCACGGAACAGGCCGAAACGATCACCGTCGAGCTCGGTCCCGACGACACCACGACCAACGGCTTCGACGAGGCGAATCGCGCAACCAACGTCGAAGGCGGCGCACACCCACACGCGAGCAACAACTCCTTCGACGTCAACGTCGACGCCGACACACCACCGTCGCTGCCGAAAGTCTCGTTCCACGAACTCACGTCGACCGTGCAAGAGGACGGCGGCACCCACAACGTCAAGGTCGACCTGACCAAGGCGCCTGGCAGCGGCAACTCGATCACGATCAGCTACACAATCACTGGCACGGCGACGTCAGGATCGGACTACACAGCGCTCGCGGGCACCGTGACGGTGTCCGGCAGCAACACCAGCGTGACGATCCCAATCACCATCACCGACGACGCGCTCGACGAGTCGGACGAAACCATCGTGCTGACTCTGACCGATGGCAGCGGGTACAGCCTCACCGGCGTCCGCGCAGCACGAAAGACCCACACGGTCACCATCACCGACGACGATGGGCAGTCATCGTCACTGCCGACGGTCTCGTTCAGCTCGGCCACATCAAGCGCAGCCGAGGACGCAGGCACCCACAACGTCGCGCTCACGCTGTCGGCAGCAGCCTCATCGAGCATCGCCGTGAACTACACGGTCTCAGGCACCGCGACCGCTGGCACGGACTACACCACGCTGAGCGGATCGGTGGTCTTCGTCAAGGGCGGCACCAGCGTCAACATTCCAGTCGCGATCTCCGACGACAGCACCGACGAGACCGACGAAACCATCGTCCTCACATTGAGCGACGGCACCACATACGACCTCGGCTCGACCAAGAAGCACACCTTGACCATCACCGACAACGACGATCCTCCGCCGAACACCCCAGTCGTGAGCATCAGCGCCGGCAGCCACGTGACGGAGGGCACGGCCGCCTCATTCACCATCGCCGCCAGCCCGGCGCCGTCGAGCGCGGTGACCCTGAACTACACCGTGACCCAGTCAGGCTCATTCGTCACGTCAGGCAATCTCAACGCCCAGACGCTATCCCTGAACAGCGGCAGCGCCACAATCACCGTGCCAACCGTTGGCGACTCCCTCGACGAAGCCAATGGCTCCGTCACCGTCACCCTGAACTCCGGCACCGGCTACTCGGTCTCCAACACGAACAACGCAGCAACCGTCAACGTCTACGACGATGACGTCACCAGCGTGTCCTTCGCGTCGGCGACCTCGAGCGCGTCAGAAGGCGTCGGCACCAAGAACGTCACGATCAGCCTCTCGCCCGTCCCGGCCACCGCGCTGACCCTCAGCTACACCGTCGGCGGCACCGCCACTTCAGGGACCGACTTCACAACCCGCAGCGGAACCCTGAGCGTCGCCAAGGGCGCCTCGAGCGTTTCCCTGCCCGTGCCGATCACCGATGACAGCACGGATGAGCTAGACGAGACGATCATCCTCACCCTGACCTCCGGAACCAACTACCAACTCGGTTCGACGACCGTGCACACGCTCACGATCACGGACAACGATGTGCCAGCAGTGTCATTCGGCGCGTCCGCATCGGGAATCGGCGAGGCCGGCGGCACCAAGAACGTCACCGTCAACATCTCGCCAGCGCCAGCCTCCGGCCTCACCCTCAGCTACTCGGTCGGTGGAACAGCCACAGCAGGCTCCGACTACCCCACGCTCAGCGGGACCATCAGCATTGCGCAAGGTCAGACGTTGGTGACGATCCCGGTCGCCGTGACCAACGACTCAGTTGTCAACGAACCCGCGGAGACGATCATCCTGACGCTGACCAGCGGCTCCGGCTACAGCCTCGGCTCGACCACGACCCACACGCTCACCATCACCGACGACGACAAGACCACGCCGACCGCATCGTTCAGCATCTCCAGCGCGACGATCATGGAAGGCCCGAACAAGGTCCAGAACGTGGTGGTCAACTTCAGCCCGCCGCCAACCACCTCGATCACGCTCAGAATCAGCGTCAGTGGGTCGGCAACGGAAGGCAGCGACTACCAGACGTTGAGCAGGACCAAGACCGTCACGGCCGGCGCCACCAGCACGACGATCTCCATTCACATCATCGACGACAACGTTGAGGACACCGGCGAAAAGGTCATCCTCCTGCTCTTGGACGGCACCAGCAACAGCTACAACGCTGGAAATCCCGGCACGTTCACGCTGACCATCACCAACGACGACGCACCGGCCCCCAAAGCCACATCCAAGTCGCAGCGCAAGGCCCACATCCCGTCCGACCCGCCAAACTTCTGCCGCGGACCCGTCAGCGAGGTCGCAGACCCGCCGCAGCAGGTCTTCCCCACACTCGGCAAGGACATCGCGCCCCAGCGACCCTGCCGCGGCTCAGGACTCCTGTCGCTCTACGACCTCGACGACACGCTCAACTCGGACCAGTCGCAGCGAGAACGCGGCTTCTACATCACCGCCCAGCTGCACGAGATTTCCGACTTCCGCTCGCGCTTCCGCGGCAGCGCCGACAACAAGCTCTACATCGTCGATTCGGCGACCAAAGCGCGCTACGGCCTGCTGAACCCGCAGCGGATGATCGAGCTCTCGTTGTGGCTCATCGTGCGCAGCCCGCTGCAAGACACGAACTCCGTGCAACTCCTGGGACGCAACGAGGCGCTGTCGGAAGAGTTCAGCATCTGTCTGCCGTTCAAGCCGACACGCCGCACCCCGTTCGCCGATATCGCCCGCTGGGACCCATCCAGCCTCAGTTGGAGCGTCCTCGATCTGGCCATGACGGACGCGGATGATCAGGTCTGCGCCCTCACCGATCAGGTCAGCAGCTTCATCCTCGTCACGCCAGCTGACCCACCGCAGACCACAGACACGACCATCCCCCAGCCCGGCGACCCCCATTAGCGGCAGCATCCCACCTGCGCTGATCCCCCTCTAGCTCAGAGTTGGATAGGCTTGCGATCGAGACGATGCTGAAATCGACGCGATCGGAGGGTCAGGCATGCGCGAGACTCAAGTGCTGGTCATCGGCGGCAGTCTGATCGGGCTGACCTCCTCCCTGCTGTTGTCGAGCCTCGGCGTGGAACACATCCTCGTCGACCGACGCCCCAACACGAGCGATCACCCTCGCGCGCGACTCTACGACCGTCGCACCCTCGAGCTCCTGCGTCGCTTCGGCATCCACGGAGACGTCGAAGCCACCGGCATCGGCGACCTCTGGACGCGCCAGAACCGCTGGATCGAGAGCCTCGCCGGCAATCACATCGCCGCAGTTCCCACCGAGTCGTTCCAGATGGCGCCAGCCGACTACAGCCCCAGCATCCCCGTCATGGGCGCGCAGGACATGATCGAAGCCACCCTCTGGAAGGCCGCGCGCGAGCAGCCGAACGCCGATGTCCGCTTCTACACCTCCGCCGAAGACCTCACACAGGACGCCGACGGCTGTTCGGCAACACTGATCGACCGTGAGTCAGGCGAGGGCGAGCCAATCCGCGCTCAGTACGTCGTCGCCGCCGATGGCGTCCACAGCGCCACTCGCGACCAGATCGGCTGTCCGCTCGATGAGAACAGCTTCGACTTCCACCTGCAAGACATCCTCTTCCACGCCGACCTCTCCCGTTGGACCGGCGACCGCGTCGGCGGGCTGATCTTCATCATGACCTCCTACGGCATGGGCGTCTATCAGCCCATGGATGGCGCCACCCGCTGGCGCGTCCAGCTGCCCGGCTGGGACCCTGAGCGCGGCAACCTCACCCTGGAAGAAGCCCACGCCTACATCGTCGAAGCCGTCGGCGTCGACGCCTCAGAACTCGAAGTCGACATCGAGAGCATCCGCCCCTGGAACTTCATCGCCGGACTCACAGAGCACTTCTCGAACGGTCGCGTCTTCCTGGTTGGCG
Source organism: Dehalococcoidia bacterium (assembly GCA_022824765.1). Lineage (GTDB taxonomy): Bacteria > Chloroflexota > Dehalococcoidia > Bin125 > Bin125 > Bin125. The sequence continues at coordinate 2,668 of JAJDZG010000076.1, read as the reverse complement.
ACGCCGCCCACGCCTTCATCCCAACCGGCGGCATGGGCAGCAACACCGGATTCTCCGGCACGCACAACCTCTGCTGGAAGCTCGCCTACGTGCTGCAGGGTCACGCCCCCGCGTCGCTGCTCGACACCTATGAGCAGGAGCATCGCCCAATCGCCCAACGCCGCGTCCGGCTGAGCATCGAAAACTCCGGTCTCGCCGGTGCCATCGGCCAGGCCCACCTGACCGGCGGCGACATGGCCCAGGCGGAATTCAACTGCCACCAGTACGGCAGCTACGAGGGCATGATCATGGCCTACGAGTACCAGTCGGCCCTCTGCCAGGTCGATCAGGAGCCGCCGCCCCTCGTCGAGAACGAGCACCGTGACTTCATCCCCGTCGTGCGCGGCGGACGTCGCGCCCCACACGCCTGGCTCGATCCCCACCGCACGATCTCGACCCTCGACTGGTTCGGCACCGACTACGTCGTCATGCTCTGCCAGGGCGACCACGACGGCTGGCAGGCGGCGGTTGACGACTACCGCAATCGAAACTTCCCAATCCGAATCGAGCACATGCGTCACGCAACAAACACGCCATACGCCGACTCTGAGGCGGTCTTGGTGCGGCCAGACGGCGTCGTCGCCGCGCACACCCGACCATCCGATCCCCGCACGCCAGCCGAACTGCTCGAGCAGTATCTGCCGCTCAACTGACGCCGCGCTCCCAACGGCGCGTGCCGCGTACCCTCAATACGCTCAAGTGGTCCACAGCGAAGGAGTGCCATGATGACGCCGGAACAATCGAACGAGCTGATCGAGCAAGTGCGCGAGCTGGCTCGCGGTCCATTCCGCGAACGCGCAGCCGACGCCGACGCCAGCGGCCAGCTGCCCAGGCAGAACTACGCAGAACTCTCCCAGTTGGGCATCCCCGGCCTACTGCTGCCCGAAGCCTTCGGCGGACTCGAGGCAGACGGCGCGACCTTTCTCAAGGTGATCGAAGAGATCGCCTACGGCGACGCCTCGACCGCCGTGGTCGTCAACATGCACATCCTCGTCGCAGCCTTCGCCAACGCGCTCCCGCCCTTCCCCCGACGCGACGACGTGCTCCGCGCCTGCGCCGCAGGCGATTGGATCTGCGGACCAGGCAGCGTGCCCACCCGCGAACTCGATAACACCACCACCGGCTACCGCGCCGTCGAAGACGGCGATGACCTGGTCGTCTCCGGCCGCGCCGGATTCGGCTCAGGATCAGACAACGCCCGCTTCGTCTTCGTCGCCGGACTGATCAACAAGGAACCATCCTCCGACCTCTTCGTCTCCTATCCCGAACTCAGCAATCCCGCCATCACCAATCGCGGCAACTGGGACGCCATGGGGCTGCGCTCGACCGCTTCCCACGACGTGATCATCGAAGACCTGCGGTTGCCTCGCTCCGAGTGCCTCGTCGTGCCCTTGTCGATGGTCGAAATGGCCCAACAAATGCAGACCCAGGAGCAGTTCCAGCGTCGCGCAATCCCCGCGCTCGGCATTCTCGCCATCTGGCTCGGCAGCGCCAAAGCGATGTTCGACGAGTCGCTCGCCTACCTCAGAAAGCGGCGCGGCTACCTCGCCACCGCCGGCACCCAGTTCGGCGGCTCCTCCGAAACACGCGACCGACAAGCCTGGGCACAGATGGAGCTGGGCGAGATGGAAAGCTGGATCGGCTCCGGCGACGTCATGCTCGCACACGCCGTCCGAGAGGTGGACACCAACTACCCCGACCGCCAATCGTTCGTCCGCATGCAGGTCCGCACCACGTATCAGCTGCGTCGCATGGCGGAAGAGGTCGCTCGGCTCGGCATCGGCGTCACCGGCGCCCACGCCTACGTCAAGGGCTCGCCAATCGAACGCATCTATCGAGACCTCACCGGCGGCAACGTCATGGCCTGGAAGACAGGCGAACTCCGCCAATCCCTCGGCCTAGCCGCCCTAGGCGAACCAATCGTCCTAGCCGGCCCCGCCGGCACCTAGCCACCCCACGGTCCCCGATCCCCCAACCCCTGGTTCCTCCAGGGGTCCGCTCGGTCCCCCGACCGAAACCACAAACAAACAAACCCATCATCCAAGACACCGCCCCTAATCATCATCAATAATCGTCATCAGACCCGTATCGTCAGCAATCCCAATCCCAACCGTAGCATCAGAAAGCCTCACAATAAACGTCTCATCAGCCTCATCTCTTGTATCATCCCAAATCAATACCTCACTCGACCTCGACGTCTCCCCAGCCGCAAACGTCAACCACCCAGACTTGTCCCAGTAATCAATCGACTCAAGCGCCGGATGATCAGCCGAATAATCACTCATCGCCTGCCACCGCACCCGTACCTCATAACCCACCGCCTCCGACAACGTAACAGTAAAGTCAACCCACAACCCCTCCTGGCCCGAGGCATCACCAATCGAAAGCGTCGCGCTGGAAGGCGGCGGATCGTCATCATCATTCACCGCAATCGTCGCAGTCCGCGTGGACGAGACCGTATACCCACTACCATTATTCACCCGCACACTAACCGACCCATTCGGTTCATCATCAGTATCGCCGTTAGTCGCGATACTCAGCGTTGCACTGCCCGACGCAGGAATCGTCACCGTTCGCGTCCCCGTACTCACCCCAAAGTCCCCGCTCTCCGAAACAGTCACGCTCACCG
>JAJDZG010000091.1 GCA_022824765.1 Dehalococcoidia bacterium | reverse complement strand
GTGAAGTCGCCGCGCGTGGTGATGTACCAGTAGGCCGACGTGACCACGTCCTCGTCGCCCAGCTCGAGCAGCTGGCGGACCGCGTGCGCGTAGACGGGCAGCTGCAGATATTGGCCCCGCACCACCACGTCGTCGTTCAGCTCGCTGGTCCGCGGAAAGGTACCGCCCGTCTTGTAGTCGATCACCATGGTGGGAATGCTGGCCAGAGCGCCCAGCACGCGCGACGCGGGCCGGTCGATGCGATCGATGATGCCGCGCAGCGGCAGGGTCGTCCCGTCAGGCAGTGGATACTCAACATCGCCCTGTGAACCGGGCAGGCGTCCGAAGACCAGCTCGCTGGCCTGCTGGCTGAGACCGCGCTGCTGTCGGTGCTGGTCATCTCGCGTCAAGAGTGTCTGGAGATCGTCGAGGATGCGTCGACGGTCGCGTCGCCAGAGCAGCTGTCGGCCGGTGATGCCGGCCTCGCGTGCGGCATCGAGATGTTGCTCGGCGATGGCGAGCAGTCGGTCGAGGTCTTGCTGGCTCCAGGCTTGATCGGGATCCGGTTGGCGGGGCGTCTGCTGATGGAAGGCATCCATGATGTCGTGGATCAGCGAACCCTTGTCGAGCGCAGAGATCTGCAGATCGTCGCTGATCTCATCGCGCTCCTCGATGCGCAGCACGCGACCGAGGAAGTAGCGGTACGGACAGGCGGCCCAGTCCTGAAGCGCGCCGGCCGAGTGCGGACGGCTCAACAGCCGACGCCCGATGTCTTCCGCTCCGCCGGCGCCGATCCAGCCATCCCAGCGGGTCATCTGATCAGAGCGTCGCGCGTCGTGGCGTTCGATGCCTCGACGGAACGAGGCGCTGAGCGCGGGCAGATAGTGCCGATTGATCTGGCGCCGCTGGCGGTGGACGCTCTGCAGGTCGCGTTCCTGCAGGTCAGCGGGCACTTCGGCGGCCAGGAGGGCGCGTTCGAAGGACGGGATCGTCTCCAGGACCGCGGACGGCGCCTGGTCGATCTGGGAGGCATAGACGCGCTTGCCGCCGTTCAACGCCGTCGCTGACTCCAACAGCCAGCGTCCCGGCAGATTGGCCTGCTGAGAGCGCGTGTTGGCACGGGGATAGCTGAGCACGCGCTGTTCACCGGCGTGCAGCGCGGCGAGATAGTCCCTGCGCTCGCGTCGGAAGTGGTCGGCGTTGGAGGGCAAGGCCGCCAGCTCGCGCAGGCGATCGGAGATGAGCGGGTCTTCCTGGCCGATCATGGGCAGCTGCTTCTCGGCCGATCCGACGATGTAGACGCGCTTCCAGCGCTGGCCGACGGCGCGCGACAGCGATCCAACGTAGACGCCGTCGCCGCCGCGCCCATGGTGGCCGCTGTCACGCTCGAGCGAGCGCCGCAGCGCGGCGGCGAAGCGGCGCGGGTCGGCCTCGTTGAGCTCGTCCAGTGCCGCCAGGTCCGAGAGCAGTTGCTGGACGTCGTCCCAGCGTGCCAGCTCGACGTCTCCGCCCTGGTGTGGAGCGTCGGACGGCGTCTGCGTGTGGGCGGCGAGCGTGCTGCGCCCGCCGAGCAGGCGCTCGAGGCCGTCGCGCGCGCGATCGGCGTAGTCCGACCAGGCGGCAACGGCGGGAGTCTGCCGCGAGAAGTCATCCAACTCAGCTACGAAGTCGGCGAGGGCGTCAATCTCGCGCAGCTCCGACTCAATCCAGGGCAGTCGCCCGGGGTAACGCTCGATCGAGCTCTTCTGGGCGCGTTCGAGGTCGGACTGGAGCGTGGATCGGTAGCGCTTGAGTCGGAGCAGCCAGTCCGCCGTGCCGCGCTGCAGGTTGCCGCGCCGGGCGAGCTGGTTCCAGCGAGCGGTCGGAGCGACCGCGCCGTTCGCGTCGAGGATGGGTGCAGCCGACAGCCAGGGTGCGACGTGGCTGGACCAGTCGATGTCGACGCGCTGCTGTTCGGCTTGCGGGGCGGCGGTCATCAGCGCGGCCAGACCGTCGAGGATGCGCCCGGCCATCGATTGGCGCAGCGTTGTCGGTAGCTCGCCGTTCCAGGTCAGGCCTGCCGCGTCGAGCTGCTCAGCGCAGTTTCGAGCGTACGGCTCGGGGTGTCGGAAGAGGATGGCGCACTCGTGCAGCGGGGTTGGGTCGTCGGAGACGAGCGCTGCGGCGATCTCGCGCACCGCGCTGCGCACTTCTTCCTCAGCGTCGGGCGCCTGGACAATCCGGTCGGCGGTTGGCGGATCGATCAGCGCATCGTCCGACGACGGCTCTGGATCAAGCCCCCACGAGGCCAGGTTGTGCGCGTCGACCACTTCCAGGTCACCGGTCAGGCCCAGGATCACCTCGACCGGCGCGATGGTCGCCAGCTCGTCCAGGAAGCAGCGTTGCTGCAGCTGCAACTCGTCGGGCAGGTAGACGATCAGCGCGCCGATGTCGCGGAGGACCGCCGGCTTGTCGGCGAGCGCTTCGGTTGCGGCGGCGGCGAGGTCGCGGCGCGTGAAGAAGCCATCCGTGCGGCGGCGGTAGTCGTCGTACAGGTTGAGCAGATCGGCGGGCAGGCCGGGTTGCGAGCGCAGCTGGTGGAGGCGCTCAGGATCGCAGCGGTCAAACTCGTTGAAGCGACCCTCCAGCGTGCGCAGCAGCGCACCCTCGACCGGTACGTCGCCGAAGATTCGATCGGAGGACTCGGCCACCGCGCGGATCACTTCGGCCTGGTAGGCGTCGGGCAGCGGACGCCGCCCGTCGCGAGTCAGCGCTGATGATCCGACGAGGTCGAGGACGGCGTTGAGCGGCTTGACCAGTACGTTGACGACACCGCCGAGGCGTCGGCCCAGCAGTCTGCGGATGTGGTAGCCGGCGCGCGGGTCCGGCGTGACGATGGTCAAGGGCGCGAGCGGGTCGTGTTCGCCGTCGACGGTCTTGGCGCGTCTGACCGCGTCGATCAGGGCATCTTCCGCTGCTTGGCCGTAGCCGCGTGCAGAGACTGAGAGCGCCATGCCCCCAGCGTACCGATTGGCGCAACACGCTCGAGCGCCGTGGCGCTAGGCGTCTTCCCATTGGACGAACATTGGCATCAGGACGTGGACGTAGTTGTCGCGGCCGACGATGCGGAAGACGCCGGGATTGCTGGGACCGCTGGTCTCCATCGCCACTTCAGCGGAGGCGCCGCCCTTGGCGACGTCGAGCACCTCTTCGAGGTACTTGACGTTGTAGGCGATGCGGGAGTCGTCGCCCTCGATCACGGCGTCGACACGCCCGCGGTGGTTGCCGAGCTCTTCGGCGCGGGCAGTGAGCGTGATATGCGGGTCCGATTCTTCGCCCTCGAAGACGAGCCGGATGATGCCGCTGGACTCGCGGGCGAAGACGGCGGCAGATCGAACGCCGCCCTGCAGGGTGTCGCCGGGCAGCACGGCGCGGGTGGCGTACTCCGAGGGAATCAGCTGCTCGTAGCTGGGATAGTTGCCCTGGATCAGCTGGGCGGTCATCTGCACGGCGCGGACATGGAAGCGGACGTAGCTGCGGTCGTCGTGGATGTACATTTCGACGGCGCTGTCGTCGTCGGAGAGCAGGCGTTCGAGCTCGCGCAGGGCGCGCGCGGGGACGGTCAGTTCGAGCTGTTCCTGCAGTTCGGAGGCGACGTTCATCTTGTAGACCGCGAGGCGGAAGCCGTCGGCGGCGGCGAGCGTCATGCTGTCGCCGTCGAAGCGGAAGTGGACGCCGGTCAGCACGGGACGGCCGTCGTCGGTGGCGGCGGCGAAGACGACATGTCGCAGGGCTTCGCGCAGCTCTCGGGCAACGATGCGAACCCATTCGCCCTCGCCCACGCCGGGAATGCTGGGGTAGGTATCGGGCGACATGCCATGGATGGAGGACTCATTGGCGTCGGAGCTGTGGACCTGCGCGACGTAGGAGCTGGCGGCGACATCGATGGACACTTCGGCGGCGGAGAGCGAGGAGACGAGGTCGTTGATGAAGCGGTGCGGGATGGTGATCGCGCCTGCCTCGGCGACAACGGCGTCGATGCTGCAGATCATGGCGATCTCGGTGTCAGTCGCAGTCAGCCGGACGCCGTCGTCGTCGGCTTCGAGGTGGACGTGGCGAAGCTGCTCGAGCGAGTGTCGCGTGGCCACGGCTCGCGAGACGACGCCGAGTCCGTGCGCCAACGCCGGTTGGGAAGTCTGGATGCGCATCACGGTCTCTCCCAGTCGGTGGTTCCAGGAAATGATCACTTACCTGATCGATATCAAGAGTTTATCGCATCTGACGGCGTACACCGTCGATCAGGTTTGCGATGTGGACAACGTGTGGATGAAGATGTGGATGATCGCGCGACTGTGGTGGGAAACCAGGCTCAGTGCGGCGCGTTGGCGGGCAGGGCGGCCAGGATTCCACTCAGATCAGGACCGCTCCAGGTCGGTTCGGAGCGCATCTGCTTCTCGCGATCGGGGTCAGGATACCGCGAAACCCAGTAAACGGGCAAACCGGCGTTGTTGGCGCCTGTCACGTCGGCCCAGGGACTGTCGCCGACGTAGAGCACCTCTTCGGGCTTGAGGTTGAGCTCGTCGCAGAGCTGGTCGTAGAACGGTTTGCGCGGCTTGTAGGACCTGGCGCCCTCCGATGACAGGACCAGTTCGACCTCGGCTCCTTCGCGGATGTTGGCGCGTTCGAGCGCGTGGGCGAGATGGTCATCGTCGGCGTTGCTGCCAATCGCGAGTCGGTAGCCGCGCTGGCGCAGCTCGTCGAAGACGGCGGAGACCTCCGGGTAGGCGGGCGCGACTGAGAGCAGGTCCCAGAGATGCTGGAAGGCGTCGGCAGCGGGGATGGTCGCGACGCTGTGCTGCTTGAACGCTTCGCTGAAGAAGATCGGCCAGGTTTCGGAGAAGGGTCGGAAGATGGGTTCGGGGCCTTCCAGCGGGCGGTCGGCGCTGCGGCCTTCGCGCTTGGCCATCTCGCGCGAGGCGTCGAGCCAGGCGTCCCAGACTTGCTCACCGGTCACGTGGTCGACGCCGTGATTGTGGAGCAGGTCCTGGATGTAGGCAGCAAACTGTCGTTCCTCGAGCTGGAGCAGGGTGCCGTAGCAATCGAAGGCGACGGCGCGCACGGACTGCCGCGCGTGCTGGGCGCTGACGGTCGGCGGCGCGGGCGGTTCCGGCGCGTCTGGAGGGGCGGCCGTGTCGGCGTCGTTGCTCGACTCGCTCATCGCGTCTCCTTCGCGTCTCTGGGCGGTGGGATGCTCAGCCGGCCTGACGGGCGAGCCAGCGTGCGGCGTCCTTGGCGTGATAGGTGAGGATCGTGTCGGCCCCCGCGCGGCGGATTCCGGTGAGGGTTTCGAGGACAACGCGCTCTTCGTCGATCCAACCGTTGGCGGCGGCGGCCTTGAGCATCGCGTATTCGCCGCTGACGTTGTAGGCGGCGAGTGGCGCATCGAAGCGGTAGCGCGCTTGGCGCACGAGGTCCAGATAGGCGAGCGCGGGCTTGACCATGATCATGTCCGCGCCTTCGTCGAGGTCGCGGGCGATGGCGCGCATGGCCTCGCGGCCGTTGGGCGGGTCCATCTGGTACCCGCGCCGGTCGCCAAACTGCGGCGCCGAGTCCGCAGCGTCGCGGAAGGGTCCGTAGAAGGCGGAGGCGAACTTGGCGGCATAGGAGAGCAGCGCGCGATCGGCGAAGCCGGCGGCGTCCAACGCCTGTCGAATCACCCCGACGCGGCCGTCCATCATGTCCGACGGCGCGATCACATCTGCGCCGGCCTCGGCCTGGCTGAGCGAAGTCTGCGCGAGCAGTTCGACGGAGGCATCGTTGATGATCGCGCCGTCGTCGTCGAGGACGCCGCAGTGTCCGTGATCGGTGTACTCGCAGAGGCAGACATCGGTCACGACGACCAGTTCGGGCTCCGCCTGCTTGAGGGCGCGCACGGCCTGCTGGACGATGCCGCCGGCAATCCAGGCACCGGTGCCGACGGCGTCCTTGGACTCGGGCAGTCCGAAGAGGAGGATGGCGGGGATGTCGAGCGAGCGGAGCTCAGCTGCTTCTTGGGCCAGTTGGTCGACCGAGAGCCGCGCCTGACCGGGCATGGACGGGATCGGCTCTCGGACACCGCGGCCGCTGGTGACGAAGACGGGGTAGATGAAGTCTGAGGGAGACAGCTGCGTCTCGCGGACCATCCGCCTGAGGCCGGCGGAGCGTCGCAGGCGTCGCATGCGGTGGGCGGTGGGAATGCCCAGGTTGATCTCGGTGGGGGAGAGCGGCATGGAGGTCATCGCAGTCCAGACGGGTGCTCGGAGGCGAGCTGCAACACGGCGTCGATCAGACCGTCGACGGTGTAGACATCAGCGACGGCGGCGACCGACAGGCCACACTGACGGGCGGCGGCGGCCGAGACCGGCCCAATGCAGACCGCCTGCAATGAGTCTAGTTGCGCAGCATCGCTGCCCGTGTCGCGCAGGATGTTGACGAGTCCTTGAGCGGTCGACGGAGAGGTGAGCGTGACCAGGTTGGCGGCCGCGCGGAGCTCGGCCAGCGCATCGGGGTCCGGCGGCGGAGTGATGGTGTCGTAGAGGGCAACGTCATCGACGCGGGCGCCGGCGTCGGAGAGTCGATCGCGGAGGACCGGGCTGCCCTGCGCGGCTCTGGCGAGGAGCACTCGCTTGTCGGCGAGGTCTTCAGCCTCGAGGCGGTCGCTGAGCGCGGTGCTGGTGAACGCGGCCGGGACGATGTCGGCATGCAGGCCGCGGCGGGACAGGGCGCGAGCGGTTTCATTGCCGATTGCGGCAATGCGGACGCCGGCGAAGGCGCGCGCGTCGAGCTGACGGTGTTCGAGCGCATTCCAGAGCGTGTCGACGCCGTTGACGCTGGTCAGGGCGACGTAGTGGTAGTGCCCGTCGGCGAGTCGCTGGACGGCAGCGTCGACGGCGGCGTCCTGGCGGGGGCGAATCTCTATCGTCGGCAGGGGGATGACGATCGAGCCCAATGTTCGCAGCCGCTCGATCATCGTCGCGGCCTGGGCGGCGGGGCGGGTGACGACGATCCGCCAGCCGGCCAGCGGTAGGTCGGCGATGGGGTGTGCGAGCGGGACGGTCGGCCCGATCACGACGGTCACCGGAGGGCTGAGGCTGCGGGCGGACTCGGGCAGCTCGGCGATGGGCGCGGTGATGACGCGCTGCTGCGGAGTGGTGGCCCGCTCGATCGCAGCGGCCGGGGTCTGAGCGGACAGTCCGGCGTCGATCAGGCGAGCGGCGATGTCTTCGATGCTGCGCCAGGCCATCATCAGGACGATCACGCCGCCGACGTTGGCGACGGCGTGCCAATCGATCGGCTCGGCGGTGCCGTCGCCGTCGGATCCGGTGACGATGGTCACGGCTGAGGCTGCGCGGCGATCGGTGACGGCGATGCCGGCCGCAGCGGCAGCCGCGGTCGCGCTGGTGACGCCCGGGATGACGCGGACGGGAATGCCCGCGGCGGTCAGGGCAGAGGCCTCCTCGCCGCCGCGGCCGAAGACGAATGGGTCGCCGCCTTTGAGTCGGACGACGTGTTGTCCGCGCCTGGCGTGATTGATTAGCAGCTGGTTGATGTTGTCCTGGGTGATGGTCTGGCTGCGGGGTGCTTTGCCGACGTCGATCAGTTCAGCGCCTGCGGCCAGGTCGAGCAGCTCGGGTGCGGCGAGGCGGTCGTAGAGCACCACGTCGGCGCGGCGCAGCGCGTCGGCGCCGGCGAGGGTGATCAGGCGAGGGTCACCCGGTCCGGCTCCGACCAAGAGGACGGGCTGCGGGTCAGGCATGTTGCTCCGCCATCAGACGCTGGCCTCGTTCCAGCAGGCGTTCGGCGACCTCGAGGCCGACCTGGTCAGGGTCTTCGCCGGCGCGTTGGACATCGACGGAGGTCTCGCCGTCTTCGCTGAGTAGGCGTCCAGCGAGGACAACCTCGCCGCCGCGCACGTCGCCTTTGAGTCGGACGATGCTTTGGCCGCGCCTGGCGTGATTGATTAGCAGCTGGTTGATGTGGTCCTGGCTGATGGTGTGGCCGCGGGGTGCTTTGCCGACGTTGA
>JAJDZG010000125.1 GCA_022824765.1 Dehalococcoidia bacterium | reverse complement strand
CAACCGTCATTCCAACCCCCTCCGTCATTCCAGCTTGTCTGGAATCCCGCCCGACCCATCAACCTCCAATCCATGCATATACTCACCCTCCATGACACCCCGATGGCCGATCCTCGCCCTGCTGACCGTTCTGAGCGCCTTGGCGTTCGGACTCAGCGCGTGCAGCGGCCCGACCACCGCCGACCTGGAAGAAATCGAACTCGACCTGGCCCGCTTGGCCGAGTCCAACCAACGAGCCCAGATTCTCGCCGCCCTCGAACCACTCGACCCGCTCCGCTACCACCACCTCGACTCCGTCGTCCGCGACGAGGCCCGCATCCCCTCCGACGCCGTAATCTGGGCAACCCGCGCACGCGAGGCGCTGCGCTGGGTCCAGTGGCCGCCCGAGCTGCGCGGCCACGTCGACCAATATGCCGAATGGCTCGATTCCCTGCTCTCCGCCTTCCGCGCCGACGACCCAGAGGCGGCAGCCGAACCATCACGGATCGTCCACGCGTTGGCCCATACCGTTGAGGCGACGCTGGAAGCCTGGTTGTCCAACGACTCGCTCCCGTCCGTGCCCGACCTCGCCGGCCTCGAGCCGCCCGCACACGATTCCCATGACTCGCATGACTCGCACGGTGCAATGAGCGATGATCAGATGCAAGATGATGCATCGCATGATGACGGACACGAGTAACGTTCGGCTGGCTGTCAGGTCGGCGTTCGCGGTCGTCCTCGCTACCGTAATCGCACTGTCCCTCTACAGCTCCGCGTCGGCTCATGCCGCCTACGAATCGTCGTCTCCCGCCTTTGCAGAGGTGTTGAACGACTCCCCCTCCGAGATCACGATCCGCTTCACGCAAGAACTGTTTCGCCGCCAACGAGCGAACGCGATGTGGATCGAGCCGGCCAGCGGCGACGACATCCCGCAGTACCGCCTGGCAATCGAGATCAGCAATGACGACCGTCATGTCATGCGCGGAACGATGGACATGGAGCTCGCACCCGGCCGCTACCTGGTCAGCTGGCGAAATCTGTCGGCCGAAGATGGCGACGAGGATCGCGGTGTGTTTCCCTTCTACGTCAACAGCGAGCCTGACCCACCAGAGGTCAACCACGACCGCGAGCTCGCAGCTGCCCTGCTCATCACCTATCCCAACAGCGACGAGCCTGAGGACGCCGTCGAAGCCACAGCCCCGCCAGTGATCAACGTGATCCGCGCCGACGACACCGCCGACGTACCCATCGGCGCAGGAGCCATCATCTGGCTGATCGCGGGACCGACCGCCGCTGCGCTGCTATTGGTCTCCTGGATACGGCGACATCAGCGCCACAGACGGCCAGCAACATGACTCAGCGTCTGTCCACTCTGCTACTGGCCCTGATACCCGCGTTGCTCGCGCTGGGCTTGCTCGCCTGCGGCGGCGCGTCCGACGAGCGGCGCATTCCCGCCCCAGGAACCTTCATCTACACGGCCGGCGTCGACCTCTGGATCCAGGACGCCAACGGCGCCCGACTATTGATCGAGGCCTCGCAGGACCAGCAACTGCTGCAGCCCGCCATCTCGCCCGACGGCACCCGCGTCGCCTACGTCATCTTCCAGCTCACACAGGACGAGGGTACGTCCGTCGGCACCAACCTCGCCCTGTCCAACATCGAGGAGCCGCGCCAGGAACTGCTCGTCCAGCATCAGCGACAGGCCGAATACGTCTGGAATCCCCGCTGGACGCCCGACGGCGACTCCCTCATCTTCACCCACGAACCAGGCGACGGCGCCATCGCCGTGCTCCAACTCGAGCTGGCAACGCGCACCGTCAAGCGTCTGCGCGCCGACGCTCGCGACGCCGCGATCTCCGCCGATGGGACCATGCTCGCCTTTGTCAACGCGCCGCTCTCGGGAGACCCGCATCTCGTCGTTCGTCATCTGGACACCGGTGCTGAGCGTTCGCTCGACCCCGACCGCGACTGGCAGCCGCGGCCCTATCGATTGCCCCGCTTCACCCCCGATGGCAAGGCCCTCATCTTCGCCGCGGGACGGTATCTGCCCCAGGTCTCCGCGTCCGCGATGGGACTCAACGGCCCGGAGGACATCTGGCGCGTAGACCTCGCGTCCGGCGAGCTGACCCAGCTCGCGGCGATCGGCGAGGATCAGCCCGACTTCGTCGTCTCAGACGATGGACGGCACGTCTTCATCCTCGGCGCATTCGGCATCTATCTCGTCGCCGCAACTCCAGGCGATCCGCCCTACGCCATCGCCCCCGGCGAGTTCCACGGCAGCGTCGACTGGCGCGGACGCGTCACCGACGCCGAGTGGACAGCCATCCGCGAGGCCGTCTGGCAGCCATCGGGCCCGGCCCAATGAGACGCGCACTGACCACCGCGATTGCGGCCCTCGCGGCCCTGATCGCCGTCGCCTGGTTCGCGGCCCACGACGCCGGTGCTCACGCGTTGCTGTCGCGCGGCGACCCGCCGATCAACGCCTCGCTGCGAGAATCCCCAACCCGCGTCACGCTCTTCATGACCGAACGACTCCAGCGCAGCTACAGCTCGGTCGAGGTGCTCGACAGCGCCGGCCAAAGACGCGACATCGGCGACACCGAGTTCTCGGACGACGTCCCCACGCAGATGAGCGTCCGCGTGCTGCAGCTCGAACCCGGCGTCTACACGGTGGTCTGGCGCACGCTGTCAGAGGTCGACGGCCACACCTGGACCGGGTCGTACGTCTTCTCCGTCTTGAACCCTGACGGCTCAGCCCCCGCCGGCGCTGGTCTGGCAATCGCGCTCGACCGTCCCGGCCCACCGGTCGAGGCGGACGCCGCGGTCAAGGCGATCGGACTGGTCGCGCTAGTTCTCTTCGTGGGCGCGGTCTGGATAGCGCTGCTGCTACGTGAGCGAGCAGCGCGAGCGCTGCTGCCGGTCATCGCCGCGAGCGTGGTCGTCGGCATCGCAGCCACCAGCGTCGAAGCGATCTCCGCCGCGCTCCGCCTGGGCGACATCGGATTCCTCGGCGAGATCGTGTTCCAGACCGGCAACGGCCTCTGGATGCAACAGCGCTGGTACGCGCTGATCATCGCTGCCGCTGCGCTGGCATATCACCTCTGGCAGCCCAGGCACGTCGGCGGACGTCCCCTGTTCTACGCGCTGGGCTTGCTCGGTATCGTCTGGCTGGCTTCCACATCGGCGGTCTCTCACGGAGCGGCCATCGGCGCCGGTTGGATCTGGGGGACGCTGTTCGATGCCCTGCATCTCGCCGCGGCGGCGCTCTGGATCGGCGGACTCGCGAGCCTACTCGTCGTCCTGCGACGAACCGACCTGAACCGCGTCGACGCCGTCCGCCGCTTCTCAATCGCCGCAGCGATCAGCGTCCCCATCCTGGCCGCAGCCGGCCTGTTGTCCGCCTTGATCCAGGTGCCGAGCGCCTCCGGACTCCTCGATACCGACTGGGGCATCGCATTCATCGTCAAGGGCGTCGTGCTCGCCGCGTTGCTCACCGCCGCAGCCGCCAATGCCTTCCTGCTGCGCCCGCGCGATGAGGCATCCGACGGCCTCAACCACGCGTTGGCCATCCGCTTCACACGGCTGATGCGGCTGGAAGCAGCGCTGGGCCTGGCCGTGATCGCCGCCTCGGCGGTCTTGACCCAGCTGCCATCCCCGGCCAGCGTCCAACCGGCCGTCGAGCAGAAGGACAACAGCGTCATCGAACGCGTCACCCGCGGCGACATCGCAGCCTCGCTCGAAATCTCCCCCAATCTGGTCGGCTTCAACACCTGGACGGCCACCATTGCCAGCATTGACAGCGACAACAACAACCCCGTCGAGGCCCTGCTCATGCGCTTCCGCTACGCCGATCACTCCGTCGGACCAGTGACGATTGCCACCGAACCGCTCGGCAGCGGACGCTTCCAGCTCGAAGGCGCCTACTTTGGCCTGCCCGGTCTCTGGACGGTCGAGATGGAGCTCCGCCGCGCCTCGGGCGACGACTTGATCGCAGCGATCACGACGAACGTCGAATCGGGCTACCAGGCGTCGCCGTTCGCGGCCGATAGCGGAGGCGCCCTCGCGTTGCCGCTCACGCAGATGGACTGGAACGGTGTCGGCGCGCTCTGGGCGCTCGTGCTCGGCGGACTGATCTGGCTCAATCGCCCGCGCGTCCGCGATCGTTGGGGTCCGCGCGGCGGTGACGCCGCCTTCGTCGCCGGACTGCTCGGCTTCATCATCGCCGTCGTCCTGCTCACCGGCCTGCACGTCGAACCCGGACGCACGCTGAGCAACCCGGTTGAGCGCACGGCCGCGTCGGTCGAGGCAGGCGCAACGCTGTTCGCCGCCAACTGCGCGTCCTGTCACGGCGCGACCGGTGCGGGCGATGGTCCGCTGGCCGACTCGCTGCCAGCACCGCCCGCCAACTTCACCGTCCACGTGCCCTTCCACCCAGACGGGGTCCTCTTCGCCTGGATTTCAGAAGGCATTCGCGGCACAGGCATGCCCGCCTGGTCACCCCAACTCTCCGACCAAGACCGCTGGGACCTAGTCAACTTCCTAAGAGCCACCTTCGACCAAACCCCCCAATAGCCACCCCCCCTTTTCCGTCATTCCAGCCCCCTCCGTCATTCCAGCTTGTCTGGAATCTCGCCCCCCTCCGTCACTCCCACCCCCCTCCGTCAC
>JAJDZG010000139.1 GCA_022824765.1 Dehalococcoidia bacterium | reverse complement strand
AACGCCGCGACCCAAAACGCGCCGGCCAGCAACGCCACCGCTTGGGGACTCTCCGAGCAAGCGCCGATCAGCGATCTGCCCCCGATCTCGCTCGGCGGCGGCATCCCCGACGCCGAAACCCAACCGCGCGCCGAGCTGCTCGCCGCCATGCAGCGCGTGCTCGACGCGCCCGGCGACGCCCCGCTCGTCTACGGCGGACCGCAAGGCTTCGAGCCGCTCCGTCGCGAGATCGGCGCATACTTCGCACGCCGCCATCCTTCCCAGCCCGGCGCCGACTGGTATCTGCTCACCAACGGCGCCGCCGGCGCCATCGAGTCCGTCTGCGCATCGTTCATCGACCCCGGCGACGTCGTCATCACCGAAATCCCCACCTTCGCAGGTTCGCTCCGCACCATGCGCGGCAAACAGGCCGACGTCGTCGGCGTCCGCATGGACGACGAGGGCATCCGCCTCGACGACCTCGAAGCCACCCTCGACCGACTGCAATCGCAAGGCCGAACCGTCAAGCTGATCTACACCCAGCCCACCTTCCACAATCCCACCGGGCTGACCATGACCCTGCGCCGCCGCCTGGACCTGATCGAGCTGGCCGCCCGCCGACGCGTCCTGCTCATGGAAGACCACGCCTACTCAGAGCTCTACTTCGACGATCCACCCCCGCCCACCCTGTCCGAACTCACCGATGGATTCGGCGTACTCACCGTCGGCACCTTCTCCAAGGTGATCGCCACCGGCCTGCGCGTCGGCTGGGTCCAAGCCCGGCCCGATTGGATCCAGGCGATGGTCCCTGCCCGCTTCGACATGGGCAACAGCCCGCTCCTCCATCGGATGCTGCACGAATACATGGTCCACGGCGACTTCCCCCAACACGTCGAGCAAATGCGGCAGCTCTACGCCCAAAAGGCCAAAACCCTCGCGACCGCCCTCGACCCCTATCAAGAGCCCTACTACGAAGTCACCGAACCCTCGGGCGGCTTCTTCCTCTGGCTGCGGCTGCGCAGCGGCCTCACCGGTGACCGCGTCCGAGACCAGGCCCAGCGCGACGGGCTCAGCTTCGCCTCAGGCAACCGCTTCTATCCCGGCGGCGACGGCGGCGACGACGGAGAGTCCGTCCGCCTCGCCTACTCCTGGCCAC
This sequence comes from Dehalococcoidia bacterium, assembly GCA_022824765.1. Lineage (GTDB taxonomy): Bacteria > Chloroflexota > Dehalococcoidia > Bin125 > Bin125 > Bin125. The sequence continues at coordinate 5,688 of JAJDZG010000139.1, read as the reverse complement.
CGAACGCCGTCCTGGAAGACGCCGCCGAGCGGCTCGGCCGTGCCTTCCATCGAGCCGCCAACGGCGGCTGATGTCCTGCCGACAACCCCGCCGCCGCGAGACCGACCTGGCCGGCCGCCGGATCGTCTACGAGCTCCATCGCAGCCCCAGACGCCGCAAGAACATCTCATTCGTCGTCCAGCACCAGCAGCTGCGCGTGCTCGCGCCAAAGCGAACCCCGCTCAGCCACATCGAAGACATCCTCCAGCACCGCTCCGAGTGGATCCTCAAGCGCCTTGATGCGCCCCCGCCGACACTGCTCAGCGATCAGGTCCGAGCCGGCGGCGTCCTGACAATCCTGGGGGTGCCGACCGCAATCGCCGTTGGCGAGGGACCCAGCCGTCTGGAGGACCAGCGACTGATCGTCAGCCGGTCAGCCAAAAGCCTCGCCGATGAGGCAGAGCGCTGCCTGCGAATCGTGGCCCGCGTTGAGTTCCAGCGACTGATCGACCACTGGGCGCCGACCATCAACGCCACGCCCAAGCGTCTGCAGGTTCGGGATCAACAGACCCGCTGGGGCAGCGCCTCCTCCAACGGCACCCTCAGCCTCAACTGGCGGCTCATCTTCGCCCCGCCAGACGTGATCGAGTACGTCGTCGTGCACGAGCTCTGTCACCTGCGAGAGCCCAGCCACCGTCCCGTCTACTGGGCGCTCGTCGAGCAGCACCTGCCCGACTATCAAGAGCGCCGCCAGTCACTCAGGCAAGTCGAACGCAGCCTCACCTGGTAAACCAGCCCCACCCCCCTCCGTCATTCCAGCTTGTCTGGAATCTCGCCCACCAACCCGCCCATCAAGAAACACCCACCGCCATTCCAGCCCCCTCCGTCATTCCAGCTTGTCTGGAATCTCGCCCGCCACCTCGCCCGCCCAGAAGACCGGACAAGCAACGAGACCCCAACCCCCCGGAACGACCATCCCCGACCGCCACCTCCCTGCTCCAGGACGCACTCCAGTAACTGCAAACGGCCGCTAGTCCGCCGGAGCCTCTGCCGGCTCCTGCAGGAAATCAGGCACCGGCTGGCCGGCGTCGCGGAACGCCTTGGCCAACACATCGGTGCGGCTGAACGAGACCGCGCCGCCGCCGCCCGCGACCCACTCCTGCGTACCCCGCACGCTCTCCAGCTGGCCCTGGAACTTCGGCGCCACGTAGCGCTGGAACAGCTCGTAGCTGCGGCGGATGCCCTCGCGATTGGCCCACTCGTGCGCCAGCATCATCAACCCGCCGAAGCCGCCTGAATTCTCCTGCAGGATCTCAATCGCCTCGATCGCGTCGTCCGGCGTGCCGATGATCGCGCCGCCCGTCGCGACCGCGCCCTCGGGCGTCTCCGCCGTGCCCGGCAGGACGGCGCCCAGCGTGTCGCGGAAGTAGTCCAGCTGCCATGCCTCCCAGCCCGCTCGACACTCCGCAAACGCCTGCTCGCGCGTCTCCGCGACGTACATCGGGATCACCAGTCGCCACTTGTTGCGATCGACCACCGTGCCTTCCCGCTCGGCAACCTGCTCCACCTCGGCCCACTGACCCTCGAGGTTCGAACGTCCGCCCGGCAGATACACGCCGATGCTCAGCATCCCCATCCCGTACTTGCCCGCGGTCACCCGGCCCGCCGGGCTGACCGTCGACGCAACCGCCATCTCGAAGTGCGGCTTGCTGTACGGCGACAACTGCAGGCGCGCATCAGTCAGCTCGAACCAGTCGGTCTTCATGTTGACCGGCTCGTCCTGCTTCAGCAGCGCGAAGATCGCCTGCAACGACTCATCCATCCGCTGCCGTTGATACAAGGGATCGATGCCCATCATCCGCGCGTCCGACGAGAGCGCACCAGGGCCCACACCCATCATCACGCGGCCGCGCGTCATGTGATCCAGCTGGATCATCCGGTCGACCGCCATCAGCGGATGGTGATACGGCAACGAAACCACACCGGTGCCCAGACGGATGTTGGACGTGCGCTCGGCCGCCGCGGCGATGAACACCTCAGGCGATGCGATCAGCTCCCAGCCCGCCGAGTGATGCTCGCCGATCCACGCCTCGTCATAGCCGAGATGGTCGAGCCACTCGATCAGCTCCATGTCGCGGTGCATCGCCAGCGACGGGTTCTCCCCCACCTTGTGGAATGGCGCCATGAAGATGCCGAAGTCCATGCGTCCGTCCGTTGCCATGTCCTGCTCCATTCACGCGTTGATCGTTCAGCGTTACCTTGCGTACGAGTGTACCCACCCTGCCAACACGGAACCCCGCGAACCGAGAGGGAACCAGTGACCACCTCCCCGTACCACCAACGACGCAGCAGTCGCTTCGACCCGACCATCGACTGGCGCGACACCTATGCGCAGCGTCTGGCGACGCCCGAGATGGCCGCCGCGCGGTTCAACTCCGGCGACCATCTCTGGATCCCGCCAGGCCACGCGTCGCTGCCGATCCTGCAGGCGCTCGTCGCCCGCAGCGACGACCTCGAGGGCGTCGAGGTGCGCGGCATCGTCGTCCCCGACGCCGGCTGGTTCACCGAAGAGATGATGTCGGCCTTCCACGTGGCGCCCCAGTTTGGCACGCTCTACGACCGCGATGCGGTCAACGCAGGAATCGCTGACTATCACCCCTACTGGCTGGTCGGCATTCACAAGGCCTGGGACGCCGGACGCGAAGATGAAGCCTGGCCCATCGACGTGCTGCAGATTCGCACGACGCCCCCCAACGAATCGGGATTCGTGTCGCTCGGCAGCTCGGTCTGGGACGGTGTGACCTCCGCCAAGCGCGCCAAGACCGTGATCGCCGAGGTCAACGAGAACGTCGTCGAGACCTTCGGCGACTCCTGGCTGCATGTCTCGGAGATCGACTGCTTCGTGCCCGGTGACTCGCCCGTGATGGTCAACCTCGAGCATCCAGAGCCGAACCAGGTCGACCTCGGCCTCGCCCACTACGTCTCCCAGCTCGTACAGGACGGCGACACGATCCAGGTCGGCGTCGGCTCACACTCCGGCGCGTTGGCACGACTCGGAGCCTTCGACGAGCGCGAAAACCTGTCCTACTTCGCCGAGCTCACCACCGAGGGCCTGGTTCCCCTCGTCGAGCGCGGAGTCATCACCGGCAAGTACTCCCAGACCCATCCCGACAAGTTCGTAGCCACCGTGATCGGCAACACGCCCGACGAGATCGCCACGGTCCACCGCAACCCAGCCTTCGAGACCTACAGCATCGAGTACCTGCTCGACCCTCGCCAAATCGCCCGCAACGAGAACATCGTCGCGATCAACGGAGCACTCACCGCCGATCTGTCCGGCCAGCTTGGCGTCCACACGATCGGCCCGCGCGTCTACGCCGGCGTCGGCGGACACCTCGCCTTCGCTCTCGGCGCCTATCTTGCGCCCAAGGGTCGCTCCGTCACCGTCCTGCCATCGACCAACCGTGCGGGCACCATCTCCACGATCATGGCCCAGTTCGACCCAGGCCAGATCGTCACCGTCCCACGCGACATCGCAGACACCGTCGTCACCGAACACGGCATCGCCAGGCTGCTCGGCAAGACAGTCCGCCAACGCGCCGAAGAACTCATCTCAGTAGCCCACCCAGACTTCCAAGCCGACCTCCGCCGCGCAGCCCAAAAGCTGTTCTACCCTTAGAAGGGAACCGGATTGTGGCCGGCCAAGATCGCCACCAACAACGACGTCTCGTCATTCTTGCCAACTCACGAAAAGGCGGTTCTCGTTGCGTGGCAGGGTTGGAGATCCGCAACCGCCGAGCTCACGGTTGGATTCGTCAGGTCGACAGCGCCGACGGCACCGTAGCCAACTACTTCAGGGAATACGAAAACGGCAAGGAGCCCGTCCTGGGGGACGTCGTGACGATGTCGCTCGGACAACCGGAGCAGCGAACTGACCATCAACGCGAGAATCGGTGGCTGGACACCTCATTTCGTTGGCGCAGGGACGGAGAGTTGACCTGGGCGCAACTGCGCAATCTGCCGATGACCGACGAGCGCTTGTGGCATGACAACATGGCCACCGACAGCGGTTTCGGGCTCAATAATCGAGTGCGGCTCTCATTCGCCCAAACGATGACAACATCCTTGAGGCTGATCTGGGTGAGTCGTCTGCAGATTGAGGTTGTACGCGGTCGCCACGACCGGCTGGATGGAACCTTCGAATTCGCAGACACCCGCTACCGATTGAGCATCACCGATCCCGTGTACGAGCTTGCAGCTCGCGATCAGCGTCCTGGAACCTATGAACTCGGTGAGTGCTTGCTGACCATCAGCCTCGGAGCGCCGTTCGCTGGATTCTGCTACAAGTTGATCGCGGGCATCATGGAACGGAGCAGATTCGCTGATGGCTAGTCCGCAGATCTTCACCGTTGGGCACTCCGACCAGGATGCCGACTCATTCGTTGAGTTGCTCAGTCGTTACGACGTGACCGCCGTCGTGGATGTTCGCTCCCACCCCGGCTCGAGCTGGGCACCGCAATTCAATCGTTCGGCGATCCGAAGTCTCCTGAGAACCCATAACATCCGCTACGCCTTCATGGGCGAGCAGCTTGGAGTGCGATCGAGAGATCCGTCTCTCTATCAGGATGGCCGTATCGCCTATGCAAGGCTCTTGACGTCTCCTCCCTTCCGTGAAGGCCTGAGCCGAGTTGCCCGTGCCAGCGCGGACGAGGTCATTGCAGTCATGTGCTCTGAGCGGGATCCGCTCACCTGCCATCGGAGCATTCTGATCGCACCGGCGCTGGAGCAGGCAGGCATCACCGTCAAACACATTCTCCGCTCCGGAGATTCGATCGCCCACGCGGACTTGCTTGAACGTCTCCTGGAGGAAGAGAAACTCGCTCAACCAGACCTCTTTGAACCTCACGACGTCAGGATCAAAGCGGCGCTCGCCAAGCGAGAGCGCGCCATCGCCTGGCGTGACCCGATCATGGCTGGTTCGCGACAGACACGATGACCCTCTACACCATCGGCTTCACCAAGAAGTCAGCCCGCGAGTTCTTCGACGAGCAGCTGCGCAGCTCAGGCGCGGAACGCCTGATCGACGTGCGCCTCAAGCCGTCATCCCAACTCGCAGGATTCGCCAAAGTCGGCAAGACCGACGGCGACTTCCAGTTCCTGCTCTCGGAACTCTGCGGCATGGACTACGTCCATCTCCCCGTTCTCGCGCCTCACCCTGAGCTGCTCAAGAGCTACCGAGCCGGCGACGTCACTTGGGACGACTACGAACCGCGCTACCTCGCCGAGCTGGACGCTCGCGCCGCCGCCGACACCCTCGACAGATCGCTCTTCGACAACGCCGTCTTGCTCTGCAGCGAAGACACTCCCGAGCGCTGCCACCGCCGGCTCGCTGCCGAGTATCTCCAGCACCACTGGGGCGACATGCAGATCGTTCACCTCTAAGCCTGCTCGCGAATCCACTCGCCAATCCGCTCGATCGCCGCCTGGCCCTCCGGCAGCATCGGCGCGAATCCCTGCCAGACGTGGAACATCTCCTCCCAAATCTCCTCGACCACCTCGACGCCTGCTGCGCGCGCCTTCGCTGCCACTCGTTCCGTATCCCGGCAGATCATCTCTACCGATCCCGCCTGCAAGAGCAGCGGGCAGATGCCCTCATAATCGGCAAAGAGCGGGGAGATCAACGGGTCCCTACGGTCGGCATCGCCCGCG
>JAJDZG010000038.1 GCA_022824765.1 Dehalococcoidia bacterium | reverse complement strand
CCCGATCCGAACCAGCCACGCCCTGCATACCCCCATAATCCCGCGCGCACCCCACCCACACGCGGAAATCCGACCCAATAAATCAGCAGTCTCCTAGCAGGAACCCATCCTCCGGGAAGCGCACATCGAGGTCGAGATCGAAGCGCCCGATGTCTTCGCCATTGAGGACGATTCGCATCTGATCGGCGTCGAGCGCGAACCGTCGCGCCAAGGACCGTCGGAACTGTTGCTCGTTGAGCGCGCGCCTCGGACGGAGTGCCGACAAGGTGATGCGTGTGCCATGGGCGAGGTCGTTTCCCTCAGGATCGCGGAGGGCGGCGTCACCCTGCGCTGATTCCGCTCGGTAGTCATCTGAAGGATCGAGGCTTCGGATCGCGTCGTAGTCGAGGCGGAAACTCGTGGTCTCACTGCTGCGATCAACAGTGAGGCATTCCATGATCCTCGCGGTGCCGAACGCGGCGAGCTTGCCGATGCCCTTACGGCCATGAAGTGGCCTGCCGCCCTCTGAGGTATCCCGGCTCAACTCGACGCGGCCCTTGCGGCCGACGAGTAGGTAACGGTTCTCGGCATCGTCGTAGGACATGCCAATTCCGTCATCGACGACCGTTATCTCATCGTCCTCGGCCCATGCAGTGCCGAGCGGCAAGTCGATCCACACGGTGCGAGCGTCGGCATCCCAGGCATTCGAGATCAGTTCGGCAATGGTCGCAGTGGCGCCGGGATAGAGCTGTGCGCCGAGTTGCTCAACCAGCGATCCCAAGAATCGAAGCCGGAGCGGTTTCCGTTCGCTGTCGTTCACGAAGGTTGGTCTCCTGTTCCGGTGATTAGCAACTGGCGGACTGCGAGACCGAGTGCGTGGGCGAGGCGGACGGGGACCGCGTTGCCGATCTGACGTTCTTTGGACTCATGGGTTCCGCAGAACTGATAGTCAGCCGGAAATGTCTGGAGCAGGGCTGCTTCGCGCAGGCTGATCGCGCGGTGCTCGGTGGGGTGTAGGAATCGCCCGCAGGACGGTGTAGTGCAGCGGGTGGTCATGGTGGCGGCGGGGCCGGTCAGCGCGATGCGGCTGTAGGGACCGGTGGCCGCTGAGCGTCCGGCGTTGCGCAAGCGCTTGTGACAGTCGAGCTGCAGATTGTCGGGCAGATCGGAATGATCACCGCCTTGCGGAATCTCGCGGATGCGTTCCAGCACTCGCGGCGTCGGAGTTCGCGCTCGATGTAGTGGGTCTTCGGTGGCAGCGATGTCGCCCGCCCGCGCGATCACTTCGCTCGCATGCGGCGGTGCGAGCGAGAACGATGTCGGCAGCAGGCTCTGCAAGGTGGCAGGAAAGTCGAGGCCGGTTCGCCGCACCGCGATTCCGATCAGGCGTCGGCGCCGTTGGGGGACTCCGAAGTCGGTGGCGTTGACGGTCCACGAGCCGAAGCTGTAGCCGTGCTCGGCGGCGGTGTCGCGCAGTTGCTCCCAGCGAGGGTCTCGGGCCAAGCCGGGCACGTTCTCGACCAGCACGGCTGCGGGGCGCAGCTCCTCGGCGAAGCGCCACACCTCGGCGATCAGGTCGTTTCTTGCATCGTGGCTGTCTCGGAGACCCAGCGACGAGAAGCCTTGGCACGGCGGGCAGGCCGTCAGCAGTGTGAGCTCGCCGTGGTCGAGGCCGAGACTCCGTCGAAAGTCCCCGGGACGCACGCTCGCGATGTCGGACACGGTCACCTGCACGCCGGGATGGTTCGCCGTCAGCGTCGCCGCTGCATCCGGGTCATTCTCGACGGCGCCGAGCACCCGAAACCCCGCATCGCGCAGCCCTTGGCTGGAACCTCCCGCTCCGGCGAACAGATCGACGGCGTTGAATTCCCCAGTCACGACTGTCGGTTGGAGCTTCCCGCCGTCCATCCCGTCAAGCTACTCACGACGCCCCGCGGACGACGCTGATTATCGCGTGGGCGGCGGCATCTTCCGGGCATCGATCTGGACCGGTTTCGCTCCGACAGCCGTGACGCGCTGGACGCGTCGCTGTGACGGCAGTACGTCGCCGCGACGTGCCGGCCACGGCCAATGCCAAGGATTACAACGGCATCAGCGAGTACGCGGTGATTTGCATGGCCCCACACAACCGGGGTATTGAGGGCTGGGCCGTGATGGTGAACAAGCTGAGACCTTCTTGGCGCTCGTAGCCGTCGACAGCCCGTTTGTGGGCTGGCCATATGCCCATATGTGGGCAGTTCAGGTGCCAGTTTGTGGGCTGTCGCAGCAGAAACGGTTATCAGCTGTAGGCCGCAAGCTGATCGTCCAAGGTCCAAATTTCGGCCGTGACGTATGCCGTCTCGCGCAGGTTCTGCCGCGATCTGACGGGCGGCTTCGTCGCCGTCGATACCGACGAGACGCAGGAGGACGGAGGTGTCGACGAACACCACCGACCAGGCGCTGGACACTGGTCAGAGTCCGAGTACGTCGACAAGCGACCGCGGTTCCGTTGGCTCGTGCTCCTGCGGCCTCAGGCGATCTCGAATAGCCGATGTACCCAGTGGCCCTCCGCCGATCACCTCGAAGTAGTCGGGGAACTCGGTGAGCTCTGTGGCCCGAGTCCAACCATCGGAATCGCGGCTGCACACGACAACCCCCTTGTGGTCGTCGCCCGTCAATGCGTCGAGCATCGCAGGGCTGTGAGTTGTAGCGAGTGTCCTGGCGCCGGTCGCCGCTTCCAACTTGAGACGCTCGAGCAGCAATTTCACCTGTGATGGGTGCAGACCGTTCTCGAGTTCCTCGACCACCAGCAGCCGGCGGGCAGCGGTCAAGTCTCCAGACTCGTCGGTGGCGGGTCGAGCTTCGAGCAACGCCGCGGCTATCGCCAGAAAGCGCAATGTGCCGTCACTCATCAGGCGCGCAGGAATGGGGTGCAGGTCGTCGCCGAGTCGCTCGCGCAGTGTGGTCATCACGTCCCCGAGATCACTCCTGACGACGCCCAGGTCGGCTACTTGCGCCTCAGAGAGCGACTGCGTCATCTCGAACAGCGCTTCGCGCGTTGGCTCATCGCGCATGAGGTCGGCGAGCGCGGCGGAGAGGTTGTCGGCATTCCTGCGAAGGCGTGTGTCCTTCTCGGACACGTACTCACGCATCTGCTGGGGAATGGGATCCAGAATGAATATTCCACGGAGAGCTTCGAGCATCTGCTCAGCAACGTGGTGAATCTCCCGACCTGCCTGCGACTTTGCAGGCACTCGGGCAGCCACCTGTGAGGTGAGCAGCTGCGTGGCCCGGAACGTCACCGCGGGATTCGGACCCTGCTTGCGATTGTCCCAGCGGGCGGTGATGTCGCCCGAGTCCAGCTGCGGGGGGTCCGTTGCCAGCAGGTCTCGTACTTCGCCATCGCGCCGTGTCCGGAGCCGCTCGCTCACGATCTGCACGCTTGGACGGACTGAGACTTCGATGTCGAGGAGGTAGATCTTGCGACGTATAGACGCGGTGCAACCGATCCGGAACGAGTCCTGACCCGCTGGGGCGCAGCCTTCGGAGCCTCCCCTAACGAGGGGACCGTCACGGCCTCCGTCGAGCGTGTCTCGGATCGTGGCACCGCTGGCCAGGGCAGACAGCACCGCCGCGGCGTCGATGATGTTGGACTTCCCACTGCCGTTGCGACCGACGAGCAGCGTTACCGGACCGAGGCGAACATGCGCGCCTCGCAGGCTCTTGAACGCTGGCAGTCTGAGTTGTCTCAGCGTTGCGGCCATAGCGGCAAGAGTACTGATGTCTCGAATGGCCAGACTGTTTGGGCCTGGACCGGGGGCTGGGGGACGGGCGGCGTAGCGTGAGCGGGTGCCTGCAGAGGATCCGAAGGCGTTGGTGCAGAAGTTGTGGGATTTCTGCGATGTGCTGCGTGACGACGGCCTGTCGTACGGCGACTACTTGGAGCAGCTGACGTATCTGCTGTTCTTGAAGATGGCCGATGAGCAGTACGTGTTGCTGGGAGGCGACCGCATC
>JAJDZG010000010.1 GCA_022824765.1 Dehalococcoidia bacterium | reverse complement strand
GCGATGTCGTCGGACCATTGCTCGGGGGGAGATTTCATGAAGTAGGCCGAGGGTGCGAGCAAGGGGCCGGAGAGGCCGCGGTCGAGGCCGAGCTTGGCGCAGCGGACGGCGTCGATGACGACGCCGGCGGAGTTGGGCGAGTCCCAGACTTCGAGCTTGAGTTCCAGGTTGAGCGGCACGTCGCCGAAGGTGGTGCCCTCGATGCGAATGTGGCACCACTTGCGGTCCTCGAGCCAGGGCACGTGGTCGGAGGGGCCGACGTGCACGTCGCCGGAGGGCATCTCGTACTCGATCTGGGAGGTGACGGCGTTGGTCTTGGAGATCTTCTTGGACTCCAGCCGCTCGCGTTCGAGCATGTTGTAGAAGTCGGTGTTGCCGCCGAAGTTGAGCTGGTAGGTGCGGTCGATCTGGACGCCGCGGTCGCGGAAGAGTCGGGAGAGGACGCGGTGGACGATGGTGGCGCCGACCTGGGACTTGATGTCGTCGCCGACGATGGGCGCGCCGGCGCGTCGGAAGCGGTTGGCCCAGTATTCCTCGCGGGCGATGAAGACGGGGATGCAGTTGATGAAGCCGCAGCCGGCTTCGAGCACCTGCTCGACGTACCACTTGGTGGCCTCTTCGGAGCCGACGGGGAGGTAGTTGATGACGACGTCGACGTCGCGGTCTTTGAGAATCTGGGCGACATCGGCGGTTGAACCGGGCGCTTTTTCGATCACCTCTGAGAGGTATTTGCCGAGCCCGTCGTGGGTCATGCCGCGCTCGACGGGCACGCCGAGGTTGGGCACATCGCAGAATTTCACGGTGTTGTTGGGGTCGGTGAAGATGGCTTCGGAGAGGTCGAGGCCGACCTTGCGGGAGTCGATGTCGAAGGCGGCGACGAAGTTGAGGTCGGAGATGCTGTAGTCGCCGAGGACGGCGTGCATAATGCCGGGGATTTCGTCGCCGTCCTGAGCGTTTTGGTAGTGGGTGACGCCCTGCACGAGCGACGAGGCGCAGTTACCAACGCCGATGATGGCGACGTTGATTTTGGATCCGGGAGCGGTGGGCATGGGTTGAAACCTTCTCGTCTCGCTGCGGCGTTGGCAAGTGCCGCGACGGCGGAACCTCGCCCAGACAGCGCCGCAACCGCCGCTTGCGAGTACTCCAGCGTACTCCCGAGCGTTGGCGGGTCAATCAATCGGACGACATCGCGAGATTGATGGTAGCCGCAGCGTCTCTTGGGAGATACGGCGCGGTTCGCAGGTCGGGGGCTGGCGGGGCGTTTGGAGGGGCGCGATAGGCTGGCGCTATGCCCGATCCGCGCGAGTTGGTTCTGGAGTTGTACCTGCGATTTGCGCAGGAATTGGCCGATGCGGCGGGAGAGGCGATTCGCCCCTGGTTCCGAGTGTCGGCGGAGCGGATGGGTCTGGAGCGCAAGGGCGATGGGTCGCCGGTGACGAAGGCCGATCGCGCGGCTGAGGTGATCATCCGCGAGATGATCGCTGATCGCTATCCGACGCACGGGGTGGTGGGCGAGGAGTACGGCGCTGCGGCATCCGAAAGTGAGTACGTTTGGGTCATCGATCCGATTGACGGGACGGGCGCGTTTGTCTCGGGATTGCCGACGTTTGGCACGCTGATCGGCCTGCTGCGCGATGGGTCGCCGGTGTTGGGCGTACTTGACCAACCGATATCGGGGGAACGCTGGAGCGGCGTGTCGGACGGTGTTGTGATGCGTCGATCTACACACAATGCACGAGTTATCCACAGTCACGCGGGAGACAGTCTGGCGGAGTCGACGGCATTCGCCACGACGCCGGAGATGTTTCGGGGCGAGTCGGCGCAGGCCTGGCAGCGGCTCGCGGGGGCGGTCGAGCGTGTCCGCTACGGCGTGGATTGCTATGCCTACGGCCTGCTGGCGCTGGGCTGTATTGAGATCGTTTGCGAGGCGAGTCTGAAGCCGTGGGATTATCTGGCGCTGGCGCCGATCGTGGAGGGCGCGGGCGGCAAGATGACAGACTGGGCGGGAGAGCCGCTCAGGCTGGATTCTGGTGATCGCGTGCTGGCCGCGAGCTCACAGGAACTGCACGCCGGGGCGCTGCGCTGCCTGCAAGATGCAGCGGGCGATGCGCCCGCTACCAGATAGAGGAGCGATCTGCCGTGGCGCTCTGGGAGCCTGCCGACTGCGCGCGGTGGTTGCCGGTCGCAACGGGTTGGTCGCGCGGCGCGAGGCTCGGGGGGCTAGCCGGCGGCAGCGGCGTCGGCCTTGACCTTGCGGAGGACGGGCAGCGCGGTGCGCGGGTTCTCGACGATTTCGTAGCCGTCGGGGACGGCGTCGATGGCGCCGGGCTTCTCGGTCTTGGCGAAGAAGTAGATGCGCTGCGAGTGGTGGTTGCGCAGCTCGACGTCGCGCGCGTGCAGGTAGTAGGTCTCCTGGCGGCGGTTGGTGGTGGAGAATGCCATGATGCGGTCGCTCCCATCAAATGATCAAGCGCCTATGCACTTGGGTATTTGAATTACACCGAATCGCGAGCGGGCTGTCAATCGTGAATCGGCGTTTCCTTATGTTGATTACGGACACGCTTTGCACAGGGCGGGCCGCTCGCTTGGGCCTGGCCGCCCTGCTGATCGGCGTCGGTTGGCTGGTTGCATGCGGGGACGCTGAGCCGAGTCAGCCGCAGTCCGACGGCGGTATCTGGGATGTCGTGCAGGTGGACAGCGAGGCCCGCTGGCTGCCGATCCTGGCGACGCAGGATTTGGCTGTGGGGGTCAAGCGGATCGCCTTCTCGTTGGACGGCCTCGACGCCGCTGAGACGCCGCCCACGGTTCGGGTCTCACTCTTCGCGCTTGACGAGGACGCGGGCGCTCCGCGCTCGGTGCAGTTTGCGCGATTCATTCCCTACGACCCGCAGATCACGATCGCGGCGCACGGCCATGCGAACGCCACGGTCTCCGACCGTGCATTGCCGATCGGCCGCGGGGTCTACGTGGTGCCGGTCCAGTTGTCGGCGGCGGGCTTGTGGGGTGTCCTGCTGGAGATGCAGGCGTCGGACGACGGCGCGGCGGAGGTCGCGCGGATTCGCTTTTCTGTGCGAGAACGGCAGGCCGCGCCGGCCGTTGGTGATCGGGCGCCGGCGGTCCGATCTCGGACCCGCGACGATGTCGGTCGACTGAGAGAGCTGACGTCGGATCCCGAGCCGGAGCCTGGCCTGTACACGCGGTCGATCGACGACGCGCTGGAGACTGGCAGTCCTCTGCTGATCGCCTTCGCGACGCCTGCGTTTTGTCACTCGCGGACCTGCGCGCCCGTGCTCGACGCGGTCAAGACGGTCTGGCGGGACTACGCGCCGGCGTTGCAGGCGATCCACGTCGAAGTCTTCGAGAATCCGCATGAACCGGAGCGTCTGGTCGAGACGCAGGCGTTCATCGACTGGCGTCTGCCGTCGGAGCCGTGGGTGTTCGTGATCGACCGCGCGGGGGTGATTCGCTACGCGTACGAGGGCGCGGTGACGGAGGTCGAGCTGCGTTCGGCCGTCGATTGGGTCATCCAGGACGGGGAATAGGCGGCGATCAGGCGCCGTTTTCGATTACGCCTTCGACGCGTTCGACGAAGTCGGTCACCCTGGCTACGGAGTACTCGATGGCGTCGGCGGGCATGTATCCCTCATAGAAGTTGGCGTGCAGATCGCTGGCCACACGGAACAACACCTGGATGTCGTCGTCACCGACTTCTTCGGATAAGCGCCGGGCGATGCTGAAGAGCTGGCGATGTTGTCCGTGCCGCCAGCCTCGTTCTTCTGCGGCGGCCTTCATGATTTGGGCTGCGGCACCCCAGCCCTTCTCGGAGGCCTGCTCGAGATCGTCGACGGCGAGTTCGTCAGCAGCCTGCGACAGAAACCTGCGACTTCGTCGCGCGTATCGCTCGGTGGTCGCTTTCATCGCTCACTCGCTCTCAGACAGCAGCGTATCAGCATGGGGATGACGCTGGCCGTTAGCCTGTGATTTGGGAAGGCGGCGGACTTATGGCGTTGGAGGGTGCGGAGCGGGCTCAGGTTCGGCAGCAGTTTGAGGCGATTTCGGGGCCGCTGAAGGTGGAGTACTACCATCAGTCGCCGCGGCGGGTGCTCGTCGCGGGACGCGCGGAGCGGCCGTCGTGCGCGGTGGCGAAGGAGCTGATCGAAGAGATCGCCGAGCTGTCGGACCAGATCACGCTGACGGTCTACGAGCATGAGGATGAGCCGGAACAGACCGCTCGCCGGGACATCATTGACGTGCCGTGCATTCTGATTCGGGGTGAGCTGAACCGTCCGCTGCGCTTCTACGGGGCGCCGAATGGTCACTTGTTGGTGGCGATGATCCGCGCGATGGTGCTGGCCGCGACACGGCAGGCCAAGCCGTCGGTGGCGATGAAGCGGACGTTGGGCAGATTGAGGCGTCCGACGCGTCTGCGATTGCTGGGATCGTCGCACGACCCGAACGCGGGCCAGGCGGCGCTGGCGGCCTGCGCGGCGGCGCTGCTCTCGCCGAAGCTGCAGGCGGACGTGTTTGCGATTGAGGAGTTTGCGGAGATTGGGGCTCGCTCGGGCGTGACCGCGCTGCCTGCGTTGTTCGTCGACGATCAGTTCGCCGCTGCGGGACTTGTCGAGCCGCTGGCGTTGGTGGAGTACATCGGTCTCTGGCAGGCCAATCCGGAGCAGGCGCTGCTGAATCCGCCGCAAGGCAATCCCGGCACCGCGACGGCCTGGCGACCGCCCCAGCCGACGCCGCAGCGTCAAGCGGGGCCGCGGCCGATTGATCCGATTGCGTCGGCGGCGGGACGGGCACGTGAGGGGTCGACGACACCGGAGGGCATGCGGCGGACCGCTGGTGGGTTGATCGTGCCTGATCGCTAGTTGGATTGCTCGTTGCGGAGTAGGCTGGATTCCAGAGAGAGCTTCGAGGCATCAGTGGAGTTTGTGGAGGCGAGCAGTGGTTGACGCGACAGAGCTGCAGGGAGAACTGGAAGCGCTGTCGGCGCGGTTGCGTGACGTCATGGAGCGTCTTTGACCTGACCAGCATGGAGGCAGAGGCGGCGCAGTTGGAACAGCGCTCGATGGCGGCTGATTTCTGGGACGACGCGGATGGCGCGCGCGCTGCGATGCAACGGCTGTCGTCTCGACAGCGGACGATTGAGGTCTGGCGGGGACTGGAGTCGCGGGTCGCTGATGCGATTGACCTGCTGGTCCTGGCAGACGATGAGGAGCTGGCGGCTGATTTGTCGTCGGAAGCGCAGGCGATCGCTGATGCGATCGAGCGCCGCTCGTTCGAGCTCGCGTTTGCTGGTCCCTACGACGACCGGCCGGCCGTGGTCGCGATTTACGCGGGGGCGGGCGGGATTGACTCGCAGGACTGGGTGGAGATGCTGCTGCGGATGTATCAGCGCTGGGCGGAGCGGTCGGGGTTCGACGTTGACCTGCTGGACATCGTGGAGGGTGAGGAGGCGGGCTTCAAGTCGGCCACGCTTGAGGTGCGCGGCGCGTCGGAGGGCGGCGGGGCGTACGGCTGGCTGCGTTCCGAGCACGGGGTCCACCGACTGGTGCGCATCTCGCCGTTTGACCAGAATCACGCGCGGCACACGTCGTTCGCGCGGGTTGAGATCATGCCTGAGACGGAGGGCGCGGCCGAGGTCGAGATTGGCGACGACGACATCAAGGTCGACGTGTACCGCGCGTCGGGCAACGGCGGTCAGAATGTGCAGAAGAACTCTACCGCGGTGCGGATCACGCACCTGCCGACGGGGTTTGTGGTGAGCTGTCAGAACGAGCGATCGCTGCGGCGGAATCGCGAGTCGGCGATGCGTGTGCTCGAGGCGCGGCTGCTGATGTTGGCGGAGCAGGAGCGGGAAGCGGAGCGTCTGTCGATCCGCGGGGAGCATATTGAGGCGGGCTGGGGCAATCAGATTCGTTCTTACGTCCTGCAGCCGTATCGGATGGTCAAAGACCTGCGGACACAGCACGAGACGTCGGACGCTGACCGGGTGCTCGACGGCGACATCGAGCAGTTCCTGCGGGCGTCGCTGCAGGACCAGATCAGCCAGCAGGCTCAGCAGGCGCGGCAGGAGGCGGTGGCGTGAGGCGTCCAGGGATGCTGATCGCGGTGCTGTTGGCGGCGCTGGCGGGATGGGTGGGTCTGACGGCGGTGACGCAGATCGGCGCGCAATCGGCTGACGGCCCGGTCGTGCAGGGCACGCGATTTGTCAATGACTGGCCTGACTCGGTGACCGCCAGTGCACTGGTTGATGACGCAACGGACATTGAGTCGGCGACGTTCCTCTACGCCATTCTGCCGGAGGGTGCGTTGACTCGAGAGGCGGCTGAGATCGTGTCGGGCGATGTGACGCGTGTGAGCGCGGAGTTCCCGACCCGAAATCCGATGCTCTGGATACCGGCCGGTGCTGACTTTGAGTGGCGCTGGGAGTTTGTCAGCGTTGATGGCGAGCGGTTTGAGACGGAACCGCAGATTTGGCGCTATGAGGACCCTCGCTTCGAGTGGGAGTCGCTGAGATCGGGCGACCTTGAGGTCGTCTATTACGACAATCGCGGAGTCGCCGAGCAAATGTTGTCGGAAGGCCTGGAGGCGCTGGAGGAGATATCCCCGTTCCTCGGGCTGGAGGAGCTGATTCCGATCAAGGTGTACGTCTGGGCCAATCCCGGCGATGCGCGGGAGGTCGAGCGGATTGAATCGGAGACGTTTGAGGAGTCGGTGATCACGGGTGGCACGCGAGTGTTAGCCGATTTGGTGCACATCTACCAGCCGTCGCGCTGGGTGGTGCGTCATGAGCTGACGCATGTCCTGACGAAGCTGGCCGGTGAGGGTCCGTACGGCGACCTGCCCGCCTGGCTCGACGAGGGGATGGCGACGATTGCGGAGGGCGACTGGCTCGATCGTCGCGGCGGTGCGCTGCGCTACGCCATCAACAACGACCTGGTTCTCTCGCTGCGCAGCATGGAATCGCCCAGCAACATTCCTGGTTACGTCGACATCTTTTACGGACAGTCAGCGGCAATCGTGCTGTTTCTGCTGGAGGAGTACGGCACGGAGGCGATGAACGACCTGTTCCAGATTTTCAAGGAGGGGTCGTCGGTCGAGGATGCGCTGCAGGCGGTCTACGGACTGGGCCGCAGCGAGGTCGACAACGCGTGGCGGGATTCGGTGGGTCTGCCGCCGCGCGAGGAGGAGGAGGATCGCTCGACGGCGATCGAGGACGAGGTGATCGGCGGTCCTGAGGTGGCCGAGGAGGACGATACTTCGCCGGACCAGGAGCAGGCCGATGCCGAACAGTCGGCGGAGGCGGTTGAGGATCAGGCGGCGGACGACTCAGCCGATGAGGCGGTTGCGTCGGCGCGTTCGGCGGACGACATCGCGGAACGCACGGCGGAGATTCAACGCCGCCAGGACGAGCGTCGGTCGGCGCCGGTGTTCGAGTCGGCTGAGCCGTTCCCGTGGGAGTATCCGCTGATTGGAGTGGCGGCGGCGCTGGTGGTGCTCAGCGGTCTGATGCTGGTTCGAGTGCTGTCTCGGACTTCGTGAGTTTGTTCGCGGTAGGTGGTGTGTGGGCGAGAGCAGGGTGAGAGGTCAGGCGGGATTCCAGACAAGCTGGAATGACGGAGGGGGCTGGTGTTGGCGGTTGGGGGCTGGAAAGACGGAGGGTGGGCTGGCGTGACGGTGGGGGTTAGCGTTGGCGGGCGATTCTGGGCAGTTGAGAGGTCAGGCGGGATTCCAGACAAGCTGGAATGACGGAGGGGGCTGGAGTGACGGTTGGGGCTGGCGTTGGCAGTTGGGGGCTGGCGTTGGCGGTGGGGGCTGGGATGACGGGGTTGGTTAGCGTTGGCGGGCGATTCTGGCGGCTCTGGTGACGTTGTTGAGGAGCATGGCGACGGTCATTGGGCCGACGCCGCCGGGGACGGGTGTGATTGAGCCTGCGACGTCCGAGACCGCTTCGAAGTCGACATCGCCGACGAGGCGGTAGCCGCGGGTGCGTGATGGGTCTTCGACGCGGTTGACTCCGACGTCGATCACGGCGGCGCCGGGGCTGACCATCGGCGCGGTGACGGTGTTGGGACGGCCGGCGGCGGCGACGATCACGTCGGCTGAGCGGGTGATGCTGGGCAGGTCGTAGGTGTTGGTGTGGCAGATGGTGACGGTGGCGTTGGCGCCCTGCCGCTTCTGCGCGAGCATTGCGGCGAGCGGCATGCCGACGAGTCTGCTGCGTCCGACGATCGCGATCTGTTTTCCGGCCGGGTCGACGCCGCTGCGGACCAGCAGCTGCTGGACGCCGTGCGGGGTGGCGGGCAGATAGCGCTCTCGGCCCTGCAGGATTCTGCCCTGATTTGTGGGGTGCAGGCCGTCGACATCCTTGAGCGGGTCGATGCGGTCGAGCAGAGCGTCGGCGTCGACACCGTCGGGGACGGGTAGCTGGAGGATGATGCCGTGGACATCGGAGTCGGCGTTGAGCAAGTCGATGCGGTCGCGGATGCGGCGCTCGGTCTGTTGGGGTTCTGGGTCGGCCTCGATGCGGTGAATGACGACCTTGATGCCGGTTTCTTCGCCGGCGCGGCGCTTGCCGCGCACGTAACTGGCGGACGCGGCGTCGTCGCCGACGAGCAGGACGGCGAGATGGGGCAGGAGGCCGTCGGCGATCATGTCCTCGACCTGGCGGGTGAGGGCTTCGCGGATGCCGGCGGCGATAGCCGCGCCGTCAATGATGCTGGCAGTCATGAGGGCAGCGTATGGCACTCCATGCGGACACTCAGTGGAGACAAGCGTTGTTACGCTTTCGACATGTTTGGCGATCTGACCTGCGGCGTGGACTTGCTGCTGCTGGAGCGGTTTCGGAGCGTCCTCGAGCGGCATCCTGAGCGGTTTCCTCGGCGGATTCTGACGGATCGGGAGCGGGATTACTGCGGGGGGCGTCTGGCCGAGATGGCGGTGCGCTTTTCGGGCAAGGAGGCGGTGATGAAGTGTCTGGGGACGGGCGTGCGCGGCGTCAAGTGGAAGGAGATTGAAATCCTGGCCAACGCGCGCGGCAAGCCGGTGGTGATCCTGCACGGCGGTGCGCGTCTGCGCGCGCAGGCGCTGGGGCTGGCGCGGATCGAGATTAGCCTGACTCATGAGCGCAACATGGTCTGCGCGTTTGCCGTGGGCCAGCCGGGAGCGGGAGACGGACGATGAAACTGCTGACCTCCGCGGAGATGCAGGAGCTGGAGCAGCGAGCGGAGGCGGCGGGCGTCTCGACCGCGACGCTGATGGAGAATGCGGGGCTCGCTGTCGCGCAGGAAATCTGGATGCAGCTGGGGTCGCTCGAAGATCGTCGCATTGCGGTGCTGGTCGGGACGGGTAACAACGGCGGCGACGGCCTCGTCGCGGCGCGCCACCTGCACGAGTGGGGCGCGCAGGTTCGCGTCTACGCGCTGCGCGAACGCTCGGACGAGCAATGGGTGCAGACTGAGGAGATCGGTGTCCCGTACGGGTCGGTGGCGGATGACGATGACTTCGAGGCGCTGGAAGCGCTGCTCGGGGGCGCGGAGGCGATCATCGATGCGCTGCTCGGGACGGGCGTGTCGCGTCCGATCACGGGCGATCTGGCGGAGATGCTGATTCGTCTGGCGGCGGTCAGGTCGAAGACGGTCAAACCGAAGCTGGTCGCGGTGGACTTACCGAGCGGCCTGGACGCTGACAGCGGTCGGCTCGACCCGTTGGCGGTGGCGGTCGACGAGACGGTGACGTTCCACGCGCCGAAGGTCGGCCTGTACATGCAGCCGGGCGCGGCGGCGGCGGGATCGGTTCAGCAGGTGGATATTGGCATTCCGCCTGGTCTGGACGCGGATTTGCAGACGGAGGTGCTCGAGCGTCGCGCGGCGAAGGCTCTGCTGCCCAACCGTGCATCGGATGCTCACAAGGGCACGTTTGGCCGGGTGCTGATCATCGGCGGATCGTCGCGCTATCCCGGTGCGGCGATCCTCGCGGCGCGCGGCGCATACCGAGCCGGCGCAGGACTCGTCAGCATCGCTGCGCCGGAGTCGATTGCGCTCTCGCTGATTGGCGCGGTCCCGGAGGCGACGCTGCTGCCGCTGCCGGAGCACGACGCGGGCGTGGTGTCCGGTCACGACGCGTGGGAGCTCGTCCGCGAGGAGCTGGCGTCGGTCGATGCGGTGGTAATCGGCTGCGGATTCGGCAGGCATGCCCATTCCGGTGTGTTTGTGCGTCAGTTGATTCAGTCGGAGGAGGTCTCTGCGGTTCGCGGTGTGGTTGTGGACGCTGACGGACTCAGCTTGCTGTCGGACGAGATCTCGGTGCTCGACGATGCGGCCGCGCCGCTGATCCTGACGCCGCATCCAGGCGAGATGGGACGGTTGACTGGAATGTCCACAGACGACGTGCAGGCGCAGCGGCTGACTCTGGCTCGCGACCGAGCGGCCGCGTGGGGTTGCCAGGTGGTGCTGAAGGGCGCAAACACGGTGATCGCCGCGCCGGATCGGCGGGCGCGGGTCTCCGAGCTGGCGCAGCCGGCGTTGGCGACGGCTGGCACGGGCGATGTGCTGAGCGGGGCGATTGGGGCGCTGATCGCGCAGGGGCTGGATCCGTTCGGCGCCGCGACGCTGGGGGTCTATCTGCACGGCGACGCGGGCAATCGGGCGGCGCGGGCGCATGGGACGATTGGGGTGACGGCGGGCGACGTGGCTGAGCAGCTGGCTCTGGCGTCGCGCTCGCTGTCGGGCGAGGAGCCGATCGAGGCGCCGTCGATGGGTGGACTCGGCGGGATGGGCGGGGGCGACCTGGGTGGACTCGGCGGGATGGGAGGCGGCGGCGGTGGACTTGAGGGGTTGCTGGGCGGGTCGCAGTGAGGGTACGGGCTGATCTGTAGCCTTGCTTGAGGAGGTTGGGAGATGGTGAGCACTTCGATTGAGGCTGAGACTGCCGTTGCGGTGGTTGCTGATCCGTATGAACTGCTTGCGCCGAACAGGCTGAAGCTGCCGGATTGTTGGGAGTTGACGGACGAGGCGCTGATTGAGCTGTCGCGGCTGAACGAGCCGTGGGATTTCGAGTTGACCGCCGACAGAGAGTTGGTGTTTGTGTCGCCTGAGGGCCGAGGCAGCTCCACGCGGGGCGCCGAGATTCTGACCGATGTGGCGATCTGGAACCGAGCCGCCCAAGCGGGCCGGGTACTCGGTCCGCAGGGAGGCGTGCGGCTGCCCGACTCGTCCATGCGCATGCCCGATGTTGCCTGGATCAGCGACGACCGCTGGAGTAGCCAGGACGCGGAGCAGGATGAGTCACTCGTGCAGAGTTGTCCGGAGTTGATTGTCGAGATCGTCTCGGTCACGGACGACATTGGCGATCAGGAGGCGAAGATGGTCGAGTGGATGCGGAACGGCGCGTTGCTGGGCTGGTTGATTGATCCGTTTCGCGAAATCGTGTTGGTCTATCGTCCCGGCGCGGAGCCTGAGCAGCTGCGGCGGCCGGCGACGCTGAGCGGCGAGGATGTCTGCGTCGGCCTCGAAGTTCAACTCGAGCGAATCTGGAAGTAATCCGCACAAGGGGGAGCCTCATGTCGAGAAGGCCGCAGTGAGGGCGGGGGCTGAGCTGTAGCCTTGCTTGAGGAGATTGGGAGATGGTGAGCACTTCGATTGAGGCTGAGACTGCCGTTGCGGCCATTGCTGATCCTTATGAACTGGCGGCGCCGAACAGGCTGAAGCTGCCGGATTGCTGGGATCTGACGGACGAGGCGCTGATTGAGCTGTCGCGGCTGAACGAGCCGTGGGATTTCGAGTTGACCGCCGACAGAGAGTTGGTGTTTGTGTCGCCTGAACGTCCTGGAAGCAGCACACGCGGGATTCGACTCGCAGCTCAAATCGACACCTGGAGCGCAGATGCGGGAGGCCACGTGTTTGGGCCTCATCTGGGAGTGCGGCATGACGATGGCTCGTTGCGCATGCCCGATGCCGCCTGGATTAGCGACGGCCGCTGGGGTGATCGGGACATGGACCAGCAGGGGCTGCTCGACGCTTGCCCGGAGTTGATCGTCGAGGTCGTGTCTGCCACCGACATTCCTGCTAATCAGGAAGCGAAGATGGCTGAGTGGATGCGGAATGGCGCGTTGCTGGGCTGGTTGATTGATCCGTTTCGCGAGATCGTCTTGATTTTTCGTCCAGACGCCGAGCCTGAGCAGCTGCAGCGTCCCGCGACGCTGAGCGGCGAGGATGTCTGCGTCGGACTCGAAGTTCAGCTCGAGCGAATCTGGAAGTAGGCGGCAAAGGGGGAGTCTCATGTCGAGAAGGTCGCAGTGAGGGCGGGGGCTGATCTGTAGCCTTGCTTGAGGAGATTGGGAGATGGTGAGCACTTCGATTACTGCTGAGGCTGTCGGTGCGGCCGTTGCCGATTCGTATGAACTGGCGGCGTCGATGACGCTGAAGCTGCCGGATTGTAGGGAGTTGACGGACGAGGCGCGGATTGAGCTGTCGCGGCTGAACGAGCCGTCGGATTTTGAGTTGACCGCC
>JAJDZG010000121.1 GCA_022824765.1 Dehalococcoidia bacterium | reverse complement strand
TTGTCGCGGTTCCCCATGAACTTCCGTTGCCGACCCACTGGAAGTCGGTGATCTACGATGGACCCCCCGCAGTCCGGCCGCACCAGGCTTACTCTGTCCCGTACGCCGACATGCGATGCGCTGCGTGCGACCTCGCGCGATCGAGGTACGTGTCGCTGACGGCAACGGGTGGCCGGGTGTCCCCAGTTCTCGCAGGGATGGTTGTCATGAGCAGCGGATTTGTGGCGATCGACTGGGGTTCCTCGAATTTCCGTGCATACAGGGTGGGCGCGTCGGGAGAGCTTCTTGATCGTCTGGCGACAGCCGAGGGCGTGGCGAACCTGGACCGAGATGGGATGGTGCGCGCGGTCGAGGGGGTGGTGTCCCGATGGCCGACGGAGGCCAACGCCCTGTTCTGTTGCGGCATGATCGGATCGACGGTGGGTTGGGCCGAAGTTCCTTATTTGACCTGTCCCATACATCCCGACGAAGTTGCTCGACAAATGACCTCGATGACGATTGCCGACAACGTGGTTCAGGTGTCTCCGGGGCTGACCTGCCGCTCGACTGATGGGTTCCCAGATGTCATTAGGGGAGAGGAAGTGCTGTGCCTCGGCGTCGTCCGGAGGACGGAGCGGCTTCAGAGCGGCCTCGGGCTCCTCTGTATGCCAGGAACCCACACCAAGTGGATCGCGATCAGGAACGGCGTTGTTGACTCGTTTTCGACGTCACTGGTCGGCGAACTCTATGAGGCGCTTTCGGCAAGCAGTTTGCTGAAGAATCATCTCAAGGGTGTCGCACGCGATGGGGAGGAATTTCGTCTCGGTGTGAACTCCGGCCATTCAGGCGGCGGGCTCATGCGCACCCTGTTCGGTGTTCGCAGCCGCTCCGTGGTCAAGGAGCTGGCCGATGACGCGGCAGCCTCATTCGCGTCGGGGATTCTGATTGGGAACGACATTCGGGACGCGATGAACGTGTATTCGGAATTGATCGGTGCGGGCCCGGTGGTACTGATCGGTGAAACGGGCCTGTGCGCACTCTATCGTGCCGCACTGCAATACCTGGGGCACGACGCAGTGGTGACGCCGTCCGAGGACGTTTGCGTCGAAGGGTTCAAATTCATTCATGACCTGACTGATCGAGGGTAGCGGTGAGTTCCCCGCTTTTTGCGGCGGCATTGGCGCAAATGCCCTTGGTGGCGATCCTCCGGGGAGTGACCGCGTCAGAAGCGCACGAGGTGGGCGCTGAGCTCGTTGCAGCGGGCATCGGTGTGTTGGAAGTCCCGCTCAACTCCCCGGATCCCTACGACAGTATCCGGGTCCTGCGAGACACGCTTGGGGATTCCGCCGTGGTCGGCGCAGGCACGGTTGTTTCGTCCAGCGACGTGCAACGAGTACTGGATGCGGGTGGTCAGATCGTGGTCGCGCCGAACACGGACGAGCGCGTGATCGAGGCGTGTTTGCGCCGTGATCTGGTACCCGTACCTGGCTTCACGACCGCGTCGGAAGCGTTTCGGGCGATCGGCGCCGGCGCGACGTTCCTCAAGCTGTTTCCCGTCAACGCCTTTGCCCCAAGCTATGTGGGTGCATTGGCTGCCGTGCTGCCTGCAGGGATTTCCGTATTGGCAGTCGGGGGAGTCGACCTCACGAATTGCCGGAACTACCTGGACGCGGGTTACCGCGGCCTTGGGATCGGAAGCAGCCTTTACCGACCGGGCTGTACCGTGGGACGGCTGAGGAAACATGCCGGGGAATTCGTCAGGATATGCCGTGACTGGCAGGGCGATTTGGAACCCGGACGGACATGATCAGTTCTCTGCCAAACCGGGCTTCCGGCAGTTCGGCGTCACGCATTGGATCCTGATCGAGACTGGCAGGAGCTCGCGGAAAGACTGGCTGTCGCTGCCAATCGTCGTGGAGTGACAGGCGGCGACCAATGCGCGGGCAGCCAGTTCAGCACTCTTCGACGCGGAAGATTCGCCTCGAACCGTCAGGCCTTCGATGCTCAGCGTCTGCGACGGCCCGCGGGATCTGGATCCGGCGACGCCTCCGGGGCACGACTAGGCGTCACCAGAACGTGATTCATCGGAGTTGCATCACCGTCCGTCCGTGACCTGAAGCGACCGCTCCCGCTTGGTTCGCTGCGTGTCCGATGTCCGCAGGTTGTTGCTCCTCGGCGCCAAGCCGCCTTCAGACCTGTGCGCGTCGATCTTGCTGACGTCTGGTCAGAGGGCGTTCAGCTTTTCAAGGTTAGCCTTCCGCAGCTCGTTCTCGGTCAGGCCGAGGTCGTAGGCGGGCGAACAGATCATTGCAGCTGCCGTGACGGTAACCTTCACGTAAGCCTTCATATGAGGGCTGTAGAGGCTCCAGGCCGCATCGAAGGCGGCATCGAGTTCAGGGGTAGCATCGGTGCGTGGGATGACTGCGGCTGTACCCGTGACGCGAACGGCCCTGCGAGTCACGACATCGGTGAAGCAGATTTCGATAGCAGGATTGCGGTGCAGATTGCGGATCGTTCCTGGCGACCGGATATGGCCGAAGGCCAGTGTCTGAGCATCCAGAATCACGAAAGTCGCCTTGGGAGAAACCGATGGTGAGCCATCGGCGTTCACGGTCGCGACGGCACCTGCAGAAAAGTTGCTGATCAGCCTTACCATTTCTTGCGTCAGCATTCTCAGTTCTCACGGCTGCTTGTCGCGTCCGCCTTGCATTGGATGCGAAACGATCGGCGCTGACATCGGCGCTCAAGGAAGCGCGATGATAAGCAGCCGATGCTCAAGTGATCCGGATCTGGTTTGGGGTGCAACCACGGCGCTCCTGGTGCGCAGGCTTATGTGGCCGGCATGAACCCGGTGTAGATCCAGCGGACCTGGTCCTGGCCGATCCCGAACGCACCCATGACGTCGGAAATCATCACGTACCCCATCGTCGGCGCGGAGGTGGTTACCGCAGCCACGACCAGAACCCGTCGGCCGAGCCGTCGTCGACGTACACCTCCACCATCATCCCCGGCTTCAGCCGCGCGTCCGGCGGCTCGATGTCGACGCGCACCTTGATCCGCTGCGTCACCTTCGTGAATGTGCTCGAATCGTTGAGCCGCGGCAGCAGCGAGAACTGGCTGGTCGCCGCATCGCCGATCCGCGCCACCCGGCCCGCCACCTCGAGGTCGGGGTAGGCGTCCACCTCGATCCGCACCGGCTGCCCCACCGCGAGCCGCGCGACCTCGGTCTCGCGGATGTTGGTCTCGACCCAGATGCCCGCAGGGTCGTGCAGCACCAGCAGCCGCTCGCCGGCCGAGACGTACTCGCCGGCCATCGCGAACGTGCCGCCCACCACCCCGTCGATCGGGCTGGTGATCGTCCGGTCGGCGATGTCGATCTCCTGGCGCTGCTGGCGCGCCGCGATCTCCGCCGCCCGCGCCCCGAGCGCCACCCGCTCGGCTTCGCTCACCCCCAGCATCGCCCGGTCGGCCACCGCCTCCGCGAGCTGCGCCTCCGCCTTCGCCACGCCGGCCGCCGCCCGCCCCAGCTCCTGGCGCGCCTTCAGGAAGTCGGCCCGCGCCCGCTCGAGGCGCGCCGCCGGGACCGCACCCGATGCCGCCAGCGCCGCCATGCGCTGGAACTCCGCCTCGAGGTACGTCAGCTCGTCGGTGTGGACGCGCCGGTTGGCCTCCGCCTCGCCGACCTGCGAGCGGGCGGTCGCGATGCGGGATTCGACCTGGGCCTCGGTGAGCGCCGCCTGCGCATCGACGCGGCGGAGCTCCGCCTCGAGCGCGGCGAGCTCGGAATCGGTCTCGGCGAGGGCCAGCTCGGCGGCGCGCGTGTCGAGCCGGGCGAG
>JAJDZG010000017.1 GCA_022824765.1 Dehalococcoidia bacterium | reverse complement strand
GGCCAAGAGGCTGACTCCCCAGGACCACGGATTCGGTACCCGACGTGTCCCGCTGGAGACTCGCTACTACGAGGGCTTCTGACTCTCGTAGCCCGTTCGCACTCCTAATCCCGGAACAGACCTGCGCGTCAACCCGAGTTTCCCCGCTCTGTGGGTATGTGAGACGGTTCCCGTCGCCCTTGATCGGCAGGCGTCGCAAGGGGGGGCTGCCAATAGGCTGGTCATTCGACACGAAGGTGCGACGATGACCAGCGAAGCGGACATGAGCGGTTGGAAGCTCACGCCCGACGGCATCCCGATCCCTCCGACGTCGCCCGAGGACGTGCTCTACTAATCGGCGGCCGGTCGTCAGGGAGTCCGTGAAGAACAGGGCTGGGAAGCCTTCAAACGGGAGGGCAATCGGGGCTACGCCGAGGGCAGCGATCGCCGGTGATGCTAATCGGTGACGTAGGTGTGGGTGATCACTTCCCAGACGTGGCCGTCTTCGCAGTCGAAGTAGAAGCCCCGACCCTGGTGCCGGTGATTGATCCGCATGTCGCTGCGTGAGCTCGGACCGCTGCCGTAGGCGATGCCTTCGTCCTTGACCCGCTGCAGGACGGCGTCGAACTCCTCGTCCGTGGCGAGGAAGGCGTAGTGATTCGAGCCGAACTCGCGAGCGTTGTCGAAGTCGAGCGTGAGCGTGTCGTTGACCTTGACCGGCGCGAAGTGTCCCCAGGTTCCCTCGTAGCTGAGCCCGAAGAGTCGGGCGATGAAGCGGGCCGAGCGTTCCTTGTCATGTGACGGAACGATGGTGTGGTCGAGCTGCAATGGCATGACGTACTCCTCCCGCGTCGGCGTGCGCTCCTGAGATCGATGCTACCGATTCGCGCGAACCTCGGAAGAATCCGAGAGCAAATGGAACGTTGCGCATAGACCCTGATCCTGACGTTGGTGGACATGAAGTGGATGTAGAGCGACGTAGGCTGGAGGCCGACATCCCAGGCCCACCGCCCTCCCATTCCCCAGTCCCTGCCGAGGCCTCCCCGTCCCTGGTTCCTCCAGGGACCCGCTCGGCTTCCTGGCTCGGCAGCCCCGAGCAGACCCCTGCGTGATGCTGGCGATGACGCAGCTGTGGTCGCAGGACGAAGCGGAGTACCACGGCACCTACTAGGACTTCCCGCCGGTTGATTTGTTCGCCAAGCCGTCCTAGGAGGCGTGCCGGCCGGGACCCTGCATCGATCCAGGTCTTGGCCTTCGTCGGTCCGCGTCAATAGCGAACGATCGAGGCCATCGACGCATTCGCGGAGGCAGGCGCGGATCGGGCGACGATCTGGTGGAGCTCGCCGATGCGGTGCTGGACTCAGAGACGGCGCTGCGGTGACGGGCCGGTTTGAGGAACTGTCAGCCGAACTGGAGGCCGCGCCTTGAGCGAAGACATCATCTCTGCCGCTGACTCCCAGACGCGCAAGTGAGTGTCCGTTGAGGGTACCGAGAGCTGCTACGTGGATGTGGGCGACTCTGGCAAGGCCTCTGGCGTGGGGGGAAGCTGAGCGTCTGAGCGGGGAGGCCGAGCGGTTCCCTGGAGGAACCAGGGACTGGGGGGGCGAGCTTCCGAGCGGGGAGGCCGAGCGTTCGAGCGGGTCCCTGGAGGAACCAGGGACTGGGGGGCGAGCTTCCGAGCGGGTCCCTGGAGGAACCAGGGACTGGAACATCCTCAGCAGGGACTGGAACATCCTCAGCAGGGGCTGGGGATTCTCGGTTGGGGCTGGGTTTGGTTTAGAGTGGCGGCAGCGGCGAAGGGAGTTTGAGGTGGTCACTTCTGCTGATTTCACTGACCTGCCGGGTCGGTTGATCGTGGTCGAGGGCATTGATGGGTCGGGCAAGAGCACGCAGCTGGATTTGCTGCACAAGTGGCTGAAGTCGGAAGGCTATGTGACCGTCTTCACCGAGTGGAACTCGTCGCCGATTGTGCGCGACACGACGAAGCGGGGCAAGCGCAAGCAGCTGCTGACGCCGATGTCGTTCTCGCTGATTCACGCGGCGGACTTCGCGAGCCGCACGCACGAGCAGATTCTGCCGGCGCTGCAGGCGGGGGTGATCGTGCTGGCCGACCGCTATGTCTACACGGCGTTCGCGCGGGACGCGGCGCGCGGGGTCAATCGGCGCTGGGTGCGCGACCTCTACTCGTTCGCGCCGCCGCCCAACCTCGCGCTCTACTTCCACGTCCCGCTGGACGAGTCGATCCGCCGGATCGCCGCCGCGCGGGCGGAGATCAAGTACTACGAGGCGGGCATGGACATGGGTCTGTCGGAGGACTTGCAAGAGTCGTTCCGGCTCTTCCAGGGGCGCATTCTGGAGGAGTACGACGCGCTCTGCGACGAATACGACATTACGCGGATTGACGCGGCGCAGTCGCTGGTCAATCAGCAGCTGCTGGTGCGGGAACTGGTCGAGCCGTTGCTGGAGGACATGCCGAAGCAGGAGCTCTCGCGCGTGCCGACGCATCTGCAGACAGGGCTGGCATCGTTGGCGGCATCGGCGGCGGGAGGCAGCGGGTGACACAGGTCGAATTCTTCGGCGAGCCGCCGCCGGGCATCGATCAGGACTGGCTGCCCGGCCGCCTGATCGCGATCGAGGGAACGGACGGCGTCGGCCGCTCGACGGTGATCTCGATTCTCAAGGACTATCTGGAAGCGCAGGGCTGGGGCGTGGTGGACAGCGGTCTGCGCCGCTCGCCGCTGGTCGGACCTGGCATCGACCAGGCGAAGGTCGGCCACACGCTCGATCCGATCACGCTGAACCTGTTCTACGCGACGGACTTCTGGGATCGGTTCGAGCGGATCATGCTGCCGGCGCTGCAGGCGGGCATGGTCGTGCTGGCCGACCGCTACATCTTCTCGCTGATGGCGCGGGCGATCGTGCGGGGGGCGTCGCGCGAGTGGTTGGAGCAGATCTACGGCTTCGCGATGGTGCCCGATCAGGTGGTCTACCTGGACATCGACGCGGAGGATCTGGTGCTGCGCATCCTCGAGCGCGGGTTTGACTACTGGGAGTCGGGCGGGGACTATCTGCACGAGGTGAGCATTTACGACGGCTTCATGGTGCACCAGCGCGAGCAGCTGCGGGAGATGTCGCTGATGGCGGAGCGTTACGGCTGGGATGTGGTCGACGCGCGCGGTCCGATTGAAGAGGTATTCGAGCAGGTGCGGCTGGCGGTGATGCCGACGATCGAGGGCATGCCGCAGGACGCGCGCTGAGGCGTCGGGCGCCGCGTTCCCGTGTATGCTGACCAGGCTGCGCCGAGGTAGCTCAGTTGGTAGAGCACACGACTGAAAATCGTGGTGTCGGCAGTTCGACTCTGCCCCTCGGCACCAGCATTCCGCCTGACAGCATCAGACGAGCGCGTCTGCCAGATACTCGACCACATGGCGCGGGCGTCGGTCGGTGAAGTGTCCGATCTGCTGTCGGCAGGAGACGCCCGTCACCGCCACTGGGGTGTCCGAGGACTCGCGAATTCTGGGAAACAGGCGCAGCTCACCCATCCGCCGCGAGATGTCGTAGTGCTCTGCCTCGAAGCCGAATGAGCCGGCCATTCCGCAGCATCCGCTATCGATGTGCTGAGGTTGATAGCCGGCGCGTCTGAGCACGGCGATGGTCTGTTCGGATCCGGCCAACGCTTTCTGGTGGCAGTGGGTGTGGAGCAGCAGATCGCCGTGATCGGGCGCATGCGCATCGAAGAGGTCTGGCGCATCGCCGCGGCCGAGTTCGCGTTCGAGCCACTCGTCAAAGAGCAGCGCCTGCGACGCGACGGTCGAGGCGGCCCGGTCGCGCAGCAGCAGCGGATACTCGTCGCGCAGGGCCAGCAGGCAGGACGGTTCGAGGCCAACGATCGGCGTACCGGCCTCGGCGGCCGCGACCAGCGCGTCCACATTCCGACGCGCCAGGCCGCGGGCGCGGTCGAGCATGCCCTTGGAGATTGCAGGGCGTCCGCAACAGCCTCGTTCGGCGATCCGCAGCGGCCGATATCCCAGCGCCTCAATGATCCGAGTTGCCGCGATGCCCACTTCGGGATGTACGTAGTTGGTGAAGGTGTCGTCGAAGAGGATCACGTCACCGCGAACGGGCGCGGGCGCCGTGTGTCGACGGAACCAGCGATCGAAGGACTGCGGGGCCAGTCTGGGCAGCGGACGCGCCTCGTGTATGCCCACCCGACGGATCACCCGGCGAGACGGCGGGATTGATGCCGCGGCGTTGGCCAAGCGCGGCGCGATCGAGCCTAGCTGCAGCAACGTCGGCAGACTCGCGAACAGCCGATCCCTCAGCGGGACGCCGCGGTCTTTGTGGCGATGCGCGAGCACCTCGATCTTGATCTTGGCCAGGTCGACGCCCGAGGGGCACTCGGCCTTGCACGCCTTGCATTCGACGCAGAGGTCGAGCGCGCTATGCAGGCGGTCGCCGGAGAGTTCTTCCAGCGGCATCGCGCCGTTGAGCACCTGGCGGAGCAGGTTGGCGCGTCCACGAGTGGAGTGCTCCTCGTCGAGTGTGACCTGGAATGATGGACACATGCCGCCGTCAAACTTGCGGCAGGCGCCCTGTCCGTTGCACATCTCGGCGGCGCGTGCAAGTCCGCCTTCGGAGGAGAAGTCGAGCCAGCCTGGTGGATCGTGGTTGACCGTCTGCGGGCTCAGGCGCAGGTTGTCACGGAAAGGCGGTGTGTCGATGATCTTTCCTGGATTGAGCAGTGCGTCGGGATCGAAGAGCTGCTTGGTCTCGCGGAAGGCGTCGACCAGCCGGGCTCCGAACATCTTCTCCATGAACGCGCCGCGCACGATGCCATCGCCGTGCTCGCCGGAGAGCGAACCGCCAAACTCGACCACCAGGTCCGCGATTTCAGAGGCCAGCGCTTCGGTCTGATCCAGACCGACGGGATCTTTGACGTTGACGACCGGTCGAATGTGCAGGCAGCCGGCTGCGGCGTGTCCGTAGTAGCCGGCGCGCAGACCCCTGGCGCGCACCGCGGCGTCGAAACGGGCAACGAACTCCGGCAGCCGCTCGGGCGGGACAGCGGTGTCTTCGACAAAGGCGCCGGGCTTGGGGTCGCCGTGCATGGACATCAGCAGCCCGAGACCAGCCTGGCGCATCTGCCACATCCGCGCTTGGGCAGCGGGGTCGGTCTCGGTGACGAACGCGTAACCCATGCCCGCCGATCGCAGGTCCGACTCGATGGTTGACAGCTGGTCGGAGAGTTCAGCGTCGGTGTCGGCGAAGCACTCGATCAGCAGGATCGCGCCCGGCTCGCCGACGACGAACGCGGCCAGCGGCGCGTAGCCGACGCTCGAGCGGCAACGCTCGATGATGATGTCGTCGACCAGTTCAATGGCGGCAGGCCGATGCCGATTGGCGGCGACCGTGGCTTCGGCGGCGTCGATCAGGGTGCGAAAGTGCGCGGCGAGAATGCCGCGCCGCGCGGGCAGCGGCGCGAGTTGAACGGTGGCCTCCGTGACGACGGCGAGCGTGCCCTCCGAGCCGACGATCAGCTCCGACAGGTTGACGCCGTCGGGATCGAGCAGCGTGTCGAGGTTGTAGCCCGAGACTCGGCGCGGGATGTCGGGGAATCGCTGGTCAATCTCGGCGCGCTCGCGCTCGGCCAGTTCACGCAGGTCCCGATAGAGTCGGCCTTCACGACCGCCCGCGTCGATCCGTGCGCGCAGACGCCGGGCGTCGACGTGGTCGAACTGCAGCCGTTCGCCGTCGGAGAGGATGACGTCCATCGCTTCCACGACGTCGACCGTCTTGCCGTACAGTCCGCTGTGGGTTCCGCAGGAGTTGTTGCCGATTCCGCCGCCAATCGTCGCGCGATTGGCGGTCGAGGGGTCGATCGGATAGTGCAGCCCGAAGCGGCGCGCGGCCTTGTTCAGCTCCGAGAGGACCACGCCCGGCTGCACCCTCGCGCGGCGGCGGTCCGCGTCGATCTGCAGGATGCCGTCCATGTGCCGC
Source organism: Dehalococcoidia bacterium (assembly GCA_022824765.1). Lineage (GTDB taxonomy): Bacteria > Chloroflexota > Dehalococcoidia > Bin125 > Bin125 > Bin125. Next base: position 8,024 of record JAJDZG010000017.1, on the reverse strand, counting down.
GTGAAGTCCAGGACGACTGCATGGTTGACCCCTTGTCCGGCGAGGCTAGTCCCGCCGCCGCGCGGCAGGACGGGCAGGTTGTGCGCTCGGGCGGCGCCGACCGCGGCCACGGCGTCGGACGCCGTGCGCGGAAAGACGACTGCGAGCGGCTCCATCTCGTAGAGCGACGCATCGGTCGCATAGAGCAGTCGCGAGGGACGGTCGATTCGCACATCTAACGGATCGGACAGGGCGCCGCGCAGGTCAGCCTCGAGCTCGTTGAGGGCGTTCGGCCCATTGCGCAGCATGGATCGGGCGCGCTGCACGGAAGTGAAGTTCGAGGTCGACTCGCCCTCGATCACGGCGCGGAGCTGGGAGACGGTGCTCATCCGAGCAGGCTACCGTGCAGCTGATAGGCCGCTTCCGAGGGGTCATCCGCCGATAGAATCGCCGTCCGCACCGCCACGCCCCAGGCGCCCGCCTCGATCGCCGCGGCGGCGCGCTCAACCGTGATGCCGCCGATGGCATAGCTCGGGATGGGCGCAAGCTGGCGGCCCAGGTCACGCAGATGATCGAGACCGGTGGCCACGCGTCCTGGATGCGAGGTGGTCTCGAAGACCGTGCCGATCACCCCGTAGTCGACTCGATCCTCCACGGCGCGGCGCAGCTCGTCCGCGTTGTGCAGCGATCGTCCCAGCAGGACTGGTCGCAGCTCAGGGGCCTCCTGCGAGGCCGGCAGATGCAGACCGATCTCCAACGCTCGGGCCAATGCCGGGCGGTTGTTGACCGTGAGCACCGTGCTCGGCGGCACTCTCCGTTGCACCGCGCGGATGACACGGATCAACTCCGCATCGCGCAACTGACGATCACGAAACTGGACGATCAGCTGTCCGCCGACGCCGTGAGCGGCACGCACGATGACATCTGGCAGCGGACGGCCGTTGGTGCCTTCGGTGTCGGCGATCAGCATCAGGCGGTGGAGGATCATGTTTCCCGCCTCTGAAATCGCCAGGGGATCGCGCGCCGCTCGAGCAGCACCACGGCGAGGAAGAGGAGGTAGCTGAGCAGCGCCACGACGAAGATGGCGCCGAAGACGAGGTCGGTGCGGAAGGACAAGCGCGATTGCTCGAGGAAGATGCCGAGGCCGTCTGTCGCGCCGGCGAGCTCGCCGAAGATCGCGCCCAGCACGGCGTAGATGGCGGCGATCCGCAAGCCCGTGAACAGGTCGGGCAGCGCGGCGGGGATCTTCACGTAGCGATACAGCTGCCAGCGAGACGCGCCGAGCGTGCGCATCAGATTGAGCGTGGGGCGTTCGGTCGCCGCGAGTCCCGCCGCGAATCCGAGCACAATCGGCACGAACGTGAAGAGTCCGATGACGATGATCTTGGGTAGGATGCCGAAGCCGAACCAGACGATCATCAGCGGCGCCACGACCGGAATGGGAACGGTCTGAGAGGCGACGATGAGCGGATACAGCGCACGCCGCACGGGTGACGACAGGTCCAGCAGCATGCCCAGCGCGATGGCGCAGATCACGCTGATCGCAAAGCCGGCACCGACCTCCGACATCGTGACGAGGGCGTGCGCCCAGATGGCTCCAGCTGACTCCACGCTCTCCCGCACGATCCGAATCGGCCCGGGCAGCACCTCGGGCCGGATGTCGGACAGCCAGACATAGACTTGCCAGCCGATCAGCACGATCAGCGTCAGGGACACGGGCGCGACGACATCGATGAACCATCGCCGCCAGCTTGAGACCGAGTTGATCCGCCGCACGGCTACCACCCCTCGCTCGACTCGGTCTCGTGGCGTAGCGCGTCGATCAGCTGGTGTGCGGCCTCCGTCTCGGCCGCTCGGGCGGAGCGCGGACGCGGCAGATCCACGTCCAACACCCTGGTGATGCGGCCGGGACGCGGCGACATCACGAAGACGCGGTCGGAGAGCGCGACCGCTTCGTGTGGATCGTGCGTGACAAGCAGGGCCGATCCGCCGATTCGGTTCCAGGTCTCGGCCAACCAGGCCTGGAGCTGTCCGCGGGTGATCGCGTCGAGCGCACCGAACGGCTCATCCAGCAGCAGGAAGGGGCGACCGAGCAGGTAGGTTCGCAGGAAGCTGGCGCGCTGGCGCATGCCGCCGGAGAGTTCGTGCGGCCGCCGATGCTCGAAGCCGCCGAGTCCGAACTGGGGGAACAGTTCGGCAGCCCGCGCGTGCGCGTCGGACTTGCGCTGACCCTGGATTTCGAGTCCGAGGGCCACGTTCTCGAGCACGGTGCGCCAGGGGAACAGCATGTCTTGCTGCGGCATGTAGCCGAAGCGGGCGAGCCGCTCAGCGGCGGGCGGCGCGTCGCCGTCGACGATGATCCGGCCCGCGTCGACCTCGTCCAAGCCGGCGATCAGGTTGAGCAGGGTCGTCTTGCCGCAGCCCGAGGGTCCGACGAGCGCGGCGAACTCGCCGGTCTGAACGGTCAGCGAGACGGCGCGCAGTGTCTCCACCTGCTCGTCGCCGCTGCCATAGGTCTTGTCGACCGCCTCCACCGAGAGCATGCGCTTGGCCGCCCGTCGCTCGACCTGATTTCGCTCTGGCCCAGCTAGTTGATTGCGTCGCGCGCCGCCGCGTAGATGGCGTTCGTGAAGTGGGCCGCGTAGTCGGGCGGATCGACGAGCGGATCGCCATCGGCGTCGAGCAACAGGCCATGCTCGAACAGCCACTCGGTGTAGCCGCGCCACTGGGGCAGCGTCTGCGATCCCCAACGGCCTTCAGGGTCGACGTAGTACTGAGCCGCCAGCAGCCGGGCCGACTCGAAGACCAACTCCAGGTTGGGGAAGACATCCTCGCCGGTCACGTCGATCATCATCTGCGCGGCGGCGTTCGGCTCCGAGACGGCGTATTCGTAGCCCTGAATGGTTGCCGCGAGGAAGCGGGTCAACACGTCGGCGTCGGAGTCGATCGCCTGCCGCCCGGCGACCAGCACGACGCCCGGGTAGTCGGGGATGCCGAAGTCGGTGTACTTCCAGGTCTTCAGCTCGATTCCGCGCTGGCGGGCCTCGATGCCTTCCCAGGTGACGAACGGCTCGACGGCCTGGACGCGGCCTTCGTAGAGCGCTTCGTAGGCGGCGGTGTCCAGGATCACCCCTGAGATGTCGCCCTCGCCGCCGTCAGCGCGGACGACCCATTCCCACTGCGGCTGCTCGGCTGGACCGCCGAATCCGCCGTAGATCTGACCATCCAGGTCGCGTGGGCGGGAGATTGGGCCGTCGGCGAGGACCGCGACCTCCGTCGGATTGGTCTGCAGCACGGCGGCGATCGAGACGATGTCAATCCCGCGTGCGCGGAACAGCGGCAGGTAGGTGGGGAACGAGAACGCCACATCGGCGGCGCCCTGATCGATCAAGATCTCGCCGGCGACGCCGCTGTAGGGCAGCACCTCGACCTCGATGCCGAGATCTTCATACCACCCCTGCGCCATGGCCACGTAGATGCCGGTGTGGTTGGTGTTGGGCAGCCAGTCCAGCTGCACGCGGACGACATCGGGTTCGGCCTCCTGCTGCGCCTCCACGACGCGGACGGGTCGCTCTGCGACCTCAGCGGCGTCTGAGCAGGCGGTCAGCATCGCGAGCGACGCCGAGATCAACAGGACGATCAGCAGTTTCACGTCGAGCATCTGTCTGAACAGGGGCATCATTCGCTTCCGTTCACCCAGGCGGAGTCGAAGAACTGATACTCGAGCTCCATTGCGGTGCGGTAGTTGGCGGCAATCTGCCGGGAGTCGTCGCCGTGCTCGTCCAGCATTCGCTCGATGATCTGCACCTTGTCCAGGTAGTCGCGGCCGGAGTACATGTCAATCCAGAATCCGTAGCGGCCGTCATAGGGCTCGTCGGCCAGCCGCCCGCCGAGCCATCCATAGAGCTTGGCGCAGGGCGCCATCGCCGCGATGTGCTCGCCGATCTCGCCCAGCGACGCGTTGGCGAGGAGGAAGTCGGTGTAGGCGCGGGCGGCGGGCGATGGCTGCACATCATCGAGCGATACGCCAAGCTCGGGCGCGGTCTGCTCGTGCAGCGTGCCCTCAGTGAGAATGCCGGCCAGCAGCTCGCCGAACTGTCGGCGCGTGGCCCAGTCGCGAGCGCGAACGGCGCCCCAGGCGTAGGAACGCGCGTAGGCGTCGAGGTAGAAGTGGTCCTGCTGCGCGAACAAGCCGTAGCGGGACGCCGATAGCGACCCATCAGCGAGTCCTCGCAAGAATGGATGCTCCAGACATGCCTCGGCGAGATCACGGTTCGCCTCCCAGAGGCGCTGCGACAGCGGCGGATCGGTCATGGTCTTCCTCCTGCTCATGACGTTTCAAGCGGAGAGATCATGCCCTCCGACGGAGATGACGCTTCGGCAAAGAACTTGCGAGGCATGCGGCCGGCCAGGTAGGCGTCGCGCCCGGCGCGGGCGGCCCGGTTCATCGCGCGGGCCATGCGGACCGGATCGCGCGAGCGGGCCACGGCCGTGTTCATCAACACCGCGTCGCAGCCCAGTTCAAAGGCGATCGCCACATCGGACGCGGTGCCGACGCCGGCATCGACGATCACGGGCACACCTGCCCGCTCCTTGATCAGCTGAATGTTGTGCGGGTTGCGGATGCCCAGACCCGAGCCGATCGGCGCGCCCAGCGGCATCACGGCGGCGCAGCCGATGTCCTCCAGCTTGCGCGCGGTGACGGGATCGTCGTTGGTGTACGGCAAGACTTCGAAGCCTCGGCGGATCAGTTCCTGCGCGCCGTCGAGCAACGCTTCGGTGTCTGGCAAGAGCGTCTCCTCGTCGGCGATTACTTCCAGCTTGATCATGGAGACGCCCAGTGCCTCCCGCGCCAGCTCGGCCGTGAGGACGGCATCGGCGGCGGTGAAGCAGCCGGCGGTGTTGGGTAACAGCCCGTAGCCGCGTTCGGTCAGCAGCGTGTACAGGTTGGTCGGGTCCGAGCCGTCGGCCGATCCGACGTTGACGCGTCGCAGCGCGACGGTGACCAACTCCGTCCCCGACGCGGCCAGCGACTCGAGCAGCACACCCTGCGACGGATAGCGCGCCGTGCCCAGAATGATCCGAGAGCGCAGCTCGCGTCCGGCGAGCATCCAGGGATCGGCATGGTCATCTGAACGGTTCATGTCCTACCCACCTTGTCGCGCGCCGACGATGTCGATGCGGTCGCCCTCGCCGAGCTCCGTCTCGTCCCACTCGCTGCGCGGGACGACGGACATGTTCAGCGCCACGGCGATGCCCGGCTGTTCGGGCTCGTAGCCCATCTCGCAGAGCGCATCGGGCAGCCGCGAGGCGGCGATCCTGACCGGCTCGCCGTTGACGGTGACCTGCAGCGTGGATTGCGCCTGAGTCATGGGCGCGCCTCCGTTCCAAACGACGCGATCGCTTGCGGCACGGTGCCGCGCTCGATCGCGTCGACCAGGTAATGCGCCGTCGCCGGCGCGAGCAGAATGCCGTGCTGGTAGTGGCCCGTGGCAATCCAGAGGCCGTCGCCGGCCGGACCAATCAGCGGATAGTGATCGGCAAGGGCCGGACGAATCCCCACGCTCTGCTCCTCGAGTTCAAAGTCGCCGATCTGAGACACGAGCGCCGCCGCGCGATCCCACAACGTTCGCCGCGCTGCATCCGTCGGTGATCGATCCCAGCCCGCCTCAGGCTCTTTGCTGGAGGCCGCGATCAACTCCCCGTTGCGCCGCTGCGAGAGACTCACGCCGGGCGTGCGCACGACCCGCTGGAGCAGGCGCGGTCCGCGCAGACGGAGCAGCTGGCCCTTGACCGGTCCGACGCCGCTGGCAACGACCGGCTGGACGCCTGTGGCGTTGCGGCGGATGCGGTCACACCATGGTCCGGCGCTGACGACCACGAGCGCCGCCGAAATCGGCTCGGTGCTGGACGAGTCGCTGGTTGGCGTCAGCGTCCAGCCGCCGTTGCTCGGCGATGCCCGGTCGATCTCGCAACCGTTGCGAATCTCGACGCCCTGCGCGAGGCAGGCCGACACCAACGCGCCGATCAGGCGCCGCGGATCGATCTGCACATCGTCCTCGATCAGCAGTCCGCTGACGAGCGGGCCGCTGAGATTGGATTCCAGCTCCAACGCCTCGCCGCCGGTCAACATCTGCGCGGGCAAGCCGTGCTGCTGACGGTCCGCGTGCAGCAGTGCCAACTGCTCCGCGTCGTTGTCGTCCCTCGCGACCCAGAGCGTGCCGTCATCGTGATAGCCGGCGTCACGGCCGCTGATGGATTCGAGGTCGGCGATGAACTGTGGGTAGCGTCGCAGGCTGTCGAGCTTCAGGGGCTGTAGCGCGGGCAGCTCGCCGACCGGCAGACCGGCGGTGCCCAACAGACCAGCCGCGATGCGGCTCGCGTGGTAGCCAGGTTGGTCTCGCTCGATGAGGATCACGCGGCGACCGCGCTGAGAGAGTTCCAGCGCGATCGACAGGCCAATCACCCCAGCGCCGATCACCGCGGCGTCCCAGGCTGACGCGCTCATGCCGGCGCCTCCTGATGCTGCAGCAACCGTTGGTATCCGAAGGGGGCGAGCTGGTCCAAGTCCTCGCCGTTGATCATTGACTCCGCAATCCAATGCGCGGTCGCAGGCGCCAGGAGGATGCCGCCTCGGTAGTGTCCCGCGGCGATGAACACGCCGTCGACGGTCGTGGGACCGATCAGGGGCATGTGGTCGGAGAATGCCGGTCGCAGACCGACGTCGATCTCGGTCAGGTCGAGATCGTAGATGCCGGGCAGCACCTCGAAGGCGTAGCGCAAGAGGTCGAGCGTCCCGCCCGCTGACGCCGACAGATCGAAGCCCTGCTCCTCTTCTGTCGCGCCCAGCAGCAGCTCGCCGTCGGCGCGCGGAACCAGGTAGATGTCGCTGTTGCGCAGCACGCGGTCGGTCAGCGGCTGTCCGCGCAGGTGCACGATCTGACCCTTGATCGGCCGCATGCCGAGCGTCGGCAGCGGCGTCACGATGCTGTCCTCCAGCCAGACACCCGACGCGAGCAGCGCCTGATCGGTCGCCAACTGGGACGTGCCAGCGTCGGTCTCGATTGTCAGGCTGAGCGTCCCGCGGCAGGGCTCGATCGCGCGGACGGCTGTCTGGGTTCGAATCTCGACGCCCGACGCGTCACAGGCAGCTCGCAACGCGGGAACGAGTCGACGCGGATCGACCTGCGTGTCGCGCTCCACCAACAGTCCGCCCACCGCTCTTGGTGACACGTAGGGTTCGATCTGGCGGACTGCTCGGCCGCTCAGCCGACGTGCGGGCATGCCGCGATCTTGCTGGATGGCGCAGAGGTGGTCGAGCTCCAACTCGTCGTCGCGGTGCCTGGAGACCCACAGGGTGCCGTCGTCGCGGTAGCCGCACGATTGGCCGCTGGCGGCCTCGACGGCGGCGACGAAATCGGGATAGCGGCGCAAACTGTCCAGTTGCAGGTCAACGAGCACCTGCGGCGTCTTCTCCAGCTCCGACGACGGCGCCAGCATGCCTGCGGCGACGGTCGACGCCCCCGTGCCCGGCTGATCGCGTTCCAACAGGGTGACATCGACACCGCGGCGCGCCAGTTCGAAGGCGCAGGCCAACCCGATCACTCCAGCGCCGACGATTGCTGTCCGCATCACGTCACCCGCGCGATCTCGTCGGCGAAGGCTTGGCACGCCGCCTGCGGATCGTCCTGACAGACGATCGCCGAGAGCACGGCGACGCCGTACGCGCCTGCGGCCAGCACGTCGGCGACGCGGTCGACGGTGATGCTGCCGATGCCGATGACGGGCTTGTCCACTGCGGCGCAGATCTCTGCGAATCGCTCCAAGCCGAGCATGGGCGCCGCGCGATCACCCTTGGACGTGGTGCCGAAGACCGGTCCGACGCCGAGATAGTCGACCGGCTGCCGCGCGACCTCGACCGCTTCCTCGACCGAGTTGGCAGTCCCGCCGATCAGCGCGTCGGGGCCGAGCGCCCTTCGCGCGGCATCGGCCGGCAGGTCGTCGCGTCCGAGATGGACGGCGTCTGCGCCGACCGCCAGGGCGAC
>JAJDZG010000132.1 GCA_022824765.1 Dehalococcoidia bacterium | reverse complement strand
CCTCCCCCGGAGGGGGAGGTTTTTTGAGAAGGGGGACCTCCCCCGGAGGGGAGGTATTGGTGCGTGGGCGGGGGTAGGTGTTGGGGGTTGATTTGGCGGCGGCCCCCCTCCGTCGCTTCGCGACACCTCCCCCGGAGGGGGAGGGTTTTGAGAAGGGGGGCTCCCCCGGAGGGGGAGGTTTTGGGTGGGGATTTAGCGCAGCACCTGGGGATTTACGATGGCTTCGGGCTGGTTGCCTTGTAATACGTTGATGACGTTTCTTGTTGCTAGGGCGCGCATGGCGTAGCGGGTCTCTTCGGTGGCGGTGCCGATGTGCGGGAAGGTGATTACGTTGGGCAGCGAGACGATTGGCTCATCTGGATCGGGCGGTTCCTGTTCCAGCACGTCGAGTCCGGCGCCGGCGATCTGGTTCGCGACGAGGGCGTCGTGCAGCGCGTTTTGGTCGACGGCGGGTCCGCGCGAGGTGTTGATCAGGTAGGCGGTGGGCTTCATCAGCGCGATCTCGCGAGCGCTGATCATGTGTCTCGAGGACTGGTTCAGATCGGTGTGGATGCTGACAAAGTCGGACTCTGCGAGCAGCTCGTCGAGCGTGCGTTTCTCGGCGGGCGGCGCGTCGGCGGGCGGGTTGTCGAAGATGTCGTACCAGATGACCTTCATGCCGGCGAAGTTGGCGCGGCGCGCGACCTCCTGGCCGATGCGTCCGAAGCCGACGATGCCGATCGTCTTGCCGAGCGGATCGTTGGCGAGCGCTGGATACGGCTCGCGTCGCCCCCAGCCGCCGGAGCGGTTGTAGGCCTCGAATTCCATCAGGTGACGCGAGAGCATGAGCAGGAAGGCCATGGTCAGGTCGGCGACGGCGGCCGAGAGCACGCCGGGCGTGTTGCAGAGCGCGATGCCGTTGCTGGTCAGGAAAGACACGTCGAAGGCGTCGAAGCCGACCGAGGTGGTGGCCACGACCTTGAGCTCAGGCGCCAGGTCGACGACCTGCTGGTCGATTTTGACCAACGGGTTGAGCAGGACGCCGTCGGCGTCTTTGACGGCCTCGATGAACGCGCCGCGGTCGCGTCCGTCGACGACGCGCACATCTCCTGCCGCCGCGAGCATGTCGTGGAGTTCGTCTTCGATGGCTACGGCCTGGACGATGGTGGTCATGGTTGGGTCTTTCGTTGCGGTTGGTGCTTGCTGAATGGTAGGTCAGGTCTGGGGAGCTCGCTCTGTTGGAGGGGCGTCGTGGATCTGCGCTGGGCTTGAGGCGGCCCCCTCTGCCCCTTTGGGGCAGCTGCCCCGAGGGGGGAGGTTTCTTCGCTAGTGCGGATCGAGGCGGTAGACGCGTTGTGCTGTGTCGTGGAACATTTGGTCCTTCTCGTCCTGGGGGTAATCGGCTGCGAGCTTGAAGAACTGGTTGTACATGTTGGTGTAGCTGCAGCAGACCTTGTCGACGGGGAAGTTGCTCTCGAACATGCAGCGCTCGGGGCTGAACGATTGGATCGTGTGCTCGTACCAGCGGCGGTTTCGTTCGAGCAGCTCGTCGGACGACGGGGCGCGCTCCATCTGTTCCCAGCCGAAGCCGTTGACGACCATCTGGATTCCGCCGACCTTGGCGACGACGTTGTCGCATGTGGCTAGCTCAGTGATGGAGTCGCGCCAATCGGGGAAGTAGTCGTCGTGCTTGCCTGCGTACGGTCCGACGCCGAGCGGTCCGCCGAGGTGGTTGAGGATGATGGTGGTCTCGGGGAAGGCGCGGGCGAGGTCGGTCAGCTCGGGAATCTGCGGGTGGTAGAGCCAGGCCTCGAAGCTGAGTCCGCGCTTGCCGAGCTCGGCGAAGCCTTGGCGGTAGGTTTCGTTGAGGTAGATGTGCGGGATCTCGACGATGCGCGAGTTGGGTACGTCGGGCGAGGCGTCCCAGCTGGCGTGGTGGCGAATGCCGCGAAAGCGGTCGCTGGTGGCCATGTGCGCATCGAGGACCTCGCCGACGGCAGCGCCCAACAGCAGGTCGGCGTGGCTGACGATGCCAGCGCAGGCGCGGATCTCTCCGTAGAGCCCAGAGGCGCTCTGGGCCGCGACGCCGGCGACGTATTCGGTCTCGCCGACGGGCGCGAGCGCTGTTGGCGCGTCGGCGTTGTACATCGCGCCGCACTCGATGAAGACGGTCTGGCGGACGTTGAGGTCCTTGGTGTCCTCGAGCAGCTCGTCGAGGAAGTAGCGCAGACGCGGCCCGTCGGGGCGGGCGTCCCACAGGTGATGGTGCGGGTCGATGATCTTCTGGTCGGGGTCGAGGGCCGGCTCCTGGTTGGTGGCGAGCCAGTCGAAGTTGTTGGTGACCATGGTTCGGGTCTTCCTAGGCATCCATGAGTTCGCGCAAGCCGCGTCCGAGGTCGGTGTAGCCCTGATTGAGGAGGAAGCGGTCCCAGCCGATGCAGAAATGCTTCACGCCGAGATCAAGGTAACGCCGCGCTTGCGCAACGGCGCCAATCTCGATGCGCGGGGCGACGCCGTACTCGAGCGATTTGGCGATGACGGTCTCTTCGGCCTGTCGGATCTCGCCCGCGCTGGGGCGCTCGTCGAAGGAGAAGCCGTAGTCGGAGGGACCCCACTGGGTCATGTCGACCTTGAGATCGGCGGCGCGCTCGAGGATGGCGTCGACGTCGTCGAGGGCGACGCGCTTCTCGATCATGATGACCGTGACGATGCCCTCGAGGTCGGCGCCGTAGTCGCCGGCTGCGTAACCGGCGAGCGCGGGACGACGTGTCTTGACGCCCATCTGTCCGACGCCGCCGATCACACCGGGCTTGTCGGGTCGGATCGATTGCAGCGCGCGGTCGACGTCGTGGGGCGTGCGGATGTCGGTGTAGAGGACGGCCTTGAAACCCGCGCCGAGCGCCGCCTGCGCCCAGAAGGTCTGGTCGGCCTGGTCGAGCTTGATCATCAGCGGCAGATTGCCGCACTGGGCCGCGCGGGCGAGGTGGTAGAGCGTCTTCATGTCGAAGGTCGAGTACTCGGCGACGTACTCGCCGTAGTCGAACTGCCCGGTGTCGCCGATCAGTTCGGCGATGTCTGGGTCGTTGAAGAGGAAGTGAGTCCCAATCGTGGGCTTCCCCGCATCGAGCGCGTCGCGGAACGAGTTGTGCATCACAGCCATCGGCGGACCTCCATGTTGAGCTGATGAGTGGTCGGGACAGTTCGCAGGACAGGGTAGAGCGGTCAGACTTGTCGGCGTCGGACGGGGTCGAGGCGCTCGGAGAGAACGTCGGAGAGGAAGTTGAGCCCGACCATGAGCACGGCGAGCACCACGGCGGTGACGATCACGAAATGCGGAGCGGTCTGCATGTATTGCTGACCCTCAGCGAGCATGGTGCCGAGTGTGGCGTTGGGCAATTGAATACCGACGCCGAGGAAGTTGAGCGCGGCCATGGCGAGGACGGAGGCGACGAACGAGATCGGCATCTGCACGGCGAACGCGCCGAAGGTGTTGACGGCCACGTGTCTGAAGAGCACTCGTCGGCCTGAGGCGCCGAGCGTCCGCGCGGCGAGCGCATAGTCGCGTTCGCGCTCGCGGAGGACGCCGGCGCGGGCCAGTCGAGCGGTGACGGGGATGTTGAAGACGGTGATGGCGACGCCGAGAGAGAGCAGTCCGGTGCCGAGGATCGTCGTGACGACGATTGCGAGCACCAGTCCCGGAAACGCCATTAGTACGTCGAGCGCGCGCATGATCAGGGTGTCGGTGAGGCGTCCCGTCCAGCCGGCGACGTATCCGATGGTGATGCCGATGCTCATGCCGATCAGCACAGCGCTGAATCCGGTCAGAATGGTTCGGCGGGCGCTGACCGAGACGCGGGCGAGCAGGTCCCGCGAGAGGTGATCGGTGCCGAGCGGGTGGTCCCATGAGATTCCCAGCAGCTTGGAGCCGCGCTCCGACCAGTTGGGGTCGGTGGGATCGATTAGGGGGAGGATGAACGAGAAGAAGAAGACAGCGAAGAGGAGCAGCAGTGCGATGGCCCCACGGGGGTCTAGTTGTGCATCACAGCCACTGGCAGACCTCCAGGTTGAGCAGGTGAGTGGTCAGGACAGTTCGCAGGACACGGTAGAGCGGTTAGACGGGTCGGCATCGGCCGGGGTGCAGTGCCCTAGCCTGTGCGACACTGGCCCCATGGCTGATCAGACAACCTCAATGCAACACGCAGGCGAAACGGCCCGTGAAGAGGCGCTCAACGTCTCCCTGGAGCAATTGCTTCGCGACCGCGGTCTTGCGGCTCGGGCGGAACGACGCAGCCGCGGCGACGCCCCCGATCTCAGGTTCGAGTTCCCTTCCGGCGAGCTTGCGGTGATCGAGTGCAAGTGGGAAGACGGCCGCACGGAACTCGAAGCACAACTTACGCAGCGGATCGACGACTTTCCCAATGCATTGGCGCGAGTTGGTGTGCTCTATCCCAACTGGCTCAAGCAGGCTGACGACATTCAGGCCTCGTTGGGCGGCACGACCGAGCTGCGCTGGTTCCTGCACAGTTCACGTGCGACCGTGAGAGAGCCCAGCGAACGGCGGGGCGACATCGATCAGCTGGCGAACGACTTGCGCACCATTCCCCTACAGGTCGAGGGCTACGACATCATTCGAGCGGCCGCTGATGAGGTTGGCTATGCGGTCGAGCAAGCAGCCAGAGCGATTGACCAGCATGCCAATGTCGGACGACGAATCGCAGATGTGATCGGCGAGGCTGACAAGGAGCGCGATCGCGCCGCTGCGCTGCGAATCGGATGCCTGGTGCTGTTCAACGCGTTGGCATTTGAAGAGCGTCTGGCCGCCATCAATGAGAGCGTACCGACTGCCAGCGAAATGGAGAGGACTGACGTCGCGTCGCTGCGCGAGGCCTGGCAGACGATCTGCCATGAGATCGACTATGTGCCGGTCTTCGAGCTCGCCTCTGACATTCTGGAGATCCTTGAGGACGCTCCGACGCAGACCCAGCGCAATGCCATGACTCCGCTGTACGCGGCTGTCCGCAGTACGCAGCACATCGAGGGCCACGACCTATCCGGCCGTATCTTCCACACGCTGCTCAGCGACGCCAAGTTCACGGGCGCCTATTACACCTCGATTCCAGCGGCGACGATCCTGGCGCGCCTGGTGTTCGACGGTTGGCCAACCGGCTTCGACTGGTCGGACCACGAGTTGCCTTCCTCGCTCAACGTTGCGGACCTCGCTTGTGGCACTGGCACGCTGCTGATGGCGGTCGCCGCAGAGGCCGAACGACGACACCTCAACGCGGGCGGCCAAAGTGCTGCTGAGTTGCACAAGATGCTCGTCGAGGAGGCGCTGTATGGGTTCGATGTGCAGCTGTCGGCGATCCACTTTGCCGCCACGTCATTGGCGATGCTCAATCCGCAGATCGAGTTTGACCATGTCAATCTCTATGTGATGCCGCTTGGCGCCGAAGACGGGAAAGTCTCGCTCGGCTCGCTCGACTTCCTGCTCGACCAAGGTGCGACGGCGGTTCAACACTCCCTGTCAGATCATGCCTCTGGCTTGGTTCAGGGTGGCGCTGAGCAAGTCAGCGGTTCGGGGCTGCGTACAACCAGTGGCGGCACTGTGGCGCTGCCTCCACTTGACTTGGCAATCATGAACCCTCCCTTCACGAGGCCGGGGAAGATGCTATTCGGCATGCTCCCAGCAAAGGAGCGTAAGCAGATTCAGCAGGAATTGAATACTCGGCTTAAGAACCGGCAGGGTACTGCTAACGCCGGATTGGGAGCGTCGTTCGTCGCCACTGCGACACCGAAACTCCATCCCAACAGCGGACGAATGGCGCTCGTGCTGCCGATCACGCTCTGCACAGGCTCATCGTGGCAACAGACCAGGTCGCTGATTGAGCGCTATTTCAACTTGGACCTGGTGATAGCTTCGCACGATCCTGAGGGCTGGTTCTTCTCAGATAGCACCGACCTGTCGGAGGTTCTGCTCATCGCGACTCGGCGAGACGAAGGACCGCTTTCACCAGAGCACCGGACCACCTATGTCAATCTGTGGCGCAATCCCAAGACCGTGGTTGACGCCCTGCAGATCGCGGATGCCGTGGCGGCGCTGGAGCCGGCGGCGTTAGAGTCAACGGGCTCGGCGCTGCTGTCGCAAGGCGATTCGCACGTTGGCGAGGCAGTCTCTGTCCCGATGTCGCGTTTCGCCGGAGGCAAGTGGAACAGCGTCCAGTTCTCGCGCGTTGATCTGCTGCGATCTGCGCTGGCGCTGACTGAGTCGGGTGAAGTCCGACTACCCGGTGGCACCGAGGTAGGTTCCCTTCCTATCTGCCAGTTATCGGAGCTTGCTTCGCTTGGCCCGGACCGTCGTCGATTGATCGATGGCTTTGACCGTACCGACTCTGTCACGTCCTATCCGATGGTGGAAGGGCACGAGACTGAGGAGCGTGCCAGACTGACTTGCGAGCCGAACAAGTATCTTTCTCAGCTGGCGGTTCCGCGTGGTGGTCAGAAGCCAGGTTATGGCGATCACCTTTGGAGAATGGCGGCAAGCCTGCTCATCGCCGAGCGTCTTCGCCTAGACACGGCGCGCGTGGTAGCAATGCGCTGCCAGCAACCTGTACTGTCCAACGTCTGGTGGGAAACCAAGCTAACTGACGACTCGTGGGAGAAGTCTCTCATGGTCTTCTTGAACTCATCGCTCGGAGTCTTTTCTCTGCTCTCTCAGCGCACTACGACAGAGGGTGGCTGGGTGTCCAACAAGAAGGGCGACCTGGGCGAACTCGCAGTGCTCGATCCGCGCTCGTGCTCACCGCAGCAGCTAGCGGCACTCGATCAGCTGTTCGATGAAGTGGCAGAGATGGAGTTCCTGCGGCTTCCCGAGATGGCCGAGTGCCCTGCTCGTCGCGCCTTGGACGACGGCCTCTCCGACATCCTCGATCTGCCTGACCTCTCGGTCCTGCGCACCCTGCTCGCATCTGAGCCTGTGGTCTCCAATCGGCGGTTATGAGCGAGGGCTATGCATCCAACCAGGCGCAGCGGCGTTGGTCCGCTGCGGCCCTAGTACCACTTGGCTTTGTTTACGATGTTGGTGAACTGGCTGCCTTCGAGTAGGGCTTTGACGTTTTGCCTGACTAGATCGAAGCGGCGTTGGTTGATGTTGTCCGCGTCGGCGACGGCGATGTGCGGGGTGATGATCACGTTGTCGAGCGACCAGAGCGGGTGGCCCTCGGGCAGCGGCTCGATTTCGAACACGTCGAGTCCTGCGCCGGCGATCTGGCCGCGATCCAGCGCGGAGACCAGGTCGTCGAGACGGCAGGTCATGCCGCGTCCGATGTTGATGAAGTAGGCGGACGGCTTCATGGCGCGGAAGCGATCGGCGTTCCACATGAACTCGGTCTCGGGCGTGTGGGGGACGGTGGTGACGACGAAATCGGCCTCGGGCAGTCGGGCGTCGAGCTCTGACGGGGGGATGATTTCGCCGTCGATGTCGTAGGCGGGGCGCGGATCGACTCCGATGACCGTGCAGCCGAAGGCGGCGCAGAGCCGCGCTGTTTCGGCGCCGATGCCTCCGACGCCGTTGATCAGCACGACGGCCTGGCTCAGTTCGATGTAGCTGCGCCGACGGGCATGCCGCTCCCAGCGTCCGGCGGCCTGCGCTCGGGCGTAGTCGGGCAGGCCTCGGGCGAGGGCGAGCATGTACATGAGGATGTGCTGGGCGATGTGGTCGGAGTAGATGCCGCGCGGGTTGCTGACGGTGACGGGGTGTTCGGCGAGCTCGGGGTAGTACCAGCCGACGGGCGGTCCGGCGAAGGGATTTTGCAGCAGCCGCAGCCGCTCGACGGTGGGCAAGAGATCGGGCGGGACCCAGCCGTAGACGCCGTCGGCGTCGATCAGCTCTTCGGCGATGCGAGACTCATCCTCCACGACGACTACATCGAGCTGGGGGAACTCCTCGCGCAGCTGCCGCGCCCAGTCGCGGATCGCGTCGTCGATTGGCGGGAGCAGGACGTACTTGGTCATCGTTGGCTCATTCCAGTACGCCGTCGGCGGTGAGGCTGGCGATCTCGGCGTCGTCCATCTGGAGCAGTTCGCGCAGGACTTGATCGTTGTGCTCGCCGAGCATCGGCGCGCGCTCGAGCACGCGCGGCTTGAGGTGCGCGAACTCCCAGGGCGCGCCATCAACCCAGATTTGGAATCCAGGCCGCGACGGCTGCTCGACCACCTGGTAGTGATCGCGGAAATGCTCGTCGACGTCCATCATGTCGGCGAGGTCTTCGACGGCGCTGGCGGCGATGCCGGCGTCTTGCATGGCCGCCGCGGCGTCCCATTTCGAGCGATTGGCGGTCCAGTCGGAGATGGCTGCGTCGAGCTGCGGCTGTCGGGCGCGTCGTGCGGGCAGACTGCGCAGCGAGGCATCTGCCGCCAGATCGTCGCGGCCGATCAGGGAAGCGAGTGAGCTCCATTGGTCGTCCGACTCCATCGCGATCGCGACCCACTGGTCGTCGCCGGCTGACGGGTAAACGCCGTGCGGGCACATGTTGGGGTCGTCGTTGCCTGTGCGCGGCAGGTCCTCTGCGAGCTGGTCGAACTGCATCCATTGTGCGCCGAGCAGCGCGACGGTGGCGCTGAGCTGGCTGAGTTCAATCTCGCGCCCCTGGCCTGTCTGATCGCGTGCTCGGAGTGCCGCAAGGACGGCGGTGACGCCCACATGCGGCGTGGTGAAGTCGGGATATGCGACGCCCATGCCGCGCGGCGGCTGATGTGGGAAGCCCATCAGGAAGTTCACGCCCGAGGCTGCCATCAGCAGGTTGCCGAGCGAGCGCAGAGGGCGCCACGGGCTGTTGCCGCCCACGCCGGGCAGATGCAGCAGCACGAGCCGCGGATTGATGTCCCGCAGTCGTTCCCACGGGAAGCCCATTCTGGCGAGCGAGCCGGCCGAGAAGTTGTTGACCAATACGTCGGACTGCGCGACCAGCCGATCCAGCACGTCCTTGCCGCGCGGATGCGCCAGATTGAGGGTGATGGACCGCTTGCCAGTGTTGGCGTCGTTGAAGAGGTCGGCCAGGTCGGTGTGGAACTCTCCATCGATGGGTTGATGCCTGACTGGGTCGATACGTGCACCGGAGGATTCCACCTTGATCAGGTCCGCGCCAAAGTTGGCCAAGAGGCGCGTGGTGAGCGGACCGGCGGCGACCCAGGTCAAGTCAAGCACGCGAATGCCCTCAAGCGGGTTCTCGGGCATCGGCTGGGCCGGATCCAGCTCGGGCCAACGACGCGGGTCGGGCAGCGGAGCGTCGTCATGCTCGCCCAGCGTGGGGGCAGGGCGCAGCGGCAGCGGCGTTTGCACGGGGTCCAGGGCGCTGCGGGAGTAGCTCAGCGTCCGTTCGGCGGCGGGCACGTGGAGATCGAGGAACTGTCCCGAGTTGGGGTAGTGGTCGGTCTCGGCGAACTCGCTGAAGGGCAGCGTCGGCATGGCGGGAATGCCAGCAGCCCAGAGCCGCGAGAGCAGTTGGTCTCGCGGCCACGCCGCGGCGAGCTCGCGCGCCAGGTCCTGAAGTGGATTCTCCAGATACTGCCAGGCTGCGCGATCGCCTTGATGGATGACTTCCCAGTTCTCCGGGTCCAGACGGTGCGGTACGCCTGCGTCAACCAGCATCTCAATGAACTCTGGCAGTCGATTGGGCGAGATGTTGCAGCCCATCCAACGGTCATCGGCGCATCGAAAGACCTGAGACAAGGCGGGGCGAATGGGTCGCTCGCCGCGCCATCGCCAGACATTGGGGTTCGATGTCTGCACGAGCTGGAAGGATGTGGCCTTCTGCATGCCCACGTCGATGTGAACGCCTGGCTGACCTGGCGTTCGCTCGCGTCCATGCAGCGCGGTCATTACGGCGGATGCAGCGGTGAGGCCGGTCATCGTGTAGGAGGGACAGGCGGCGCCGCGCACTGGCGGATCGGTCCGTTCGCCGCTGACTTGCAAGAGGCCGCCGGCGGCGGCCGCGGTCAGATCAGTCGCGCGCCAGTGCGATCGCGGTCCGCGTTGTCCGTAGGCGGACGCAGAGACGACGATCAGATGCGGATTGACCGCTCGGAGCTCAGCAATCGGGAACTCGCCGGGCTGATGGGACTCGATCAGGACATCAGCATCTGTGACGAGTTGCGACAGCCTGTCGCGCCCACTGGCGGATCGCCAATCGAGGATGATCGAGCGCTTGTTCGCGTTGAAGTAGAGGTGCTGGTAGCTGAGCTCGAGTGACGGTGCGTCGTCGAGGAACGGTGCCTGACGACGGATGTCCTGCCCGTTGCCGGGTTCGACCAGGGTGACCTCGGCGCCCAGGTCGGCCAGCAGACGGCCAGCCAGGGCGGCGCGCTGGTCGGCCAGGTCCAAGACTCGAATGCCCTCAAGCGGCGGCGACACGTACGTGCTCCTCGTGCGTTCTGGCGAGTTGCCATACTAGTGGTCGGTTGCGACTCCGTCTCGGCTGGCTCAGCCTGCCAGCCGATGTCGATTGCTCAACGCGAGTCGGGTGGCGCGTTACCCTCGATGTCGCAGCGCAGAGCGCGCTGAGCAGTGGAAGGATCGAGCCATGGTGGAGTTCTGGACGATGGGCGGCGGCCGGCCGACCAGCGCTGATCCGTCTGTGTTCAGCGGAGTCGACATGGCGGTCGAGGCGGAGCGGATGGGTTACGACGGCATCGTTTGGGTGGACAGCCAGAACCTGGCGGCTGATTGTTATGTCTCGATGGCGTTGGCGTCGCATGCGACGTCGCGAATCCAGCTGGGCACCGGCGTGACCAATTCCTACACGCGGCACCCGGCGATCACGGCCTCAGCGATCGCTTCGATCCAGGCAGAGAGCCGCGGTCGGGCGCATATGGGCATCGGCCGCGGGGACTCGGCGCTGGCGCATCTAGGTCTGGCGCCGCACGGCGTGCGGGAGTTCGAGCGTTACCTCGTCCAGCTGCAGGGTTATCTGCGCGGCGAGGGGGTGCAGTTTGGCGAGAGCGACGTCGACGCGTTGGGTCTGGCAGATACGCCGGAGTCGAGCCGCATCCACTACATGGGGCAGATGGGTGCGAAGGTGCCGGTGGACGTGGCGGCGACCGGCCCGCGGGTGATTCAGGCCGCGGCGCGCCATGCTGACCGGGTCAGCTTCAACGTCGGGGCGGATGTCGAGCGCACTCGGTGGGGCATGGACGTCGCCCGCGAGGCGCGGGTCGAGGCAGGCCTCGACCCTGAGATCCCCTTCGCCGCCTACATCCCGCTGGCTGTGCACGATGATCCAGAGCAGGCGATGCGGATCGGCGCCGGACAGGTGTCGCTGTTCGCTCGCTTCTCCAACATGTACGGCAGCGTGGTTGGACCTGCATCGGAGCAGCAGGCGCAGGTGCTCTCGGACATTCACGATGCGTACGATATGCACGGGCACGGACGGCCGGGCAGCGCGCAGGCGGACGTGATTCCGACCGAGTTTGAGCGCTCGTTCGGCGTCTTCGGCCCGCCCGACTACTGCGTACAGCGATTGGGAGAGCTGATCGAGCTCGGCATTGACCGGTTCATCTTCCGCGGCTCGCCGCTGGACCCCAACAACCCCGACACCGAGTCGAGCGAGCGGTTCACCGCTGAGGTGGTGCCGCAGCTGAAAGGCATCTAGCCATGACGGTGGAGTTTTGGACCTCGGGACGCGGTCGGGCGACGAGTGATGATCCGCATGTGTTCGACTCGGCCAAGCAGGCGTTGCGCGCTGAGCAGTTGGGCTACGACGGGATCACCTTCGTCGACAGTCAGAACCTGGCCTCCGACTGCTACATCGCCATGACCGTCGCCGCGCAAGCGACTGAGCGGATCAAACTGGGCACAGGCGTCACCAACTCGTACACGCGCCATCCGGCGGTGACCGCATCGGCGATCGCGACGGTGCAGGCCGAGAGTCGCGGCCGGGCCTATCTGGGCATCGGACGCGGTGACTCGGCGCTGGCACATCTTGGTCTGGCGCCTCACGCGGTAGCGGCCTTCGAGCGGTATCTCGAGCAGCTGCAGGGATACCTGCGGGGCGATCCTGTGCCGTTCGGCGACACCGATGTCGACGCCCTGGGCCTCGCGGATACGCCCGACGCCAGCCAGATTCGTTGGATCGGCGGTTGGTATGACAAGGTGCCAGTCGACGTCGCAGCCACCGGTCCGCGCGTGATCGCCGCGGCAGCGCGGCATGCCGACCAGGTGAGCCTCGCGGTCGGCGCCGACCCTGAGCGGATCAAGTGGGGCATGGAGGTCGCTCGGTCCGCCCGGGCGGAGGCCGGGTTGGATGCCGACATCTCCTTCGCCGCCTACATCCCGACAGTGGTGCATGACGACCCGGAGGTCGCGCTGACGATCGGCTCGGCTGGACTGTCGCTGTTCGCGCGATTCTCCAACATGTACGGGGAGATTGTGGGACCGGTCACGGACACGCAGCGCGAGGTGCTGACCAAGATTCACGACAGCTACGACATGCACCATCACGCGCAGGCGGGCAGCGCGCAATCGGCGCAAGTCACGCAGGAGTTTGCCGCCAGCTTCGGCGTCTTCGGCTCGTCCGACTACTGCGTGCAACGTCTGGGCGAGTTGATCGAGCTCGGCGTCGAGCGCTTTCTGATCGCGGGGACGACGCTCGATCCCAGTCATCCCTACGCCGCATGCAGCGAGACGTTCGTCAGCGACGTGATTCCACAGCTGCGCTAGTGCTGGATGACCAGCCTGCCCTTGACCTCTCCAGTGTCGAAGTAGCGCAATGCGTCGGGCACGTCCTGCAGTGAGTAAGTGCGGTCGATCGCTGGGCTGATGTCACCGGCGGCGATGCGGTCCGTGAGCCAGGTGAGGTCCTCTCGGTTCAGCTGGAACGTTTGGATCACATACGACCGCTGATCGAGACGGTTCGCGAGCGGCAGCAGCAGTCCGAACCGAACGATCTGCAGCGGCGGGCCGCCAGTCATCACGTAGACGCCATCGGGCGCCAGCGCTCGGCGCAGGTCAGAGAATCCTCGATGATTGGCGACATCGATGAGCAGGTCGTACTGTTCACCGCGTCGTGAGTAGTCCTCTCGCTGATAGTCGATCACTTCGTCCGCACCCAGCGATTCGAGCAGCTCGCGCTTGCTGCCACGATCGACGCAGGTCACATGGGCGCCGAAGTGCTTGGCCACCTGCAACGCCAACGTGCCAGCCGCGCCTCCGGCGCCGTTGAGCAGCACACGATCCTGAGGGCGCAGCGGCCATCGTTGGCGCAGGCATCGCATGGCGAGCGATCCAGTCTGAGGCAATGCGGCAGCATGCTCAAAGCTGATCTCGGGAGGCTTGTGCAGGATCGAGGCCGGCTGACCGACCGCGTACTCGGCAAAGCCGCCCCAACCACTGGTGCTCAGGTCGCCGTAGACGTCGTCGCCAATCTGAAACTCATCCACATCAACACCGACAGCCTCAACTGTGCCTGAGATTTCGGAGCCGAGCACGCGATGACGAGGTCGGAAGGTCCCGAAGATCAGTCGTTCGAAACACGTGCCTGTGAGCAGGTGCCAATCCCACGAGTTGACCGCGCATGCGACGACTCGAACCAATACCTCTCCTGGACCTGGCGCGGGTTGATCAATCTCCTCGACGCGGAGTTGGTCGGCGGAGCCGTAGCGGTCGTAGACGACGGCCTTCATGAGGCGTTAGCGAGCGGTTGCAGCTTGGTCGAGGAAGCGCAGCATGATCTCTGCTGTGGCTTCGGGTTGCTCCTGCTGGACCCAGTGGCCGGCGCCGTCGACGAGGTGGCGGCCGAGCAGCAACGTGCAGGCCTCGGCCATGCGGTCGAAGGCGCCCGGCGACTGGAAGACGCCCCAGTCGGACGCGCCGCCGATGAAGGCAGCGGGCACGTCGATGGTGCGTCGGTGAAACAGCTGCAGCTGCGCGACGCAGGCCGGATCGCGGGTCGCGCGGTACCAGTTCAGCCCGCCCTGGAAGCCGTTGCGGGCGTATTCGTCGGCGTAGACGGCGAGTTCTTGCTCCGAGAGCCACGTGCAGTTGGCAACCTGCTCGGCGGACGGCATCTCGTGGGCGACGGTTTCTGGCATGGTCTCGGCCAGGTCCATGACGTAGTAGGTGGGGAGCTTGGCGAGTTCGGTTGCGGTCCAGCCGGACAGTGGATGCGGCTGATTCTGGGACCAGTCGGCGCTCTTGTGGTGGTAGTAGGCGCGGAGGAAGTCGTGCACGCCTTGCGGAGCGCCCGCCATGTCGGCGTTGGCAGGCCGCGTGCAGTAGTAGAGCTGGTAGTGCTTGCGGGGCCGATCGAGCGCGGCGAGATCGTCGGCGATGGCCGCGGATCCGGCTGCGCCAGAGCCTCGCACCTCGCCCGAGGTCAGGTTGGGCGGTCCGCCGAAGGGTCCGCTCATGGTGATGACCGAGTGGAAGATATCGGGTCGAATCAACGCGCAGTAGGCGGCCACGGGCGACCCGAAGTCGTGACCGAAGACGCCATCCACGCTGTCCCAGCCAAGCGCGCTGACCAGTCCGACCGCATCGCGGGCGAGATTGAGCATCCCGAACTCGCGCAGGTCGATGTCATACTGCGCGGTGCCGCCGCTGGTGCGTCCGTAGCCGCGCTGGTCCGGCGCGACGACGTGGAATCCGGCATTCGCAAGCAGGGGCATCACCTTCCGCCAGCTGTAGGCCAGCTCCGGGAAGCCGTGCAAGAGGAGGATGCGCGGGCGGTCGGCACCGTCCCAGCCGGCCTCGAGCAGATGGATGTTCAGTCCGTTGACACCGTCGAACGTGCGCGAGCGGATTGCGTCGTCGAGCGTGTCAGCGCCGAAGGAACCTGGAATGTTCGCAGTCAAGGTCGCCGCCCATCCCCGGGGTCCTATGTCAACTGTGCGATGGCCAAGGCGACACCAGCAATGACGCTTGCGCCCACCATTGCTTTGCTCAAGGCGGCGTTGATCTCTGCTCGGATCCAATGCTTCAGAATCTCGATGTCATCATGAGTCGCCATTGGAGCGAACTCATCCTGAAGTGCGTTCGCAGCCTCCTTCGCGTCCTCTTCTCCGAAGTGAGCACGGAAGACTTCGACGAATCGCAGCTTGTCGATCAGCCGTGGCCGAGATGGGGTGTTCAGCGCCATTGAATGTTCTCCTGCGCCAAGTCTATCGGCCCTTGAACTGCGGGGTGCGTTTCTCCATGAAGGCCTTCGGGCCCTCGATGGCGTCTTCGGAGCCGAAGGCACGCGCGCCGAGCAGCGATTCCATGCTCCAGGCTTGCTCCCAAGACATACCCACCGCGCCGCGCACGGCGATCTCTTTGGCTGTGCGGACGGCGAGTGGACCGTTGCGGCAGATGAGATCGGCGATGCCATGGGCGGTCGACATCAACTCGTCCAGGGGGACGACCCGGTTGATGAGTCCGCAGTGGAGGGCTTCCTGGGCGCTGAGCCGGCGGCCGGTCAGCAACAGTTCCATGGCCCAAGCCCAGGGAATCTGTCGCGGCAGTCGGATGTGGGCGCCCTGATCGGGCACGATGCCCCAGCGCACCTCCTGCAGTCCAAACTCGGCGTGCTCGGCGGCGACGCGGATGTCGGTGCCCAGCATGTACTCCAGGCCGCCGGCGATGCAGTAGCCGTTGACCGCGGAGATGACGGGCTTGAAGACGTGATGCAGGTTGCGCGTGTCCTGCACGCGCAGGGGATTGTCGCGCGCGCTGGCGGACTTGGCGGGGATGGTGCTGCCGAGGTCGGCGCCGGCGCAGAACGCTCGCTCGCCGGCTCCGGTCAGGATCGCGACCCACATGTCTGGGTCGTTGTTGAAATCCTCGGTCGCGTCGCGCAACAGCTGCAACAGCTCTCGCGACATCGCGTTCATCCGCTCAGGGCGATTGAACGTGATCACGCAGCGCTTGTTGGCGGGATCTTTCTCGTAGATCAATGGCAGGTCGGACTGGTCAGCTTGGTCGGACATGGGCGGCCTCCTTCAGCGCAGAATACGCTTGACTCCAGTGTTGCGGGGCGTCGTGCGAAGGTCACTCCCATGCGTGTCGTGTTGCCGGTGTTGATTCTGCTGAGTCCGTTGCTCCTGCTGGCTGCTGCGTGCGACGGGAGCGACTCGACCGATCAGGCAGACGCGCCGTTCGATCCGGACGCTGCCGAGCTCGAACAGCTCGTGTTCTGGGGTGCACTCGATGGCTTCGTGCACGCCCTCAGCGTGCCGCGAAATCGCCAGGCGTTGTTCGACCAGCTGCTCAGCTCTGATTCAGCGGGCGCGGCCAAGTACGTGATCGATCTGGCCGTGTTTCCCAGCCCGTACTGGGACCAGGTGGTGAAGCACCTGATGGCGCGGTTCGATGCGCCGCACCGATCGGCCTTCGAGTATCCACAACTCTGGAGCTTTCATGAGTCGGACTCAGCGACGCCTGCCTATCTGCGTTTCAAGCAGACGCTCTACGCTGCTCAGCTGCCCGAGATCGCCGCGTTCCTGGACCCGCTGGCGGAGCGGACGATCGACGCCCGCGAGGTCGTCTGGGGAGGCGTCGACGTCGACGGCATCCCGCCGCTGGAATCGCCGCGCCACGTGCGACCCGAGGCCGCGGCAGACTGGATCGACGGCAGCGACCTGGTCGCGGGAGCAGAGATCAATGGCGACGCGCGCGCGTACCCGTTTCGGATCATCGCCTGGCACGAGATGGTCAATGACACGATCGGCGGCATCCCGGTGTCGTTGGCGTACTGCACGTTGTGCGGTTCAGCCATCCTCTATGACGGTCGTGTTGGCGGCGAGGTCTATCGCTTCGGCACGAGCGGTCTGCTGTATCGATCGAACAAACTGATGTACGACCGCAACACGCGAACGCTCTGGAATCAGTTCAGCGGCAAGCCTGCCTGGGGAGCACTCGTCGGCCAGAGCATCCGCCTCGACGTGTTTCCCGTGGTCGTCACTTCCTGGGCCGACTGGTACGCGCAACATCCTGACACCACGGTGTTGGACATCAACACCGGCTTCATCCGAAACTATGGCTCGGGCGTTGCCTATCGCGAGTACTTCAACAGCCCGGACACGTGGTTCCACGTGCCTGAACAAGATGGACGGTTGGCGGCAAAGGACGACGTCTTCGCTGTCCGAGTCGGCGAGTCGCTGACCGCGTACCCAATCGAACTGCTGGCTGAGCGGGTGCTCGTGAGCGACGAAGTTGGCGGACGATCAATCGTGGTCGTCGCGACGGCGGACGGCGAGGGCGGTCGGGCGTACGAAGCCGGCGTCGTCGAGTTTGCCTCTGCCGATCCGCTGGCGGGCACGCTCACGGATGCAGAGGGGAACACCTGGAGCATCTCTGAGGACGCGCTGGTTGGTCCTGAGGGCGCGACGCTGCCAAGAGTCGGTGGGCACAACGCCTACTGGTTCGCCATCGCGAATCTGACGGAGGGCGGGCGGTTGTGGGAGGGCTGAGCATGAGGTCGCAGAGCGCCGACGGTGCAGCTCGGCGGCCTACACATCGCCGTCGTCAATGATGTCATGGTGGCAGTTGTTCCTGAAGGTGATCAAATCACCGTCACGATGAAACGTGAGCCGCACCGATCGGCTGCCGTATGCCTCCCAGACTCCTGGCCGACCCTTGTATCTGTGGACGTTCAGTCCAGGGCGGCTGGGATCGTCAACGATCTTGTTCACCGCAGCAATGACTGCGCGGGCATCGCGTGGAGCTCGATTCTTCTTGCGTTGGAGGGATCGTTCAAAGCGATTGAGTAGCCGATACCGGTGGGTCATGCCCTAGAGATTCTCCAAGTGATCCATCAAATCCTGGCTCGAATCGAAGTCTGTGTATCGACCGAGCCGGATGTCCTCGTCGGCTTCGCGCTCGTCTTCCTCCCACTCCTCGGTCCAGAAATAGGCCTGATCGGGTTCTTCCGCGAAGATGCCGGTCGCACTGGTCGACTGGAATCCCTCTGGTCGCATGACAGGGGGAGCGCCTGTGAGTGCTGCGCCCGTCGCTTGGCGGTTACGAATCTCAGTTGCCATGGCCGATTCCTTCTTGTGAGCCTAGATGCGTAACTTCCAAAGGTACACGTGCTATCTCATCCCCTCCAATCAGAACATAAAACGCAAAACTGCCAGGGCCAGGAAAGCTGGTGTTTGGCAGACCAAAGATGAGCTGAACCTGTGACTCGTTGCCTGGCGTTCGAGATTCGCCGATGTCCACCTGTCCGGTGATCTCGCCCAGCTGATCGCCATCCGCATCCAGCAGGCGTATCGACAGCTCTCGGGATCTGCCAATCTCCGCAGCACTTGCCGAGAGACGGAGCACCAGGCACATAGCGGGATGTGCCGCGGGAAACTCTTCCGCCGAAATGCTGTCGAACGTCCCGAGAATGTTCAGCTTGCCCTCATCGCTTACGTTAGCCGCGTCGCAGAGGAGGGCGAGGGTGACTTCCATGGCTACCTCCTCTGTGACGGTCGCCTGACCCCTAAGAGCGGGGCAGGCCGAGGCCTCTGGTGGCGATGATGTTGCGCTGGATTTCGTTGGTGCCGGAGTAGATGGTGCTGGGCACGGCGAGCAGGTACTGCTCGGGCATGTCGCCGCGCCACGGCGCCGTCGGCTCCTCGGGAATCAGCTGGCCGGAGAGGCCGAACATCTTGATCCCGTAGTTGTAGATCTTCTGGCCCAGCTCGGACTGGAAGATCTTGATTACCGAGGCCTCGTAGTTGGGCACGTTGCCGGTGGCCTGGATGTGCCCGATGCGGTAGCCGAGGTATTTGGCCACGTTGTTGCTGATCACCAGGTCCGACAGGCCGAGCCGGTAGCGGTCACGGTCCTCGGCGGAGGCGTTCTGCAGTTCCTCGGTCATGCCCTCGAGCGTCTTGCGCTGGCCGGCGGTCGTGCTGATGCCGGAGCGCTCGAAGTCGAGCAGGGTCATGCCGACGTACCAGCCGCGATTCTCCTCGCCGATGCGATTCTTGGCGGGGACGCGGACATCCTCGAAGAAGACCTCGTTGAAGTGATGTCGGCCGGCCATGTTGATCAACGGTCGGACGGAGAGGCCGGGCGTGTTTTTGATGTCGTCGATGAGGAGGAACGAGATGCCGCGGTGCTTGGGCGCATCGGGGTCGGTGCGGACGAGGCAGAACATCTGGTTGGCGCGGTGGCCGCCTGAGGTCCAGATCTTCTGACCGTTGATGATGTAGTCATCACCGTCGCGGACGGCGCGGGTCTGCAGCGAGGCAAGGTCGGAGCCGGAGCCGGGCTCGGAGTAGCCCTGGCACCAGATGTGCTCGCCGGAGGTGATCTTGGGCAGATATTCAGCCTTTTGCTCGTCTGAGCCGTGGATGATCAGGGTCGGGCCGATCATTCCGACGCCGAAGCCGCGCGTGCCGGTGTCGGGCGCGCCGTGATAGCCGAACTCTTCGTTGAACACGATCTGCTCGTAGATCGAAGCGCCGAGGCCTCCGTACTCCTTGGGCCAGGCGGGGGCGATCCAGCCGCGGTCGGCGAGCTTGCGATTGAATTCGACGGCGTTGTCGAAGTCGGCGTCGTTCTCGCGGGCGCCGCCGGGGCCTTCGGAGGAGGCTGACGCGGGGATGTTGTTGACGAGGAAGTCGCGCACCTCGGTGCGCAGGGTTTCCTCAGCCTCGGAGAATCGCAGTTCCATCTGTTCCCTCACTGACTTGGCGCGAATGACGACGCACGAGTGCTGGAGCGGGAGACGGGATTCGAACCCGCGACCCTCTGCTTGGGAAGCAGATGCTCTACCACTGAGCTACTCCCGCAGCGCACGCCGCGACGTACATGGTCTCTTGCATCGTACACGCATCTCGTGGGTTGACTGGGGGCTGCCGCGTCAGGGTTGGGACGAGTCGTCGAGCAGCCGCAGCAGGAATCCTCCTACGACGGCGGCTCCCATGACGGCGATGCACGCGATACTCACGACCGACGCGTTTCTGACGACGAGGGAGACGGCATCGGCGGCGACGAGCCAGAGCTCGGCCGCAAAGGGATCGGTCGTGCCGCTGGCGCGTCCGAGGCAGCTGGAACGGGCGATCGCTGCCAACAACCAGACCGCAAGCGCACCGATCCCGAGTGTCGCGGCGGGGGCCGAGTAGCGTCCGAGCCCACGAGCCTGCGACGCCGCGGCGACCGCCAGCAGCAGTGCGATCGTGCCAGAGATCAGCGCGGCGATCAGCCCCGCCGTGCGGCTGTCTGCGGCCAGCCGGTCGATGGCTGCGTCCACGAGACCGAGTTCGGTCAGCAGGCGGTCCGCTTGATGGGACTCTGAGAGGATTTGGAGTCCATCGGCGTAGACGAGCTCGACGGTGGTCGAGCGAATGGCGTCGGCGACGGCGTCGGGGCCGTCGGCGAGTGCGTCGGGATCGAGTTCGAGTTCGATGGGGTAGCCCTCAAGCGGGATGGCCATGCCGGAGGCAGCGGCCGCCTCGAGCGCGGGCCAGGCGTACTCGACGTAGGCGTCGATCTGCAGCAGCGCTTCGACGGATCGGTCGAGCAGCGGCAGCGCAGCCGT
This sequence comes from Dehalococcoidia bacterium, assembly GCA_022824765.1. GTDB lineage: Bacteria > Chloroflexota > Dehalococcoidia > Bin125 > Bin125 > Bin125. Next base: position 9,462 of record JAJDZG010000132.1, on the reverse strand, counting down.
CCGCGAGGTCAGCTGCACCGCCGACAGCGCAATCAGGGCGACGCCGGCAGCGAATGCTCCGCAGAGCACGATCAGGACCAGCGGCCAGTTCCAGGCGGGCTGGTCATGGCGGCGTTGGTTTGGCGGCCGGAGCGGATGCGCGGCGGGGGATCGCTGCGTCACGGGGGAGAGATTTCGATCAGCAGCGAGCCGGACAACATATCGGGCAGGCTACGGCCCTGCCGATCGATCCAGGGCCACCACATGCCGATCCCGAAGCACAGCAGCGACGGCCACCACATGAATCCACGGATGACGAAGCTGCGTGGTCCGCTGCGCAGCTCCTGCAGTCCCAACAGCCGTGATCCCAGCGTGCGCGCTCCGAGCCCGGCGTACAGCGAGGAGAGCAGGAACCAGAGCAACGCGATGGCATAGCCGACGGCCCACTCTGCGGCGCTGGGGTCGCGTACCAGCGGGTCCACCTGCAACAGCATGGCAGCGGTCGCCATGACCAGACAGACCGCGCTGAACAAGCCAATCACGACCAGGTCGATCGCCGCGGCGACCAGCCGCGCTTCGCGGCGGACGATGGGTACGTAGAGCGGTTCAGGGGCGCCGGCGGGCATCGGTGCCGTTGAGCGTAGCATCGACGGCATGGCACGACCCTGGTTCACGCGCACACACGTCGTTGCCGTGATCGCGGTGATCGCCGCAGTGATCATCGCCGCTGTCGTCTACCAGTTCGCGATCGTGGTGCGCGATGCGACGCAGTCGTTGGCGAATCAACATCTGACTGACACGATCAACGAGGCCACCGACGGCCAGCGCTTTTCATTCCTGGACTACGAGCTGTCGCATCTGCCCAACCGCTGGTTGGGCGCAGCGGCGCGGCTGCTGGGCGCGGAACCGATGGCTGAGCACGAGGCGCTGGAGCGTTGGTTTGGCGACGCCGATCCTGCCGCCCGCAAGGCGGCTGAATGGCATCTGGAGCGTCAGATTGCCGACGCGGCGTCGGATCTGGAGCTACAAACGCCGCTGCCGCTGTTCGGCCGTGTGCGATTGGTCTGGCCGCCTGTGGATGTGGATCTGAGTCCGCCGTTGGCCATCCTCGCGGTGTCTCGACGCGATGAGGTGCGACTGCTGGGCACGGTGTTGCTCGACGCGGTTCCTGAATCTGAACGGGTCACTGCGATGGAGTCGTTGGTCGAGGCGGACGGCGAGCATTCGGCCTGGGTGCAATCGGTCGGCGGGGTGGCGTTGTACCCGGCGCAGATCATCGAGGGTCGCGGGTTCGAGTCCACGCTCGACATCGTGGCACACGAGTGGGTGCACCACTATCTCGCCTTCCACCGGCTGGGACTGGCCTACGGCGCCAATGAGGACATGCGCACGATCAACGAGACGGTCGCCGACATCGCCGGCGACGAGATCGCAGCCGCAGCAGTGATTGACGCGGCGTACGAGGATCCGCCGCCCAGCGATGCCGCGCTGCGCTGGCAGGACATTCGCTCGGAGACTGATCCGATTCTGCGCCAGCTGCGGATTGACGTCGACGCACTGCTTGGCGGAGGACTCATCGAGGAGGCGGAGGCGCTGATGACGGAGGTTCGGCTGGAGCTGATCGCGCGCGGTCGGCCGTATCGACGGATCAATCAGGCGTTCCTGGCCTTCCGGGGCGGATATGCGGCCGACGCGTCGTCAGCGAGCGAATGGGGCGGACGCCTGTTCGCGTTGCGCGCCCAATCGCCATCGCTGGCGCGGTTCATGTTCGACATTCGCGGGATCGGATCGGCCCGGGAGGCGGACGCGCTGCTGCCGCCGGCCAGATAATCAGGGCGCAGCATCCGAGACGCTGTCTTCGAACGGCAGCGCCACGATGATCTCGTGCACGATGGGACCGTAGTAGGCGTCCTCGACGACCAGCCGCAGTCGGTAGTCGCCGCCGGGCGCGTCGCGGCTGTCCCAACGGGCGAGCACACCGCCCTCGACGGCCGTCTCGCCCTCGGCGATATCGATCGATTCCTCCGAGTCGAGCAGCTGGGCCGTCAGGCGCCAGCGCTGCAGCTCGTCGCTGTCGGCGCGGCCGCTGATCAGGATGCGGCCGCGCTCGATCCTGGCCTCGTGTTCGGGCGTGTCGAGGCGCACTGGCGCGAGCGCCTCGTCCAGCGTGCCTGGTTGCAGATAGGCGACGCGATGTCTGCGCAGCCAGCCGACCACGTCGGGATCGAGCGCGGTGGCGCCCGTCAGTTCCCCGATCCGGGCGATCGTTGGCGGCTCGAGCCAGACGCCGTCGGCGCGGAAGGCGTCGGGCGTGTCCTGAGTGGCGCGCTGCAGGGTGCGGCGATCCACTTCGAGCTCGGTGCAAATGCCGTTGTCGACCGAGGGCGCCACGCGAATCGACGCGAATAGCTCTTCGCGCGGAGTCGTGCAGGGATTGCGCAGGTTGACGTCCGTCGTCGCCGCGCTGAGCGGCGTGACTGACGGCGTGTAGACATCGGCACGGTAGATGCCGTCGGGCTCGGCGAAGTTTGGCACGTCGGCGTCCTCGTGGGCGATGCGCATCACGTTGCTCCAGATCACGCCCGCGGTGCGCACGCTCGAGCCGCCGGTCATCGGCGATTCGTCGGCATTGCCGATCCAGACGCCGAGCGCCAGCTGCGGCGAGTAGCCCATGGTCCAGTAATCGCGGCGGACGTCGTCTTGACCGGGGTCGCCGGCGGTGCCGGTCTTGGCGGCCGCGGGGAAGTCCAGCGCCAGCGGACTGTTCAGTCCGTAGAGCAGCGAGCGGGCGTGGTTGTCGGAGAGTATGTCGGTGACCTGGTAGACCTGCGTCGGACGAGCGACCGCGCGCACGTCGGGCTCGCCGGTGGGTGACCACTCATAGAGCAGGCGGCCTTCGGCGTCGCGAATCTCGAGCACGGCGACGGGATCGAGGTCGCGGAATCCGGGCGGGAGCGTCAGCACGGTCGGCTGACCCATCATTTCGCCCAGATTGGCCAGCGTCGCGTAGGCGAAGGTCAGGTCGAGCAGCGACACCTCGCCGCCGCCGAGCGTGATCGACGGGCCGTAGTTGCCCGGATCGTGCATCGTGGTGATGCCCAGCTCGTGCAGGGTGTCGAGCAGCGCTGCGGTGCCGATCTGCTCGGCGAGCGCGAAGGCGGGAACGTTCATCGAGTTGGCGAGCGCGCTGCGGGCGCTGACCGGTCCGCGAAAGACGCCGTCGCAGTTGACTGGAGAGAATTCCGAGCCGTCGACCTCGGTGTAGGTGGTCGGCACGTCCCAGATGATCGTGGCGGGATGCCAGGCACGCGGATCAATCTGGAACGCGGCGAGGTAGGCCAACGGCTTGAGCGCCGAGCCGGGCGAGTGCGTTGCCGTGGCCAGGTTGACCTGACCATCGATGTCTTCATCGAAGAAGTCGCGGCTGCCGACCATTGCGAGCAGATGTCCGCTGGCCGGGTCGATCGCGACCAGCGCGCCGTTGTGCGCGCCGGTCTCGTCCTCGAAGCCGTCGATCGCTGTGCGCAGCTCCGCCTCGGCGCGGGATTGCAGGTCGAAATCGAGCGCGGTGACGATCCGCAGGCCGCCGTTGTTCATCAGGTTGTCGCAGCCGCCCGCTCCGGCGGGCGGGACGAAGCGTTCGAGGCGGCAGAGCGCTTCCACCTGTTCTCGGACATAGATCACATAGTGCGGCGCCTGGATTTCGAACTCGGCTGAGTCGAAGGCGAGATCATCCGACCAGGCGGCCGTGGCTTCGGCTTGGGTGATGTAGCCGTGCCGCGCCATGAGCGACAGCACTTGCCACTGCCGCTCCTTCGCGCCGTCGAGGTTGACCAGCGGGTTGTAGAGCGACGGCGCCTGCGGCAGACCAGCCAGCAGCGCCGATTCGGCCAGCGAGAGGTCGGCGGGCGACTTGCCAAAGTAGCGTTGCGCCGCCGCGCCGATGCCGTAGCTGAAGTTTCCGTAGTAGATCGAGTTGAGATACCACTCGAGGATCTGCTCCTTGCTGTACTGGTCGGTGAGTTCTACGGCGAGGATGGTTTCCTTGACCTTGCCGCGGACGCGGTTGAGGGTGCGTCCCGAGCGTTCTTCGGGCGGAATGAGGACGTTCTTGACCAGCTGTTGGGTGATCGACGATCCGCCGGAGCCGCCCAGGAAGTCGGAGCTGCCGATGCCGAAGTTCTCCCAGGCAGCGCGCATCAGCCCGCGCAGGTTGATGCCCTGGTTTTCCCAGAACGTGGAGTCCTCGGTGGCCACGGTGGCGTCGATGATGTGCTGCGCGACGCCGTGCAGCCGCACCGGTGCGCGCAGACCGTCGTGCGGACGGGCGTACTCGAAGAGCAGCGTGCCCTCGTCGCCGTCCCGATCGAAGATGCGGCTGCTGCCGAGCAGCAGCTGGGTGTCCTCGATCTCGTCGGGCGGGGCGAGATCGTCCGCGAAGTCGGTGTAGATCAGCCAGGCGGCGCCGGCGGCGGCGCCGAACATGACAACCGGCAGCGCGAGAGCGATTGCCAGCGCGATCATCCATCCGCTCATTCGCACACCGCCGCGGCGCCGGGCGTGGTTGCCGGTGCGGCCTGTGCCGTGCCGGGCGCTGCGCCGGGTGCGCATCGCTAATCTCGCGGCCAGGCTCAATCGTCGTTCAGAGTTCATTGCATCTACACACTATGTCGCGGTCTGCCCGAGGCGCAGGCATTCTGCTGAGGGCGTAGGCGCGATAGGCTGAATTTCACCGAGCATTGACACGGAATCCCACGATGTCCAACTCCGCAGAGCCCAATACGTTCAGCAGCGATCAGGTGCGGCGCCTGGCGTCGCTGGTGCGTATTGACTTGACGCCAGCAGAAGTCGAAGAGTTCCGCACTGAGCTGGCCAGCATCCTCTCGCACATTGATGCGCTGTCGGAGATCGACACCGAGGGCGTTCCACCGACCAACAACGGGGCCGACCTGCTCAACGTCCAGGCGGTGGACGCGTCGCGGCCCGCGCTGCCGCGAGACGCGGTGCTCGCCAATGCGCCACAGCGCGAGGACGAGTACTTCCGCGTTCACGCCGTGCTCGATCAGTCATGACGGCGAACACGTCCGAGGGCGGCGCCCTGAACGATCTGCACGATCTGCACGATCTGACGCTCGCGGAGGCGCGCCAGCGTCTGCTGGACGGCGATCTCAGCTCGCGGAGTCTGACGCAGGCGCATCTGGACCGCATCGCGCAGACTGAGCCTGATGTTGGGGCGTTCGTCACCGTGACGGCTGATGAGGCGCTCGAGCAGGCCGACGCTGCCGACGCGTTGATCGCGTCGGGCGATATCCCGTCGCCGCTGACTGGTCTGCCGATCGCGCTGAAGGACGTGTTGATGACGCAGGGCACGCGCACGACGGCGGGATCGCGCATGCTCGATTCGCTGATTCCGCCGTATGACGCGACCGTGGTGGCCAAGCTGCGTGCGGCTGGCGCGGTCTCGCTGGGCAAGACCAACATGGACGAGTTCGCGATGGGATCGTCGACGGAGCACTCGGCCTGGCATCCGACATCAAATCCGTGGGATCTTGAGCGGGTGCCTGGCGGGTCGTCGGGTGGTTCGGCGGCGGCGGTGGCGGCTCGGCAGTGCCTCGGATCGCTGGGCTCGGACACTGGCGGATCGATTCGCCAGCCGGCCTCGTTCTGCGGCGTGGTGGGACTAAAGCCGACGTACGGCCGTGTCTCGCGCTATGGACTGATCGCCTTTGCCAGCTCGCTGGACCAGATTGGTCCCTTCACCCGCAGCGTCGAGGACGCGGCACTGCTGCTGCAGGAGATCGCCGGTCCCGACCCGCTCGATTCTACCTGCTACGACGTACCGGTCCCTGACTTCAGCGGTCAGCTTGAGCGCGGCCTGGACGGCATGCGGATCGCAGCGCCGCAGGAGTTCTTCTCGGACGGGATGGACGATGACGTCGCCGAGGCGATGGAGACCGCGCTGGAGCTGCTCGCGTCCAACGGCGCGGAGATCGACCGCACGCCGACGATGCCGACCGTGCCGATGGCGCTGCCCGTCTACTACATCCTCGCGCCGTCGGAGTGCTCAGCGAACCTGGCGAGGTTCGACGGTGTGAAGTACGGCTACGGCGCGCGCGGGGGCGAGTCGATGTGGTCGGATATGGAGGCGACGAGGGGGCACGGATTCGGCCGCGAGGTGAAGCGGCGCATTTTGCTGGGCGCATACGCGTTGTCGGCGGGCTACTACGACGCCTACTACCTGCAAGCGCAGAAGGTGCGCACGCTGATCCGCCGCGAGTTCGACCGCGTCTTTGCCGAGCACGACCTGATCGTTGCGCCGACCGCGCCGACTGTCGCCTTCAAGCGCGGCGCGATCACCGACCCGTACCAGATGTATCTGAATGACATCTTCACGATTCCGGCCAACATCGCGGGTTTGCCGGCGATCTCGGTACCTGGCGGCTTCGGGGCCGGCGGCATGCCCGTCGGCTTGCAGCTGGTGGGACCGCGGCTCGACGAGGCGACCGTCCTGCAGGCTGCGAGCGCCTACGAGCGGCTGGCCGGCTGGCCCACCGCTCCGGGCGGCTGATCCAGGCAGCTGATGCAGCTCGTGAGTGATGTTGACTGAACGTAACCGCTGATGGATTGCTCGCTGGTTCTCTGGTGGGGCGCTGACAGAAGCGGGCAGCTGGCATAGAGTGCAATTCTGATGACATCGCTGCTGGAACAGGTGCTGCGCGAGCTGTCGCGCGACGCACGGCGCACAGCCGCCGAGATCGCCTCGACGCTGGACGCAGAGGAGGCGGAGGTCGCGGCCGCGATCGCCGAGGCCGAAGAACGCAACATCATCCTGGGCCGCGGCGCCAAGATCAATTGGGAGACGCTGGGACTCTCGACCGTGTACGCGGTCGTCGAGGTAACCGTTGAGCCGCAGCCCAATGTCGGATACAACTCGGTCGCTCGGCGGATCGCGCGCTTCGACGAAGTGCAGACGGTCTACTTCGTGTCGGGCGCGTACGATTTGCTGGTGATGATCGCGGCCGACAACATGCGGGGCATCTCTGACTTTGTCGGCGAGCGTCTGGCCACGATGTCCGGTGTCAAGGGCACCACCACGCGCGTGCTGATGCGCCGCTACAAGGAAGACGGCGTCTACATCGACGCTGACCTGCAGGGCGAACGCCAGCGGGTTGTGTTTTAGCCAGATACAGAGGCAGACAGAGGCCAAGCGGGGAGAGACCGAGCGAGCCATGCCGATCGCATCCAACGACCGCCGATTCGCCGACCGTGAACGTTCCGATGCGCGGGCGGCGGCGGGATCGGGAGCGGCAGACGATCAGGCCGCGCTGCGGATCGCTCAGCGGTTGCAGGACGTACCCGGATCGGGGATTCGGCGCTTCTTCGACATCATCGCCTCGATGGACCAGGTCATCTCGCTGGGTGTGGGCGAGCCCGACTTCGTGACGCCCTGGCCGATTGCCGAAGCGGCGATTCGCGCGATCGAGCAGGGTCACACCCACTACACCTCCAACCTGGGCCTGCTCGAACTGCGCGAGGCGATCAGCGCCGATCAGTACCGCCGCTACGGCGTCGAGTGGGATCCGCACGACGAGATGCTGATCACGACAGGCGTCTCAGAGGCGCTGGACCTGGCCGCGCGGGCGATCATCAATCCGGGCGACGAAGTGATCGTGTCCGATCCGTCCTACGCGGCGCACGCTCCGGTGATCGCGCTGGCCGGCGGGAAGCCGGTGCCTGTCGCCACATCTGCCGCGCAGGACTTCGCGGTCGATCCGGCACTCGTTGAAGCGGCAGTGACTCCGCGTACGACGGCCATCCTGATCGCATCGCCGTCCAATCCCACGGGCACGGTGCTGGAACGTCCGACGCTGCAGGCGCTGGCCGAGATCGCACAGCGGCATGACCTGCTGGTGATTTCGGACGAGATCTACGACCGCCTCGTCTACGGCGTCGAGCACACGCCGATGGCCTCGCTGGCCGGCATGCGCGAGCGAACGATTAGCCTGGGCGGGTTCTCGAAGTCCCACGCGATGACCGGCTGGCGGGTCGGTTGGGCGGCTGCGCCGTCGGACCTGCTCGGCGGGATGCTGAAGATTCATCAGTATGCGATGATGTCGGCGCCGACGGTGGCGCAGTATGCGGCGCTCGAGGCGGTCCGCGCCGGCGAGGAGTACGTCGTGCAGATGCGCGAAGAGTACGACCGCCGCCGTCAGCTGATGTGGCGTGGGTTCAATCAGCTGGGATTGGCCTGCGCTGAACCGCGCGGCGCGTTCTACGCGTTTCCTTCGGTCGCGCAGACGGGCTACGACGACGAGTCGTTCGCCGAGCAGCTGTTGATCCAGGAGCAGGTGGCGGTCGTGCCTGGATCGGCCTTCGGGGCGGCGGGCGCGGGGCACGTGCGTGCCTGCTACGCGGCCAGCTACGACGAGATTGAGGAAGCGCTGGAACGAATCGGCCGATTCCTGAGCCGGTCTCCACTGGCCAAGTAACGGTCGGCCGACGCCCGCTACCCTGCGGTCATGACCTTCCGACTGACCCCGCCGGCCGGCGACTCTGAGCCCGAGGACCTGACGCTGAGTATCACGGGTGTCCAGGCGCGCCCGCGCGAGGAAGCCGGCGCGCCGCCCGACCCCTCGCGCCTGGAGGTCAAGCTGGGCACGACGCGCGGTGAGATTTCGGCCCTGTTGGACGTCTGCGAAGGCCAGACTGGCGCGTTGATCACCTGTTCAGGCGCGATGGGCGGCGAGCATGAGACGCGCGGACCGGCTGATAGCGTCTATCGTCGCCTGGCCGAACAGCTGCCCGGCGAGGGCGTGTCCACGCTGCGCATCCACTACCGCCAGGCGGGAGAGTTCGAAGAGTGTGTCCTCGACCTGCTCGGCGCATGTTCGTTTCTGTCGGGCGTCGGAGCGGAGCGGATTGTGCTCGCGGGACACTCCTTTGGCGGTGCCGTGGTGATCAAGACCGCTCAGATTATGCCGCAGGTGCGCGCTGTGATTTCGCTCTCGCCGCAACTTTTCGGCACCCGCCAGGTTGATGAGCTGGCCAAGCCGCTGCTGCTCATCCACGGCACAGCCGACGGCATCCTGCACCACATGGCGTCGGAAGACATCTACGAGCGAGCTCAGGAGCCAAAGAAGCTCGTGCTGATCCCTGATGGCGGCCACGGCCTGGCGGAGGATCCGGAAACGGTGCTGTCGGAGATGCACGATTTCATCATGGAGCACGCGGGTCCGGTCTAGGGTCTGTTCACAGTTGCTGGAGCGCTTCCCAGATCAGGGCGAGGCCGCGGTCGAGGATCGTCGTCCCAGTGAGGTCTGGGACCTCGTTCCCTGTGGGTGCTTCTGGCCAGGCGGGAGATCGGGCGAGATTCCAGACAAGCTGGAATGACGATGGGGGCTGGAATGACGATGGGGGCTGGAATGTCGATGGGTGCTGGAATGACGATTGGGGGCTGGAATGACGATGGGGGCTGGAATGATG
>JAJDZG010000098.1 GCA_022824765.1 Dehalococcoidia bacterium | reverse complement strand
GTCACGATGCAGCCCTGCAGATCGCCGCTGCGAACACGAGAGTCTCGATAACCCAGGCCGAGATCAGCGGCGTCGATTGTGACGGCCTCGCCCTCGCGGTCGATGGCCTGCACCGACACGAGCACGTCGCAGAGCTCGGAGCCGTACGCCCCCGCGTTGGTGGGCAGCCCTCCGCCAATCGCGCCCGGAATGCCCGCGGCCCACTCCAGACCGCTCAGTCCCGCTCGCGCGGTGCTACGAGCGAGCGCGGCGAAGCGGACGCCCGAGTCGACATCGATGACCGTCTCATCAATCTGTCGGCAGCCGCGCGTGTCGTTCTTGATCACCAGCCCGCGCAGCCCGCCGTCGCGGATCAGCACGTTCGATCCCGCGCCCAGCACGGTCAGCGCGAGCGGCAACCGCCGCGCAGCTCGGACCGCCTCCACGAGCGCCTCGCGACGGTCGACGGCCAGAAACCACTCGGCCGGTCCACCGACTTGCACGAACGTACAACGGCTCAGCGGCTCGCCGGGTCGTGCGCCCAGCTCTTGGAGCAGATCGACAGCCGAATGAGGCGAGGTCATGCGCCGACCTCTCCGCTGGCCGGACGTGTTTCAGCAGGTGTTGCCGCCCGTGACGCCAGACGCTCGAGCAGGATCGGCCCGGCGGCATCGATATCGCCAGCGCCCATCGTGACGATCACGTCACCCTCGCGAGCGTGTGCCGCCGCGAGCTCCGCCGCCTCCACGACCGATCCGCCGTACGTCGCTACGGGCGACTCAATCTCCGCGGCCAGCTGCTCCGACGTCAGCGCCGCGCCCTCCATCGCCCGCGCCGCGTAGGTGTCAACGGTGTAGACAGCGTCAGCGGCGCTGAAACAGGAGCGGAATCCATCGATCAGATACGACGTGCGCGTGTACGTGTGCGGCTGGAACAGCACGACGATCCGACGCGACGGCCAGCGCTGACGCGCCGCTGCAATCGCCGCCGCCGCTTCGGTCGGATGGTGCGCGTAGTCATCCAGGACGATCACGCCCGCCGCCTCGCCGTGCAGCTGGAAGCGCCGATTGACACCGCGGAACCCGCGTAGCGCATCGATGGCCTCGGCGATGTCGAAGCCCGCGGCATCCAGCGCCGCCAGCGCGACCGCCGCGTTCTGACGTTGATACTCGCCCGGCTGCCGGAGCGAACCACAGTAGGAACGCCCCGCCGTTCGCACATGAATGTCGTCGCCGTGCGAGTCGATCCGGACGTCAGCATCCTCGCGCGTCGAGGCCGTCACGATCCGCACATCGGACCGTTCCGCTCGCAGGCGATCCGCCAGCGCCGCGGCCCGCGGCGAATCGATACCGACCACCAACGTCCCGCCCTGCTGCAGCGTGCGCAGGTAGCCGCTGAACGCGTCCTCCAGCGCTTCGCGCGATCCGTAGTAGTCGAGATGGTCGGGCTCGCAGTTGGTCAGAACCGCGACCGCCGGCTGATAGTGGTGGAACGCGCGGCCGTACTCGTCTGCCTCGAGCACGAGCCAGTCGTCGCTGCCGCGGCGAGCGTGGACATCGAAGTCGGGCGCCTCGCCGCCGATCACGTAGCCGCAGTCGCGACCCGCAGCGGCCGTCGCGTGCGCGATCATGGCGGTGGTCGTGGTCTTGCCGTGTGTGCCACCCACGGCGACGACCTGTCGCGGCGCGGCAATCTGCGCCAGCAGCTCCGCGCGGGTCAGCACCGGAATGCCCAACTCGATGGCCCGCGCCACCTCCGGATGCGTCTCGGGCACCGCGGCGGTGCGCACCACCTGTGTCGCGGTCGTGACGTGCCCCTCGTGATGTCCGATCAGAATCGGCGCGCCGCGCTCCCGCAGACGCTGCAGGATCGGCGCGTCTGAGCGGTCGCAACCAGATACGACCAGGCCGTCGTCCAACAGAATGTGGGCGAGGGCCGACATGTGAATGCCGCCGATTCCGACGAAGTGCACGTTGGTTGTCATAAGTTCACTCTGCCACATCGACGATCACTTCGGCAATTCGCTTCGCCGCGTCCTTGCGGCGCAGCCCCAGCATCGACGCGCGCATCGACTCGAGCCGCTCGCGATCAGCCAGAATGCCGGTCGTCAGATCAAACAGATCCGACGTGACGGCATCGTGATCGATCACCACCGCGCCGCCCGCGTCGGCCAGCAGTTCCGCGTTGTAGCGCTGGTGTCCGCCAGCCTCTCCGAGCGGCGCGAGCACCGCCGGCAACCCCGCTGCGGGATACTCGCCCATCACCGATGCGCCCGCACGCGACACCGCCAAGTCGCAGGCCGCCATCGCCAACGGCATCTCGTCCGACATGTACGGATACAGCCGATAGCGCGACTGCAACCGGGCCGGCAGCGCGGCACGCAGCGCAGACAGCCGATCGAAGTCGTTCGGGCCCGAAATGTGAATCAGCTGCGTCAGCGACAACCAGTCCGACAGCCGCTCGGCGATGCAGTCATTGATCCGTTGCGCGCCCCGAACCGCGCCAGTCACGAGCAACGCCGGACCGCCATTGAGCTGGAAGTACGCCCGCGAGAGCGGACGGTCGAGGTCCTGGAACCCGGAACGCAGCGGATATCCCGTCGTCACCGCCTTGTCCGCCGCGTAGCGCTCGGCCGACCGTTCATGCGTGACACAGACGCGCTTCGCCAACGGAGCAAGCGAACGCAGCGTCCACCCCGGCTCGATGTCCGGTTGCAGCAACACGATCGGACGTCGCGTCAACCAGGCTGCGACCCCGACCGGAGCGGAGACATAGCCGCCCGTCAGGAAGACCACGTCCGGCCGCCAACGGATCATCAGCATCAGCGCGTCGAACACGCCCGTCGCCGTCGCGCCCAGCGAGATCAGCTGCGACAGCGGATTGCGTCCGCGCAGCGCTCGCGCCGCGATCGTCGCGTAGGCGAAGCCCGCCTCGCCCGCGAGCTCAGACTCCACGCCGTCGGCAGTACCGGCAAAGCGGAACGTCGCGCCGCGGCCGCGCTCGTCCAGCAGCGCGCGCAGCGCCTCGGCGACGGCAAAGGCCGGGAACACGTGGCCGCCCGAGCCTCCGCCCGAGAGCAGCACGCGCATGGGTCGGCTCAGGGGTTGCTTGGCGGTGGTCATTCTGTACCGCCTCGTCCGCGATGGAAGAACGAGCCGCGCGAGTCAGACGCGGCCACCGTCAAGCCCGCGCTGTCGCGCGTCGCCCCGTTGTCGATCAGCGGCGGCGCGGACACCGGCGGAGCCTTCTTGCGTCCGTAGCGCGACACGCTGACCAGAATCCCGGCAGCGGCCATCGACGCAATCAGCGCCGACGATCCGAAGCTGAGGAACGGCAGCGGGATACCCGTCAGCACGATCGCCCGCATCACGCCGGCGACGTTGAAGAACGCCTGCAACGCGAACCAGGCCGTAATCCCGTACGCCAGCAGCGCGCCGAATCGATCCTCTGCCCGCATCCCGGCGCGGATACTGCGGTAAATCAGCACGGCAAAGATGGTCAGCACGATCAGCGCACCGAGCATGCCCGTCTCTTCACCGATGATCGCGAACACGCCGTCCGTATGCGCCGACGGCACGTAGAAGAACTTCTGCCGCGACGCGCCCAGTCCAACGCCGGTCAGTCCGCCCGAGCCAAGCGTCGAGACCAGATTGATAATCTGGAACCCCGCCTCCTGCGCAACCTCCTCCGCATTGAAGAACGTGCGGATCCGCTCCATGCCGTAGCCGGCGATCACCACGATGCCGAACAGCACCCCGGAGCCTCCGATCACGATCAGCATCATGTGCCGCAGCGGCGCGCCCGCCAGGAAGAAGAGGATCACGCCCGTCGAGGCAATCGTGACGAACGTCCCCAGGTCGGGCTCGAGCATCAACAGCGCCCCGACCAGGCCGATAATCATGCTCAACGGCACGAGACCCAGCGAGAGTCGTTGAATCTCGGCGCCCTTGGCCGCGAGCCAGCCGGCGACGTAGACACAGAAGGCCAGCTTGGCGAACTCCGACGGCTGCAGCGCCGGCAGCGAACCCACCTGGATCCAACGCTGCGCACCATTCTCCTCATGCCCGATGCCAGGGATCAGGACCGCCCCCAACAACACCAGCGCAAACAAGATGATCTGCGTGGACAGGCGCTTCCAGAAGCGGTAGTCAATCCGCGCGAGCAGCGCAAACGCCACCAGTCCGATGCCTGCGCCGATCAGCTGCCGCACCGCGTAGTAATGCGTCGATCCCTGCAGCTCCTGTGAAACCGCGAGCGACGACGAGAACACGAAGATCAGTCCGATGATGACCAGCGCCAACACAGAGACGATCAGCACCCAGTCGGGCGGCGCCGCATCATCGCTGCCGCGCAGGCTGCTCAGCGACAGCCGCCGCGCGAGACGCCCTCCGCCGATCGACCCGCCGAACCGCGGTTTCTGAGCAAACGGCCCGTTGGCGGGCGACGGGATCGAGGCGCGGTTAGACGTCATCAGCCACCTCGTTCCCCATCTCGATGCGGTCGGATCGGTCACGCACGAGCTGCCGGAAGTGCTCGCCGCGCGCCTCAAAGTTTGGATACGCGTCGAATGACGTGCCGCCCGGCGACAGCAGCACGGCCTCGTCTGGACGGGCAAGATCCGCAGCGAGCTCGAACGCGTCCTCGAGGCTGCCTGCGTCCACCGCGTCGACACCGCGCTCCGACAGCCAGGCCGTCCAGCTCGGCGCCGACTCGCCGAACAGGATCACGCGCCGCACGCGACGTTTCAGTTCCGGCAGCAGCGGATCGAGCGGCAGCTGCTTGTCGCGCCCGCCGAGCAGCAGGATGATCGGGCCGCGCGTCGCCCGCAGACCGGCCAGCGTGCGCTCGGGAGTCGAGCCGATCGAGTCGTTGATGAACCGAACGCCGTCAATCGCGCCGACCGCCTCGAGTCGGTGAGGCACGCCGCTGAAGTCTCGGAGCACGCGAGCAGCGACCTCGTCAGAGACGACATCCCCAACGATCGCCAAGGCAGCCAGAGCATTGAGCAGGTTGTGCCGACCAGGAATCTGAAGCGCCGACGCCTCGACCACGACGCGTCCCTGGCGAACGATGTGCTGGTCAAGCACGCTGGTCTCCAGGTCGATGCCGCTCCGCGGCGTCAGTCCGAACCACACCGCAGCAGCCGCAGTCCGCGAGGACGCAGCGGCCGCAATCTCGTCATCCGTGGGCAGGACGACCCGGTCGTCAGCGTCCTGAAACTGCACCAACCGGTACTTGAGCTGCTGGTAGTCGTCCCAGCTGAACTGGTCGAGATGGTTGGGCGTGATGTTGGTGATCGCAGCGATCTGCGGACTGCGGGTCGTCCGCAGCAGCTGGGTGTGGGAGATCTCCGCAACCACGGTGTCCGCCGCGTCAATCTCCGGTAGTTGCGCGAGCAGTCCGCGGCCGATGTTGCCGCCAACGTGAGCTCGGACGCCGGCTGCCCGCAGCAACTCACCGACGAGCGAGGTCGTCGTCGTCTTGCCCGCGCTGCCAGTGATCCCAATCACATGCGCCGGGCAGCGCTCGAGGAAGATCTGGGTCGGTCCGTAGGCGGGAACGCCCTGCCGCTGCGCCTCGATCAGCAGCGGCGTCCGATAGTGGACGCCTTGGCTCACGATCAGGCCGTCGACCGCGTCGAGCACGCTGAAGTCATCAGGCGACCAATCTCCCCGTTCAGGATTCTGATCGACGCGCAAGATGTCCGCGCCTTCACGCTCCAGGAAAGCAACCGCGTCTCGCCCCTCGATACCCAGTCCGACGACGCCGATCCGTCGGCCGCTGAAGCTGTCGGGCGCGATGGTCGGCGTGGGCAGCGTCACTTCGGCACCTGCAATGCCAGGGCGATGCCCAGAATGCCGCCGGCCATCCCGATCAACCAGAACCGCGTCACGATCTGCGGCTCGGACCAGCCGCCCATCTCGAAGTGGTTGTGCAGCGGCGCCATGCGTAAGACGCGCCGACCCTCACCCGTGCGCCGCCGCGTCCATTTGAACCAGCCCACCTGCGCAATGTCCGACGCCGCCTCGAGCACGAACACAATGCCAATCACCGGCAGCAGCAGCCAGTGACCGGTCATCAGCGCGACAATCGCCAGCGTCCCGCCCAGCGCCAGCGCCCCGGTGTCGCCCATGAAGATGCGCGCCGGGTGCGCGTTGAACCACAGAAAGCCCAACAGCGCGCCGACGCAGGTGAACGCGAAGCGGACCAGGAAGTCCTGCTCCTGTCCGACCGCGATGACGCCGAATGCAGCAATCGCAATCGCGCCGGTGCCGCCGCAGAGCGTGTCGAGTCCGTCCGAGATCGCGACCGAGATAATCGTGGCGAAGACGGTCACCGCAGCGATCACGATGTAGGCAGGACCGAGCGAGAACTGTCCCAACCAGGGCACGTTCAGCGACTGCACGTCCAGCGCGAAGTAGAGCACCAGCCCGACCGCCACGGAGAACAACGCCAGCAGCGCGAACTTGAGCTTCCAGGTCAAACCCGCCTGCATCCGACCGATCAGCGTCCCCAGGTCATCGGCGTAGCCAAGCGCTCCCAGCGCCGCCGCGCCCACGAGCGGCAGCAAGATCGACCAGCGATCGCCCTCGACCAGATTCGTCGCGACAGTCAGCACGGCGATCGGAATGAGGAAGATGAGCCCGCCCATCGTGGGTGTGCCGGCCTTGACGCGGTGCGTCTGCGGTCCTTCGTCGGAGATCGACTTGCCCGCGTTGCGGCGCTCGAGCCAGCGGATGATCAGCGGTCCGATCGCCAGGGCCAGCGCGAATGCAATGCCCGCGGTGCCCAGAGAGAACGTGGTCATGGAGCACACAGCCTCTCCACCACGCGTTCCAGATGCATCGCGTGCGACGCCTTGACCAGCACCGTGTCGGACGGCTCGATCGCCGGCCGCAGGATCTCGGCAGCCTGCTCTGGTTCGGCCAGCCAGCAGGCCTGCGGATGTCCAGCCTGGCGCGCCGCCTCGACCAGATCACGGGATCGCTCGCCCACCGCGATCAGCCAGTCGCAGCGCTCGGCGGCGTAGCGGCCGAGCGCCGCGTGGGCGGTCCGTTCTTCGCTGCCCAGTTCCAACATGTCGCCCAACAACGCAATCCGCCGCGGCTGACACTCGGCGAGCAGGTCCAGCGCGGCCCGCATCGACAACGGAGCCGCGTTGTACGCGTCGTCGACCACCACAGCGCCGTTGGCGGCGCGCCGCCGCGTCAACCGAGAGCCCGGCTCCAGACACGCCAGCATCGGCGCCAGCTCATCCAACGAGATGCCAGCCCGCAGGCCCACCGCCGACGCCGCGAGCACCGTCATCGCCTGGTGCGCGCCAACCAACGGAGTCTCAACCTCAACTTCAGCCTCAACCGCGCCGGTGCCGCGCTGCTGCAAGCGGAGCGCAATCCCCTCGAATCCGTTGGCGGACACGTCCGCCGCGCGCAGGTCGTTCGACTCGCCGAACCCGTACCTGAGGACCTCGGCGTCGGTCACCGCGGACATGCGGCTCACTCGCTCGTCGTCGCCGTTGAGGATCGCCAGACCACCAGCCGGCAGCGAAGCGGGCAGCAGACCCTTGATCCGTTCCGTGTCATCAATGCTGCCGAAGCGTTCGAGGTGCGTCGGCCCGACGTTGGTCACGATGCACACATCAGCGCGCGCAGACCAGACCAGCAGCTCCATCTCCGCTTCCGAGTACGGGCCAATCTCAATCACCGCCCACTCGTCCTCGCGCTTGATCCCGAGCAGCGCGATCGGCAGGCCGATATCCCCGTTGAAGTTGCGCGGCGACTGGTGGACTCGGAATCGCTGCGAGAGCAGCTGGTACGTCGCTTCCCGCACGGTCGTCTTCCCGACGCTGCCAGTGATGCCGACGACCTGCGCGCCCACGCGGTCGCGCCAACGGCGCCCGGCTTCCTGCAACGCCGAGAGCGGGTCGTCGACGACGAAATGTCGTTCGGATCGAAATCCCGAGTCGGCAGACACGATCGCCGCCGACGCACCGCGCTGCAACGCGTCGTCCACGAACTGGTGGCCGTCCGCGCGCTCACCGCGCAGCGCGACGAACAACGCACCAGGCACCACCTCGCGCGAGTCGACCACGATCTCGGCGAACGGCTCATCGCTCGTGTCGGGCCGGTTCCGCAAGCGTCCGCCCAGCAACCGATCGAGATCGCGAAAGGAGATCACTGACGATCCTCCGATTCCCCGCGGTCGCTGTCGTCGCTGTCCTGGATGTAGGAGATGGGCGACGGCGGCGGATCGGCGTCCTCGTCGGCGTCGTGCGCGGCCGCAGACTCCGCCTCTTCGACATCGAGCGGGTCGATGTCGCTGCCCGGACCGACAATCCAGTCGTTCACGTCGGCGACGTAACCGGTCGGCGGCACGCCGAGATAGGGCAGCACTTCCTCCATCAAGTCGCCGAAGACCGGCGCAGCGACGATCCCCCCGTAAATCTCACCCTGCGGACGGTCGATGCGGACATACACCACCACGCGCGGATCGTCCGCCGGCGCGAAGCCGACAAACGAGGCGAGCGACTCGCCATCCAGGTATCCCGCCCCCCCGACCACGTCGGAGGTGCCTGATTTGCCGGCAATCCGCCAGCCCGGCACCTGCGCGGGATGGGCCAGCACGCCGTCAACGACCGCCTGCATCATCCACGTCAAGGTGGCGGCGGACTCCGCCGAGATCACCCGCTCACCCTCGACCGGCGCGAATCGTTCCACGCCGTCGTCGCTGATCACCGCCGAGACCAACCGCGGCTGCACCAACACGCCGCCCCGCGCGATCGTCGCATACGACTGAACGATCTGCAGCGGCGTCACCGAAATGCCCTGACCGAACGAGTTCGTCGCCATCTGCACCGGCGACCAGCGGATGTCCGATGAGTCAATCACCCGACCCTCGACCTCGCCCGGCAGTCCGGACTGCGTACTCTCCCCGAACCCGAATCGATACAGGTAGTCATAGAACGTGGCCGCGCCAAGCTGCTGAGCGACCCAGACGCTGCCCGTGTTGAGCGAGCGCTGCAACACCTGCGTCATCGTTTGCTCGCCGTGGTAGGACAGGTCAAAGTTGCGAATCGTCTCGCCGCCGACCACCGTGGCGCCGGTATCGACAAACGTCGTGTCAGGAGAGACCACGCCGGCGTCGAGCGCCGCAGCCATCGTGACCACCTTCAGCGTCGAACCCGGCTCATAAACGTCCGTCGCGGAGCGCGTGCGCAGCAGCGCCATCGAGCTTTGAGCATTCAGATCGATCGTGACCGGGTCGTAGGTGGGCAGCGAGGCCAGCGCCAAGATGTCGCCATTGCGCGGATCGATCATGATGATGTGCCCGCTCCGCGCGTCCCACTCCTCCACCGCCTCCGCCAACGCCGTCTCCGCCAGCCACTGCAGGTTGCGGTCAATCGTCAGAACGACGGATTCTCCCTGCTGAAACGGCAACTCCAGGCGCGGCCCGAACGGGATCGGCTGGCCCAGACCGTCCACTTCTTGCACGAGCAGCCCGGGCTCGCCCGCGAGCACGCCATCGAGCTGGTGCTCCAGGCCGGCCAGGCCTTGCTCGTCGCGACCGACCAGGCCAATCACGGTCGCGGCCATCGACCCTTCCGTGTAGCGCCGCTGGGACGTCTTGTGCACTTGCACGCCGTGCAACGCCTCAGCATGAATCTGCGCCCCGAGCGCATTGGACAGACCGTACGCAATCAACGCGTCGTGGCCGCCCTCGCGATGCGTCTGAGCCGCGAGCGACAGCACGACCGCCTGCGGCGCACGCAGCAACTCCGCGAGCCGGCGCGACGCATCAGTGGGCTGAAACTCCGATCGCGCCCAGAGCCGCGTGTCGACGTGGACCTCCCAGGCGTCGACCGATGTCACGAGCGGAAAGCCGTTGCGGTCCAGGATCGCGCCGCGCGGCCCGTGCGTCTCGATCACCCACGTGCGATCAGCAAATTCCTCGTGACGCTCATGCTCAATGACCTGAATCACCACCAGGCGATAGACCACCAACCCGGCCAGCAAGATCAGCAGCACAATCAACGCTCGCACGCGCCACGTCGACACCGCCTCGGCCCCATGACCGAACAGGACGCCGGCTGCCGGCTGTTGGTCGGGCGCGTTCGCCACCGATCGGTCCTCTCATCCGTCCTGCCCTGAATCAGCGGGGCTAATCGAACACCAGCACGTCCAGAATGGCTCTCCATACTGGACGAGCGGCGTGTGAATCAGGTTCCAAACGAGCGCCGCCAGCCAGCGGACGTCCAGCGCCCGACGAGTCGGCCGCGGGCAGGAACCGAGCCGGCAGCGTCCTCGCCGGCGGCGTGGAGTCGACCTCCAGCACCGTCGTCGGCATCGCGTTCACCATCCGCAGACGCTCCACGGCCTGCTGTTGGATCCGGGCCAGCGAACCCAGCTGCCCGACGTGGGCGGCGAGCGAGCGAATCTCCGAAGTCAGCCGCTCTCGCTCCGCTTCCAGCGCCCGCAGCTCGCTGGCGCTCTCCGTGACGCTGGACGTGCGAAACACCGGCAGCGCGAGGCCGATCAACAATCCAAACAACACAATCCATGCCCAGGCCGGCATCCGACCGGTGTAGCGATGGCGCTCGGGCAGCATCGGACGCGGCAGCGCACGATGACCATCCTTGGCCGCCGGACTAGCCAGCCGGGCGTCCGCAGCGTCGCTGGGCAGGGAAGCCATCAGCCCGTCACCGACATTTTATGTCGCGCGAAGAGACGAGCGAGATATCCCCGCCGTCTCGGCGTAGAGTGAATGCACCAGAAATCAGAGGCTCGGGGTTCGTTGAGCGGGCCGCGCAAGCAGACACGGGGAGGGGCAGGCTCACAACTGCCACGGCTCGAGGCCGCGAGCAATTGCGCACCTTTGGACTGTGCTTGGCGGGGTAACTCCTTGCTAAAGATTTGATCAGATTGCCCCATCCCCAACAAGCGCGACCCGCTCAACGAACTCCGAACACTCCAACCGCCTTTCCGATTCCAACAGCGATACGTCCAGCCTCGACCAGCAAGGCCCGACCCGCTGTTCCGCTCTGTTCCATCGCACCGCCTGACGTGCACGTCAGAAACAGCGCCGACTGCTTGGCGACACAGCTGAAACATCAGACTGCCTCCGCCGCTCGAAGCCGCGCGCTGCGTGCGCGCGGGTTGCGTGCGATCTCCGCGCCCGACGGCCGCAGCACGCGACGCCTCAGCGAGCGGAATCCTGTCGTATCCGCCAGGAACCGCTTCACAATGCGGTCCTCGAGCGAATGGAAGGCGATCACGACCAGCCGACCGCCCAGCCGCAGAACGCGGCGCACCCCCATCAGGAACGCAGCCAATCGTTCGAGCTCCTGATTGACCTCCAGCCTGATCGCCTGAAAGACGCGGGTCGCCGGATGAATGCCGGCACCCGGACGACGCCCGACCGCTGCCACAACGGCATCGGCCAGTTCGGTCGTGGTCTGGATCGGACGGCGCTCCACGATCGCCCGCGCGATCCGCCGCGAGCGGCGCTCTTCGCCGTAGTCGTAGATCAGGTCTGCCAGGTCGTCGGCCGACCACTCATTGACGATCTCCGCAGCCGTGGTCGACCCTTCCGGCAGCGGGCCGAACGCCATGTCCAGCAGACCGTCGTGCTGCAGAGAGAATCCGCGCCCGGGCGTGTCCAACTGGAGCGATGAGACTCCGAGATCGCACAGGACGCCGTCGAGCGGGGTCAGACCCTCTGCTTCCGCAGCGGTCGGCGCGTCGTCCATCCAGGACTGTCGGAGCACCACGCGCTCGCCAAACCGTGCGAGTCGCTCGCGAGACACCACGAGCGCGTCCGGATCTGCGTCCGTGCCGAGCAACCGCCCGTCCGGCGCGGAGGCCTCAAGCACCGCCGCGGCATGCCCGCCCAGTCCAACCGTCGCATCGAGATAACGCCCACCCGGACGAACGGCGAGCAGTTCCAGCGCCTCGTTGAGCATGACCGGCGTGTGCAACGGGGCCATCAGGATGCCCCGTCTTCCGCTGGCGCGTCAATGATCTTGGCGAGGCCTTCGAGCAGATCTGAATATCCGTCGTCAAGCAATGCTGACTCTTCGAGCCAGCGAGCTCTCACCCAGATCTCGACGTGGTCCAGGTCACCAAGAAGGGTGACGTCGCCTTCGAGACCGGCCTGCTCCCGCATTCGCTGCGGAATAGTCACACGACCTTGCCTATCGAGCTCGAACTTGAGCGCGCGAGCGATCGCTCGACGCCGCTGTCGATCTTGGAGTGTCAATCCAGCGTTGTTTGCTTGCTGGTCTACCGCTGACTGATAGCCGTCGTTCGTATGCAGCTGGATTTGCCCGTCCGGTCCGAGCATGACGTAGCCACCAGCAGCGAACTCGGCACGGAAGGGCGCGGGAATGGCGACGCGGCCGCGCTCATCGACGCGGTGGTCGTATTCGCCCGTGAAGACCACGTTGATCATGCTGCTCTCTGCGCGGCTCTTCGTTATGAAAGGCACAGGGTTTATTCACCATTAGGTCTGTGCTTCACACTAGCACAGATTCTCATCTGGGTGGGCAACCCCATGCAGAACACACCTCGCTGCCGTCAAAGGCTGGCGCCGACCGCCTCTACCAGATACTTTGTTCGGCATGAGCGCGCCCAACACCGATTCCACCGCCGCCGTCCTCACCCTCTCCGACCAAGGCGCTCGCGGACTGCGCGAGGACACCTCGGGACCCGCAATTCGCGCACGGTTGACCGACCTCGGTGTTACGGTCACCGAGCAGATCGTGCAGTCCGACGACCCCGACGGCATCGAGCGACGCCTCCGCGAATGGGTCGCCGACGGTGTCAGCGTCATCATCACGACCGGTGGCACTGGCTTCGGCCCGCGCGATCACACCCCCGAGGCGACGCGGCGCGTGATCGAGCGCGACGCGCCCGGCCTCGCCGAGCTGCTGCGCATGGATGGCCTGAAGAACACGCCGTTTGCAGCACTCTCGCGCGGTCTCTGCGGAATCGCCGGGTCGACGCTGATCATCAATCTGCCCGGCTCGGAGAAAGCCGTCCGCGAGAACATGGACACGCTCGCGCCCGTCTTGCCGCACGCGCTCCAACTCATCCGCGGCGACACCGAGCACTAGCGGCGCCCAGTGCATCCTGCGAGCTGCATCCTCCGACATGCCAGGTCGCCGCGCGGCATGCGTAGACTGGATGTATGGCGAAACGCAGCGTCTCACGCGGGATTGCGGCGGCCCGGCAACGCCTGGCCGCTGAGAACGGCGTCGTGCTCAAGGATTGGGGCGGACGCCTGCCCGTCGCGCTCGTCTATCCCAACAGCTACTACCTCGGCATGTCCAACCTCGGCCTGCAGACCATCTATGGCCTGCTCAACGACCGTGCGGACATCGTCTGCGAGCGCGCCTTCTACGACCCGCCGCACAAGTCCGAGCGAGGCGACGACCCGTCTCTGGGCCCGGTCACCATTGAATCGCAGCGGCCGCTCGCCGACTTCCCCGTCGTCGCCTACACACTGACCTACGAGATTGACTACTACCACGTCGTCCGATCCCTGCAAGCAGCGCAGATTGAGCCGCTCAGCATCAACCGCGACGACGGCGATCCTCTGATCGTCGCCGGCGGCGCCGCCGTGATCACCAATCCGCTGCCGCTCGCCGACTGCTTCGACGCCTTCGTCATCGGCGAAGCAGAGCCGATCCTCGAAGAACTGCTCGACACGCTGCAGGAGTACGCCTACAGCCCCCGAGCGGACCAACTCGACGCGCTCGCCCGGATTCCCGGCGTGTTTGTCCCCGCGCGCGGTGCGCAAGGCGGCGTCGAGCGTCAGTGGGTGCGCGACATCGCCACGACCGAGGCCCGCTCGCTCGTCCTCACCGATGAGACCGAGTTCAACCAGATGACCTTGATCGAAGCGGCGCGCGGCTGCGGACGCGGCTGCCGATTCTGCATCGCCGGCTACGTCTTTCGACCGCCCCGCTATCGGCCGCTGGAGTCGCTCCTCAACCAGGTTGACGCCGGTCTCGAACGCACGAATCGCGTGGGACTGCTCGGTGCCGCCGTCGCCGATCATCCGCAGCTGGCCGAACTCGCCGTCGAAGCTGATCGGCGCGGCGGACGCGTCTCCGTCTCTTCGCTGCGCGTCGACAATCTCGCGCCCGAGCTGCTCGACGTGCTCGCCCGCGGCGGGACCAGAACCGTCACCCTCGCCCCAGAGGCCGGCTCCGAGCGCATGCGTCAACGAATCAACAAGGCGGTCTCCGAAGAGCAAATCATCGAAGCCGCCGACAAGGTCGGCGCGGCCGCCATGAACCGCCTCAAGCTCTACTTCATGATCGGCCTGCCTGACGAAGAGGACGAGGACGTCGAGGCGATGGCCAGGCTCGGCCTCGCGATCAAGGACCGCCTCGACGCGCACGGACACGGCACTGAACTGGTCATGTCCGTCGGACCGCTCGTGCCCAAGCCGGCCACGGCCTACCAGGAGCTGGTCCAGTCGGACGCGGCGCTGGTCAAGCACCGTCAGCGAATCCTCGAATCCGCCTTTCGCAAGACCGGCATCCGTCTGCGCGGCGACAGCCCCACGTGGGCCCGCATCGATGACATCTGTTCGCGCGCCGATCAACGCCTGGCCCACGCCATCCTGGACATGCAGGCGCCATCGGCCGGCGAGTGGATGCGGGCGGCGTCGCTCTGGAATCTGGACGGCCCGCTGCCCTGGGGCGGCGGACCCACGCCGTGGTCCGCCGTCGAGACCGGCATCTCCGCTCGCTTCTTCGAGCGCGAGCTCTCCAAGCACCAACGCGAGAAGGCGACCATCGCCTGTCCGCCGCCCGAGATCGGCTGCAACATGTGTGGCGTCTGCGGCGGCAACGAGATCCCCTCCTACTCGCCCACCATCGTCCCGCTCGACCTCGTCGAACGGGAGACCTCGGTCGGAGTCTGAGGTGTCCATCGCCGACAACCTGGAGCGCGTGAACGAGCAGATCGCATCAGCCTGCCTGCGCGCCGGCCGCGATCCGACAGGCGTCTCACTGATCGCCGTGTCCAAGACGTTCCCCGCCGAGGCCATCGCCGAGGCGTCGGCCGCCGGCCACCGCCAGTTCGGCGAGAACCGCGTCCAGGAGGGCCTGGCCAAACTCGAACAGCTGCAGCAGCTCCGCGTCGAGGTGGACCTGCACCTGATCGGCCATCTGCAGCGCAACAAAGCGCGCCACGCAGGGTCGTTCGCATCGGTCCAGTCCGTCGACAGCGTGCGCCTGGCCGAGGCAATCTCGCGCCGACTCGAACGCACACTGCCGATCATGCTCGAAGTCAATGTCGGCCAGGAAGAAACGAAAGACGGCTTCACCGTCGACGAGCTGCCAGCCGCCTGCGAGCAGATTCGCAATCTGCCCAACCTGTCCGTGACCGGACTGATGACCGTCGCGCCGGAAGTCGCGGACGCCGAGACCGTCCGCCCCATCTTCCAACAACTGCGCGACCTGGCAGAACGCCTGCAGCTGCCAGAGCTGAGCATGGGTATGTCCAACGACTACGCTGTCGCCATCGAGGAGGGCGCCACCATGGTGCGAATCGGCCGCGCGATCTTCGGCCAGCGTGGAGCACAGCCATGAGCACTCCCGCCGCCTCCGCTGCCGCCGTCGGAGATGGGCCAGGCGTTCGGATCACGGTCATCGGCGGCGGCACGATGGGCACCGCCTTCAGCCGCGCCGTCAAGGACGCCG
Organism: Dehalococcoidia bacterium; assembly: GCA_022824765.1. GTDB lineage: Bacteria > Chloroflexota > Dehalococcoidia > Bin125 > Bin125 > Bin125. The sequence goes on along the minus strand of JAJDZG010000098.1, from coordinate 5,892 downwards.
TGCTCGGCTCGCCCAGCGACCTCATCGTCTGCGAAGCGCTCCCGGAGCGCCGCGACTGGCTCGCCAACGAGTTCCCAGACATCAACGTCACAGACGACTTCAGTGCGGCCGTCGCCGATGCCGATGTCGTGTTTCTGTCCGTCAAGCCGCAGGACCTGCCATCGTTGAGCCGCGAGAGCGATGTCAGCGCCAAACTGGTCATCTCAATCCTGGCTGGTTCCACGATCGCTGAGATCACGGCCGCCACCGGCGCCGATCGCGTCGTCCGCGCGATGCCGAACACTCCCGCCCAGATTGGTCACGGTTTCACCGCCTGGACGGCGACGCCCGGCGTCGCGGACGACGATCGGATGCTGGTCCGCGACCTGCTCGAGGCGATGGGCGACCAGCTCTACGTCAGCGACGAGTCGGTCATCGACAAAGTCACCGCGGTCTCGGGCAGCGGCCCGGCCTATGTCTTCCTCGCCATCGAGGCGATGATCAACGGCGCCGTTCAGATTGGACTGCGGCCCGACGACGCGCGGCGGATGGTCCTGCAAACGGTCATCGGCTCGGCGCAGTTCGCCCAGCGAACGGGACAGCATCCCGCAGTGCTCAAGGACATGGTCACGTCGCCGGGTGGCACAACTGCGGCTGGTCTGCGAGTGTTGGAACAGCGGGCCGTACGCGCGGCGTTAATCGACGCGGTCGCCGCGGCCCACCAGCGAGCCGAGGAGTTGGGTCAATCATGAGCGATGTCTTCGTCGTCATTGGCACTGCCATCCAGATCTACACGTTCGTCCTGCTCGCGCGGGTGCTGATGAGCTGGGTGCCGATGATCACCAATCGCCCGCTCCCTCTAGACAATCTGCTGGTCAAGTTCCTGCTCGACGTGACCGAACCGGTCCTCGCGCCGCTGCGTCAAGTCTGCGTGGTGGGCATGATCGATCTGTCCCCGCTCGTCGCCTTGATTGGTCTGCAAATCCTCAGCGGCATCATCATCGGCGCGGCCTGAGCCGTCTCCACGCGACACCCGGAACTTCCTAGAACATATGCTTGACACCGCACGGGCGTTCGCTTAGCGTGCGCAGCACGGGCGTTCGCACAACAGCCACCACACCAGAATCCCCGTGAGGAGTGCGCATATTATGGCAACCATCGACACCATCGATCCCCAGACCCTGGCCCAACCGCAGGAGCCGCTGCCCATGACCACCGACACGCCATCTCAACTGACCGCTGACTTGACCAACAACGAACCACCGCCCGCCGTCACCGAACTGCTCGGTGACATGGAGCGCCGCTTTGGCGAGGGCGCGCTCATGCGAATGGGTGACGCCAGCGCGCGCATGACCGTCGAGGGCATTCCCACCGGCGCGCTCTCGCTCGACGTGGCGCTGGGCATCGGCGGACTGCCCCGCGGCCGCATCGTCGAGATCTACGGGCCCGAGTCGGCCGGCAAGTCCACCGTCGCCCAGCACGTCATCGCCGAGGCCCAGCGGCTCGGCGGCCAAGCCGCCTACGTCGATGTCGAGCACGCGCTCGACCCCGAGTTCGCCACCCGGCTCGGCATCGACATCTCGCAGCTACTCATCGCCCAGCCCGACACCGGCGAACAAGCGCTGGAGATCGCCGAAGCGCTCGTCCGCAGCAACGCGATTGACGTGGTCGTCGTGGACTCCGTGGCCGCGCTCGTCCCGCGCGCGGAGATTGAGGGCGAGATGGGCGACGTCCAGGTCGGCCTGCAGGCGCGGCTGATGTCGCAGGCACTGCGTAAGCTCACCGGCGTCGTCTCGCGCTCCAAGACCGTCCTGATCTTCATCAACCAGCTGCGCGAGAAGGTGGGCATCGTCTTCGGCAACCCCGAAACAACGCCCGGCGGCCGTGCGCTCAAGTTCTACTCCTCCGTGCGCATCGAGCTGCGCCGCGCCGAGACACTGAAGGACGGTACGGACGTGATTGGCTCGCGCGTCCGCGCCAAAGTGGTCAAGAACAAGGTCGCGCCGCCGTTCCGCCAGGCCGAGTTTGACCTGATGTTCACACCCAACGAGTACGGCATCTCCAAGACCGGCTGCCTGATCGACCTCGGCACTGCGCCGTCGCCCGGCGCCTCGGCGACCGATCCGACCGTGATCCGCAAGCAGGGCACGTTCTACTCCTACGGCGAGACGCGCATGGGACAGGGCCGTGAGCGAACCAAGGCCTTCCTGCGTGAGAACGTCGAAATGGCGCAGGAGATCGAGGCTCACATCCGCGTCGCGCACGGCGTGCCCAACCCCGCCACGCTGGAAGTCGGAGCCGACGGCGCAGACACGGCGCCCATCGCCAAGCCCGCGCCGAAGAAGAAGGGTCGGCGTGCGAGCTAGCCATGCCCACCATCCTCTCCGTGCGTCCGTCCGGTGCCGCGGCCGTGATCACGCTCGACGACCACAGCGACTTTCGCTGCACGCGCGAGTTCGCCGAACAGTCGCGGCTCCGCCGCGGCCAACAGATCGACGCGGTCATTCTCGAGCGGCTGCGCCAACAGGCGTCATTCGACCTGGCGTACTCGGAGGCGGCCCGCCTCCTGCGCAAGCGGAAGTACAGCTGCCGCGAGATCGCACAGCGCCTGTCTCAATCGGGGTGCTCCAGAGCCGACATCCGCGCCGCCATCGACGAGTTGACCCCGGCTGGGCAGTCCGACATCGACATCGCGGCATCGTTGACGCACGATCGTTGGCGTCGGGAGTCACAGCGCGATGGCGCGGCGAGCTGGCCGGAGTTCCGCCGCCGCCAGGCGGGCCGGTTGGCGATGCGCGGCTTCGCTCCCTCCGCCATTTCGGCGGCACTGGCCGAGGTTCGCGAGCAGCACGACGCCGCCTCAGTAGCGCGAGATTGATTGCGGGCGTAGTCTGAAGGGCAGTGAGCTGCCGATTCGAGCGGACATGGTCAACCTCCATCGCTCGGCACGGCAGAACCAAGATGTCAACCAGAGCAAGTCCAGGCAGCGCACCAGCAATGCCAACACCAATGAGTCGAGGACAACATGTTGGGAGCCCTCATGCGGCTCCTGCGCGGCGGGCCCGATCCGCGGATCGAGGCTCAGCTAGAGGCCGAACGCATCCTTCAACAGGCCCGGGAACAGGCCGATCGAGAGGCGCGTGAACGGCTCGCGGGAGCGCAGGACCAAGCAGCAGCGGAACGGGACCAGATTCTTGCCGATGTGCGCGGGGCGCGGGACGACCTGCAACGCGCCGTTGACCGACTCGACCGGCGCGAAGCGTCGATTGAGGATCGCGGTCGGGCACTGGATGAGCGGGACGACAAGCTGAACCGCGACCAGGACCGTCTGCAACAGCGCAGCGAGCAGCTCGAGCAGCGCGAGGCGGAGCACGACCAGCGGCTCGAGGAGATCTCGGGGCTGACCCGCGACGAAGCTCGCACGCAGCTCTTCGAGGAAGTCGAGCGCGAGGTCTCGGAGGAGTCCGGCCGCCTCGTCCGCGAGGCGGAGCAGAAGGCGAAGGACGAAGCGGACGCGCGGGCCCGCAAGATCGTCGCCACCGCGATCCAGCGGGTGGCGTCGGAGGTCACCTCTGAATCCACCGTGTCTGTGGTGCAGATCCCGTCGGATGACATGAAGGGCCGCATCATTGGCCGCGAAGGGCGCAACATCCGCGCGCTCGAAGCGGCGCTTGGCTGCGACCTGATCATCGACGACACGCCCGACGTGGTCACCGTCTCGGGCTTCGACCCGGTGCGGCGCGAGGTGGGACGGCTGTCGCTGAGCAGGCTGGTCTCGGACGGCCGCATTCACCCGACTCGGATTGAGGAGACCGTCAACAAGGCGCAACGGGACGTTGAGCGGATCATCCGCGATGCGGGGGAGGAGGCGGCGATCGAGGCTCACTGCAGCGGGCTGCCGCGCGAGATGCTTGACATCTTCGGGCGCCTCCGCTTCCGCACGAGCTATGGCCAGAACCAGTTGCGCCATGCCGTCGAGACCGCGCACATCGGCGCGATGATCGCGCAGGAACTGCATGCCGACGTGGAGATCACGCGGCGCGGATCGCTGCTGCACGATGTCGGCAAGGCGATCGACCATGAGGTCGAGGGGACGCACGCGATCATCGGCGGCGACCTGGCGCGGCGATTCAAGATGTCGGAAGAGATCGCGCACTGCATTGAGGCGCATCACGACGAGGTCGAGCTGCGCACGGTCGAGGCGATCATCGTGCAAATGGCCGACGCGATCTCGGGCGGGCGGCCGGGGGCGCGGCGCGAATCGGTCGAGCGGTACATCGAGCGGCTGCGGTCGCTGGAGAACATTGCCACGTCGTTCGAGGGCGTTGGGCAGGCGTATGCGATCCAGGCGGGTCGCGAAGTGCGCGTCGTGGTCGACCCGCGTGAGGTGGACGACCTCGGAGCGATGCGGCTGGCGCGTGACATCTCCAAGCAGATCGAAGAGTCGCTGCAGTATCCCGGCCAGATCCGGGTGACCGTGCTGCGCGAGACGCGCGCGGCCGAGTACGCGCGCTAGCGAGCGGCCCGTATGGCCCGGCTCGACCTTCACCTGCACAGCACCTGCTCGGACGGGCGGCGCGCGCCTGGTTGGGTCATCGAGCAAGCGGCCGCTCATGGGGCTGAGTTGGTCGCGCTGTCCGACCATGACACGCTCGCCGGCGTCGCGGAGGCCCGTGCAGCAGGTCATCCGCTCGGCGTTGCCGTCGTGCCGGCTGTCGAGATCAGCGTGATCGATGAGGCGCTCGGCGAGCTGCATGTGCTGGGCTATCTGCCGTGGCAGGGCGACCTGGTCGAGCTGGAAGCGCAGCTGTCGGTGTATCGGAACGAGCGGATCGGCCGCGCTCGCCGCACGATCGATGCGTTGCGCGCGCTCGGTGCGCCTGTTGATGAGGACGCCGTCATCCGACACGCGAACGGGGGCGTGGTTGGTCGTCCGCACATCGCGCGGGCGCTGGTTGAGGCGGGGCATGTGGGGACGGTGCAGGAGGCGTTCGATCGCTACCTGCACAATGGCGGGCCGGCCTTCGTTCAGCGCTCGGTCCTGAGCGTGCGGGAGTCGGTCGAGCTGATCCATGCGGCTGGGGGCATCGCATCGCTCGCGCATCCGACGCGGTATGGGGAGACCGATGCGACGATTGAGTCGTTCGCGGCGGCCGGTGGGGACGGTGTTGAGGTCTACTACCGCGACGATCCGCCCGAGGTGGTGGCGCACGGGGAGCGGCTGGCGAGCAGGCTTGGGCTGGTGGCCACGGGCGGCAGCGACTTCCATGGCATCCAGCCTGACGAGTTGCCGCCCGCTGCGGCGGCGATGCCGGACTCGGCGGCGGACCGACTGTTGGAGCTGTTGAAGGGCTTCGCGTGATGACCGACTACCAGCTGCCGCTCGATGTACGGGGGATTCGGCGGATCATCCCGCACCGCTCGCCGATCCTGCTGGTTGACCGGGTGATCGAGCTTGAGCCGGGTCAGCGCGCGGTGGGGATCAAGAACGTGACCGCGAATGAGTGGTTCTTTGAGGGGCACTTTCCCGATCACCCGATCATGCCTGGGGTGCTGATTGTCGAGGCGCTTGCACAGGTTGGCGCGGTTGCGGCGCTGTCGGCGGATGAGTTTCGGGGCAAGCTCGGCCTGTTCGCGGGCATCGATGGGGTGCGGTTCCGACGGCAGGTGGTGCCGGGCGATCAGCTGCGGCTAGAGGTGGAGATGGAGCGTCTGCGTCGGGGGATCGGACGGGCGGCTGCGCGGGCAAGCGTCGAGGGGGTGATTGCGGCGGAGGGTCGGCTGACGTTCGCGCTGGTGGATCCGCCTGAGGAGGGTTAGGGCGGGGGGTCTCGGGCTTTGCTGGGTCGATGGGCTGGGGGCATGGGCTTGCCTGGCTGGAATGGCGCAGGGCAGGGGCGGGATTCCAGGCTT
>JAJDZG010000030.1 GCA_022824765.1 Dehalococcoidia bacterium | reverse complement strand
CGCCCGCCAGCTGCATCCCTCCTTGGCCATGTAGAACAGCGCGTCCAGCACTTGGCGCTGCGGCACGGTCAACTTGCCGCGAGGCAACGGCAACAGCGGCGCGACCCGCTCGTACTGCGCATCAGTGAGTTTCATCTGGTCTATGACCCCGCCGGCAAGCAACCTCGCTCTGACACATCTGCGGCGAAATGTGAACAGCCCCCCACCGACCACCGACCCCTACGCCCAACCCCGATGAGCCCGCAACCGATCAAGAATCGCCCACCCAACGTCGTACTTATGCATCAGCGGCAGACGCTCGACCCCACCATTCGCGTCCAGCATGACCACCCGATTCGTCTCAACCTGGAATCCAGCGTCGGACTGCGAGACGTCGTTGGCGACGATGAAGGCAAGACCCTTCTTCGCGACCTTCGCCTGCGCATTCCGGATCAGATCATCGGTCTCCGCCGCAAAGCCGACCTTGAGCAGCTTGGCCGCGTCGATGGACGCCACGACATCAGGATTCTCGACCAGTTCGAGCGTCATCCCCTCCTGCTCCGCGTCTTGCTTCTTCAGCTTCGACTCGGACGCCTCAGCAGGCCGATAGTCGGCCACCGCGGCCGCCATCACCAGCGCATGAGCGCCGCGCGCCGCCTTCCCAATCTCCGCCTGCATCTCCAGCGCCGTCTCCACCTCTCGCACCACGATCCCGTAGCCGCCCTGCGGCCGACCCTGCGTCGTGATCAGCGTGACCGCAGCACCCTGATCTCGCGCCGCCTCAGCCACCGCGACGCCCATCTTGCCGCTCGACCGATTGCCCACGAACCGCACCGGATCAATCGGCTCACGCGTCCCCCCAGCCGTCACGATGATGTGACGGCCCCTCAGCTCGCCAACGCTGCGTCCAATCGCCGATCGCACCGCCGCAGCCAGCTCAACCGGCTCCAGCAGCCTGCCCAATCCCTGTCCGCCCGAGGCCAGCCGCCCGATGCCCGGACCGGCGATAAACGCGCCGCGTGCTTTGAGCAGCTCCAGGTTCGCCTGCACCGACGGCTGCGCGAACATCACCGCGTCCATCGCCGGCGCCACCACCAGCGGCGCCGAACTGGCCAGAGCGGTCAGCGTGACCGGATTGTCGCCGATCCCCTGGGCCAGCTTCGCAATCGTCGTGGCCGAAGCGGGCGCGACCAACATCGCATCCGCGCGACGACCCATCGCCACGTGCTGCTCCGCCGGCGCAGACGGATCCCAGAGGTCGACGGCCACCTCGCCCTTGACCAGCGATCGAAACGTCAGCGGCGGAATGAACCGCGCCGCCGACGGCGTCAGCGCCACGTCAACGATCGCCCCCGCGTCCTCAAGCCGGCGCGCCGCCTCGACGCTCTTGTACGCCGAAATGCTGCCGCTCACCCCCAGGCACACGCGCCGTCCCCTCAATGGTTGCGGCGCCGGCGCCTGCTCAGCCCTCGCGACCTCTCCGCCATCGCCGCTCATGGTGTGCCTTCAGCGTTGTAGTAGTACAGCTCGCGCAGACCCCACAGGATCAAGTCCTCGTCAACGATGTCCAGCACCTGCGTCTCCTCCGCGATGCGCGGTGCCCAGCCGCCCGTCGCGACCACCTTCGCCGGACCCAGCTCCTCGCGGAAGCGGCCAATGATCCCCTCGACCAGTCCGACATAGCCAAACAGAATGCCCGACTGCAACGCCGTCTCCGTCCGCGTGCCGATCGCCGCCGGCGGACGCTCCAGATCAATCCGCGCGAGTCGGCTGGCGCGATCGAACAGCGCATCCGTTGAAATGCCGATCCCCGGCGAGATCGCCCCGCCCACGTACACGCCGTCCTCGTTGATCGCGTCGAAGACCGTCGCCGTCCCGAAATCGCAAACGATCAGCGGTGGCGGCCCGTGACGCGCGATCGCCGCCACCGCGTCCACGATCCGGTCAGCGCCCAGCTCCTCCGTGTGCTCGATGGCGATCCGCACCGGCTTGCGCATGTGCTGCGACACCAGCAGCGGCTCCGTGCGCAGGAACTTGCGGCAAACCTCCTGGAACACCGGCGCCAGCACCGGCACCACCGATGACACGATCGCGCCGTCGATCCGATCGATCTGAATCCCCTCCGAGCGCAGCAGCGACGCCACCAGAATGCCGTACTCATCCGACAGACGGTCATGCTGCGTCGCGAGGCGCCACGTATGCACGATCTGACGGTCGTCAAAGACGCCGATCTGCAGCGTGGTGTTGCCGATATCGATCCCGATCAGCATGGCCGGCCGCCTCTCCTGACGCTCATTCTATGATTGCCCACACGCTCTGCGCGGCAAGCGCAAGGCAAGTGCGCGAGAGCACCGCCCAGAGCCTTGTCCTGAGCGTGATCCAGGGCGTTGTCCAGAGCATCCACAAACGGGCAACAGGGCTAGCTTGCGATAGCGTCGGATCGCCCGTAGGTTATCTGGTCAGTGGCCACATCTAGCCGCGAGCCTCGCTCAGTGCGGGCGCGACCATCGGTCACCGATCCAGGATCAAGCGGACCGCACCACGAGAGGCTTCCCCGGATGGCTAGCCCTGCACCTGAACGTCGCGACCGACCCCAATCCGACCACGCCGCGATCTGGCGCCGCGCCTTGCAACAGCTGCAAGACGCACTCGAAGCCAACGTCATCAAGACCTACTTCAAAGGCACCCACGCCATCGAAATCCGCGGCGGCACCTTCTTCGTCGGCGTCGCCAACCCGATCAACCGCCAGACCCTGCTCGAGCGCTACCACCAGCAAGTCCAGCAAGCCGTCCACGACGCCGCCGGCCGACCCCTCGAGATCGAATTCCGCGTCGCGCCCATGCCCCAGCAAGACCAGATCAGCCCTGACCTCGCGCCGGCCGACCAGCCCAGCAGCCGCATGCCGCTGATCGGATCCCGCAACCGACAAGCCGGGCGCGCCCGCCACTACCCGGTCCTCAGCCCCAACACCACCTTCGAGCGCTTCATCGTCGGCAACTCCAACCAAATCGCCCACGCCGCCGCCGAGCGCGTCGCCGCCCAGCCCGGCCGCGACATGAATCCCCTCTTCATCCACGCACCCTCGGGACAGGGCAAGACCCACCTCCTCGAAGCCATCGGCCACCGCGTGATCCACGACTACCGCCTCGCCTACGTCAACGCCGAGAAATACCTGCGCGGCTTCGTCGACAGCGTGCGCTTCGGCACACGACCTGAGTTTCAGGAAGCCTTCGAATCCGCCGAAATCCTGATCGTCGACGACATCGAAAAGATTCGCTCCGCCGAACAGGCCCAGGAAGAGTTCTTCAACGTCTTCAACGAACTGCAACGCGACGGACGCCAGATCGTGATCGCGTCGGACATGCACCCCCGCCGCCTGATGGGTCTCTCAGACCGCCTCGTGACCCGCTTCGAAAGCGGCTTCGTGACCAAGATCGACGCCGCCGACCCGGCCCTCTGCCGCGCACTCCTCGAACGCTGCAGCCGTGAACAGCAGCTCACCCTCAACCCCGACGCCGCAGAGGCAATCGCCGAGCGCTCCGGAGGCAGCGTGCGCACGCTCTTGGGCCGCTGGAACACCGTCCGCGTCCAGGCCGAAATCGAGCGCGAACCCATCTCCCGCGCTCTCGTCGAGCGCGTGCTCTCGGAGCACGAGACCCGCCCGCAGCGCCCCCAGGTGCTGCAAATCGCCGAACTCATGGCCGTCGTCTCAGACGTCACGGGCGTCTCCCCCCAACAGCTGATCGGCACACGCCGAACACGCGACGTCACCCGCCCCCGTCACGTCATCTTCTACCTCGCCAAGCAACACCTCGACAAGCCGCTCACACAGGTCGGCGCCGAAGTCGGCGGCCGCGACCACTCAACCGTCATCAACGGCCACCGCAAGGTCGAAGAGGCGCTCCAGCGCGAACACCCCAGCCCAGCCGACCGCTGGTTCCGCCAAACCGTCGCCGAAGTCCGCACCCGCCTCGGCCTAGTCGGCTAGCCCCTCCAGCCCCTCCAGCAACACCCGTCACTCCAGCCCCCTCCATCGTTCCAGCGATATCCGTCATCCCAGCCCCCCCTCCGTCATTCCAGCTTGTCTGGAATCTCGCCCGGCCTCTCGCCAACATCCGTCGTTCCAGCCCGTCTGGAACCCCGCCCGCTCGGCAACCCCTCCACCTCCGATCCACAAGCCCTCCACCAGCCACACCCGCCTCTCCACCGACCGCCAACAGCCACAGCGCCACCGATCCCCTGACCACGACAGCACAGGCGCAGCTTGTCCCCATCCTCAACGCCCACTACGACAACTCCGCCTGATCCTTAACCACTCATCTATCCCAAACTGATCTCTCCGAAGTCGATGTCGATGGTGTGGATACACTCGATCCCATGATTGACGCAGTCGAGATCGAAGTCGAAGGCGGCAACGGCGGCAACGGTGCCGTCTCGTTCCGACGCGAAAAGTTCGTCCCCCGCGGCGGACCAGACGGCGGACGCGGCGGACGCGGTGGCGACGTGATCGTGATCGCCAACCCCCAGCTCAACACCCTGCGCAGATACCGCCGCCAGCGACGCTTCCGCGCCCAGGCCGGCGCCAACGGCGGCACCAACCAGAAACGCGGCCGCGCCGGCGCCTCACTGCTCCTCGAACTGCCCGTCGGCACGGTCGTCTCCGAGGCCGGCGGCGACCCTCTGGTCGACCTCGACGCCGACGGCCAGTCGCTCGTCGTCGCCTGGGGCGGCCGCGGCGGACACGGCAACATGTACTTCCGCAGCTCCACCAACCAGACGCCGCGAGTCGCCCAAAAGGGCGAGATCGGCGAACGCCGCCGCCTCCGCTTCGAACTCCGAGTCCTCGCCGACATCGGCATCGTCGGCCTGCCCAACGCCGGCAAATCCTCGCTGCTCAGCTGCCTCTCCGCCGCCCGGCCCCGCGTCGCCAACTATCCCTTCACCACCCTCGAACCGCACCTCGGCGTCGTCTCGGTCGGCTGGGACGAATTCGTCATGGCCGACCTCCCCGGCCTCATCGAAGGCGCGGCCGACGGACACGGACTCGGCCACGACTTCCTGCGCCACACATCGCGCACGCGCCTGCTCGTCCACCTGATCGACGGATCGCAGGACGACCCCGCCGCGGCCCGTGCGACCGTCAACCGCGAACTCGCCGGCTACTCGTCCGACCTCGCCTCGCGCCCCCAGATCGTGGTCGTCAACAAGGTCGACCTCGAGGATGTGGCTCTGCTCAAAGACGAGATCGCCGCGCTCTTCACCGACCTCGACCAGCCGCCCTTGTTTTGCTCCGCGATGACCGGTGAGGGCACCGACGCCGTGGTCCAGGCCTGCGCGTCGGCCCTCGCAGAGCTCCGCGATCAGGAGCCCCTGCGCGAGCTCGCAGCACCCGTCGTTCGGCCCAAACAAGACAGCCGACGCTTCGATGTCGAGCAATCCGGCGACCGACGCTACCGCGTCAACGGCGCATCGGTCGAGCGGTTCGTGGCGATGATGGACCTGGACGACGACGAGGCCCTGGCTGAAACCTACCGCTGGCTCGACCGCCGAGGCGTCGCGGCAGCGCTCTATCGCGCCGGCTGCCAACCAGGCGACGCCGTCCACATCGGCCGTTCGCGAATCACCTGGGAGTGGGAGCGCTGAGCATGCCGCCTGGCCCGGTTGGCGAGCGCGCGGAGCTGAGCTTCCAGGCCCACGAACGGGTCGGCGCGCTCGGCGGCACCTTCGATCCACTCCACCGCGCACACCTGCACCTCGCCGACACCGCAGCCGCCGCCCTGGAGCTCGACCGCCTGATCCTGATCCCCGCCGGCGACCCCTGGCGCAAACGCGGACGCCCGATCACTCCAGCCCAGCACCGTCTCGCCATGACCCAACGCGCCGCCCTCGAACGCGGCGGCGGACTCGAAGTCTCCGATCTCGAAGTCCGCCGCGACGGACCCACCTACACCCTCGACACCGTCCGCGAGTTGCGCGACCGCGGGGCCCACCAACTCTGGTGGATTATGGGCGCCGACGCCGTGCTCGACCTGCCCCACTGGCATCAAGCCAACGAAATCCTCACCTGCGCCCGCATCGCCGCCGTCGTCAGACCCGGCGCCGAGCTCGACCGCCGCCAGCTCGACCGCCTGATCCCCGGCCTCGGACGTTGGCTCGACTGGATCCCCATGGAACCAATCGACCTCTCAGCCACCGAACTGCGCGAACGCATGCAGCGCGGCGAGGACCCCGCCGCCGACCTGCCGCCAACAGTCCTCGCCTACGCCCGCCAGCACAACCTCTACGGCTTGTCCTAGAGCGCCGCCGGATCAAACTCCGTGACACCGAGCCCCGGCCGCTCGGGATCGGCCAGCGCCTCGCCTACCAGCAGCAGCGACTCGCGCATCGCCGCCCAATCGACCGATGACGCGGCGTCCGCAGGCGTCAGCCAGCGAAACGCCTGATGCTCCTCCGAGAGTGTCACCTGCGCCTCACTCGACACCAGAGCCGCAAAGGCAGGAACGAAGTAGATCGTGTCGTTGTCCGGGTTGTAGAACGTCTCCGGACGGTCGAGCCGAAACCACCGCCGCGGTTCCAGCCCAGTCTCCTCGCGCAGCTCGCGGACGGCCGCCTGCCAGGCCGTCTCGCCCGACCGCTCCTCGATGTGCCCACCGACCGTCTGCCATGCGTCAGCGAAACGGTGACCCGCCGGACGCTGCAGCATCAACAGCTCAACGCCCGCCGCGCCCAGCCGCACGACGTAGACCGCCACAATGTTGCTGCGCAGACGCGGCACCGACGCCTACTCCGCCCACTTCGGCAGCTCGGCGTCGAACGAGTCGTAGAACGTGACATATGGCTTCACGTCCAGCACCGGCGTCCCGTTCACCAGGTCCAGCCCGATCACCTTCGCCACCGCGCCGTCGACCGACTCCAGCGGGCAGATCGAAATCGAAATCGGATTCGGCCGATGCGCCGTGCGGGTGGCGAACACACCCACCTCAGGCGTGTCCGAGCCGCCCGACGGATGCAGCCTCAGCAGCGCCCGGCCCTCCTCGCTGACCTCTCCCATCCAGCCGATCACGAAGACGTGCGAGAAGCCCTCCAGACCCTCCAGCGCCGGCGCAAACTCATCGCGGAACACCAGCTCCGAACGCACCTGCGCCCAAACCCGCCCCGACGTATCGTCAATCCCGTTGCGCACCACCGCGACCGGAGACAGGTCGCCAATCCGGTCCGGCAGACCGTGCAGCGCCGCATTCCGCGCGACCGATGGATCGACCAGCCGCAGACGCTCGCGCCAACTGGTCATCAGGCAACCCTTCAGCTCTACGACGCCAGTGGTATCCTTACCATAATCGCGCACCCGCGCACCGCGTCAGGACCTGCTGTTGTCTGCATCGGAAGCCGTCCAGACGGAACTGTTCTCGGACAGCGGCACCGTCAGCCCCGAACC
>JAJDZG010000102.1 GCA_022824765.1 Dehalococcoidia bacterium | reverse complement strand
GTTGCGTGGCGGGCGTTACCCTGCGGGGCATGCTGTCTCCGTATCGGGTGATTGACCTGACTGATGAACGCGGCGTGCTGGCCGGCCAGATGCTGGCCGACCTGGGTGCCGACGTGATCCAGGTCGAGCCGCCGGGCGGCTCTTCGGGTCGGGGCGTCGCGCCGTTCTTCGCCGACCGCCCGGAGGAGTCCATCTACTGGGCCGCCTACACGCGCGGCAAGCGCGGGGTGAGCTGCGACCTTGAGCAGCGGAGCGGGCGCGAGCTGCTGTTCCGACTGCTTTCGTCGGCGGACTTCCTGTTCGAGTCTGCGGACGTTGGACGCATGGCTGCGCTCGGGCTTGACTATGGGTCCCTGCGGGAACGATTCCCGCAGCTGATCTACGTGTCCATCTCGGCCTTCGGGCAGACTGGGCCGAAGGCGCACTATGTTGGATCGGACCTGGCGATCTGGGCGGCTGGGACGCCGCTGCTGATGACGGGCGACGACGACCGAGCGCCGCTGCGAGTGTCTCAGCCGCAAGCGTGGGGCCATGCCGCGGCGGACGCCGCGGGCGGCGCGATGCTTGCCTTGCATGCTTGGCATCAGAGCGGTCGGGGACAGCATGTGGACGTTTCGGCGCAGGTATCGGCGGCGCAGGCGACGCTGGCGCAGGTGCTCGCGTACCAGCTCGGCGCGTCGGAGCCGGAGCGCTATGGCGGTGGGATCAAGATTCGCGGACAGGGCCTGCGCGGCACGGCTGATGTCGCGGACGGCTACATCGTCCTGCTGATGGCGCCGGGCCCGGCGGTCGGACACTTCGCCAACCACGCCGTCCGCTGGCTGGTCGACATCGGCGCGATGGACGCAGCCGCGCTGGACGACGACATGGTGACGTACGCCGATCGGTTGGTTGAGGGCGAGGCCGATCCCGAGCTGTTCCCGCGACTGCAGGAGACGATGCGCGAGGCGGTCTCGTCGCGCACCAAGCAGGAGATGCTGGAGATCTCGATTGCGTATGACCTGCTGCTGGTGCCCGTCCTGACCGTGGCGGATCTGGCGGAGAGTCCGCAGCTGGAGCATCGCGGATTCTGGCGGGAGATTGAACATTCAGACGGCCGGATGGTGACGTATCCGGGTCCGCCGTTGCAGATCGTCGTCGACGGCAGACCGTTCGGCTACAGTCATCGGCCGCCGCCGTCGGTGGGGCAGCACAACGCGGAGGTCTACGCAGAGATCGGCGTGGATGCTGGCGCGCTTGCCCGGCTGAGCGCGGAGGGCGTGATATGACGTTGCCCGAAGGATCGGGACCGCTGGCCGGCGTCAAGGTGCTGGATCTGAGCTGGATCGTCGCTGGTCCAACGGTCGGGCGGGCGCTGGCGGACTACGGCGCGACTGTGATCCGCGTGGAATCGCCGTCGCGGGTCGACACGGCGCGCGTCGTGGCGCCGTTCCACGCGGACGAACCGGGCGTCGAGAATTCGGGGCTGTACGTCAGCGTCAACGCGGGCAAGTGGGGATTGACGCTTGACCTTCGGATTGGTGAAGCGCAGGAGATCTTTCGACGGCTGGTCGTCTGGGCGGACATTGTCTGCGAATCGTTCACGGCGGGCGTGCTGGCGCGTTGGCAGTTGGACGAGCCGAATCTGCGGCGGTTGAAGCCTGACTTGATCATGCTGAGCAGCACGCTGCTGGGTCAGACGGGTCCGTACAACCAGGTTTCGGGATTTGGCAGTCAGGGCGCCGGCATGGCTGGCGTGCAGGATCTGACGGGCTGGTCCGACCGACCGCCGGCGGGACCGTACGGTCCGTACACGGATTATCCGGCGCCGAGATTCTCGCTGACGGCGTTGTTGGCGGCGCTCGATCACCGCAATCGCACGGGCGAAGGCGTGTTCATCGATCAGGCGCAGGCTGAGGGCACATTGCAGCTGCTGGCGCCGGCCTTGATTGACGTCAAGAACGGCGGTCCCGCGCTGGAGCGGCGCGGCAACGACGATCCGCAGATGGCGCCGCACGGCGTCTTCCCCTGCCGGCAGATGTCGGAACGCTCGGAGTCGTGGGTGGCGATCGCCGTGGGTTCGGACGAGCAGTGGCAGGCGTTCGCGGAAGTGATCGGCGCGGCACCCTCGCTGAGCGTCGAGGAGCGACGCGCCCAGCAGACCGAGGTCGAGGCGGCGATCTCGATGTGGACATCACAGCGGTCCGCGGCGGAGGTCGAGGAAGCGCTTCAGGCGATCGGTGTGTCGGCCCACCGTCTGTCCAACACGGAGGATGCGGCCAACGACCCGCAACTCGCGCATCGTGGGCACTTTCACCGTCTGCCGCACACGTTGCACGGCGAGACGACGGTCGAGGGTCCGCGTTATCTGCACTCAGAGACGCCTGGTCGTCCGCTGCGTCCGGCGCCGATCTACGGTGAGCACAACCGGCAGATTCTCTCGGAGCTGCTGGGTCTGTCAGACGAGGAGATTGAATCGCTGGCGGCATCGGGGGCGTTGAGCTGAGGGCGGTATGCTGGATTCGGGAATCAGACTATGACGACGCTCAATCTACCGGCAGCATTGGCAACCAGATACACGCCGAACGAGGTAGCTCAGATTTGCGGCGTGAGCGCGCGAACGGTGAGCTACTGGTTCCGCGGTCGGCGAGGGTCAGCAGTCGATCCTGTGTTCGCACTGGCCGACCAGTGGGATCCGCAATCGATGCGGCTCTCATTCCTCGATCTCTGTGAAGTAATCGTTGTTGCCAACTTCAGGCGTCATGGTGCATCACTGCAACGAATTCGCTTGGCTCGAGAGTTTACGAAGCAACGAGTCACTTCGGAACACCCCTTTGCCACCGAGCAGTTCAAGCTAACCGGCGGCCGCATCTTGTGGGAGTTCAATGAAGAGCTGCCCAGCAACCGCAAGCAGGACGTGTTGGTCGACTTCGATTCCAGCGCTGGGCAGTACGCACTGCCGATCTACTTCGCCGAGGCACTGGAGCGCTTCGACTACGGCGACTTGCTCGGTGATCGGGCGGCCTGCCGCTACCATCCGTATGGGCGCGATGTTCCATTGGTGATTGATCCTCGGTTCGGCAGCGGCCGCCTCACCGTTACGGATTTCAACATTCGCGCAGAGGCTGTGCTGGCGCGTTTCTCCCATGGCTACACGGTTCAGGAGATCAACGACGACCTCGGAGTACCGGTGGATCTGCTGAAAGCGGTACAGCTATTCCAGAGCGCAGCCTGACCCTGTTCTTCGATGAGGCTATTGGAGTACGAGTCGCGCAAGCCTTGCGGTTGGTGCACGCACCTGACCTCGAGTGCGTGACGCACCGCGACCTGTATCGCGACACACCTTCGCATGGCAGGTACATTCCCGACGTGCAATGGATTGGCGACTGTTCACGCGCCGGTTGGTTAGCCCTGACACAGGATGGCAGACTGTTGGATGAGGGACCTGAGCGGCAGGCAATCATCAACAGTGACGTCGGGATCGTCATCCTCGAACCTGGTGATGCTGTCAACTTTGACGTGCTCTCATTCATCATCCGACGGATGACATGGCTGAGGGAGATCAACGAGGAGTCCAGACCCTTCGTGTACCGGACGTCGCTGCGGGGGCGGGGGCGGCGGGTTGTTTTGGGGGACTTGAGCTAGGCCTCTGCTGAGATCCATTCTGCGATGCGGGCGCCCATCATCATGCAGGTGAAGTTGGTGTTGGCGCGGATGATGGTCGGCATGATGGAGCCGTCGACGACGCGCAGGTTGTCGACGCCATGCACGCGGCCTTCGCTGTCGACGACCGCGCCGGCAGCAGGATCGTCACCCATCGGACAGGTGCAGGTGGGGTGCGCCATGCTGGTGGCGGTGGCGTGAATCCAGGCGTCGAGTTGCTGATCGTCGTCGATCATGGCCTGGGTGACGTCGACCGCTCCCTGGTGGAAGGCTGAGAGCTGTTCGGAGTGGGCGAGTCGCCAGGCGAGGCGCGCGCCCTCACGCAGGCGGACGCGATCCGCGTCGTCCTCGTCAAACTTGAGGTCGATGATGGGGTGGTCGTGGAGGTCGGCGCTTTGCAGGGTGACCGATCCGTAGGAGTTGGGCAGCTGCACGCCTGGGGCGATGCCCCAGACCCACTCGGCCTCGGGCTGCTGATCGTCTTCGCCGACCCAGGCGCCGAAGCGAGCTTGGGGACCGATCAGGATGTGGCCTAGCAAGTAGACCTGCATGTCGTTGAACTCGCCCATCTCCGAGCTGTAGCAGAGCAGGGTCTGGGCGAGCGGGCGTTGGGGATCGACCGTGCCTTCGGTGGGCCAGAAGAGCATTGGGGTCATTGGATGATCCATCAGGTGCTTGCCGACGCCGGGCAGGTCAGCGACCGAGGGGATGCCGAGCGGCGCGAGCTCTTCGGCGGGGCCGATGCCGGAGCGCAGCAGGATCGCGGGGCTCATGATTGCTCCGGCGGAGAGGATGATCTGGGTACCGCGGACCTCTTGCAGTTCCCCGTCTGACTCAACGGCGAGTCCGACCGCGCGACCGTCTTCGATGAGCACGCGGTCGACCAGGCAGTGTCCACGCACGGTGAGATTGAGGCGTTGACGCGCCTGCGAGAGGAATCCCATGTTGGCCGACCAGCGGGTCATCCGCTGAGGCCCGTCTCGGTTCATGGCCAGGGGCGAAATGCCGCTGGAATCGGGGTCATTCTGATCGTCGGTGTGGGCGAAGCCATGAGCGATGCAGGCGTCGTAGAAGCCGCGCTGGACTGGCTCCATCTCGTCCAGGCGCCATCGGCGGACGGGGATCGGCCCACCCTGTCCATGGAAATCGCCGCCGAAGTCCTTGTCGTCCTCGATGGCGCGGAAGTAGGGCAGACACTCAGACCAGGCCCAGCGGTCGTCGCCGCTCAGTTGGGCCCAACGGTCGTAGTCGCCGGGCTTGCCGCGGATGGCGACGCCGGTGTTGATCGCCGAAGATCCACCGATCAGCTTGCCGCGCGGCAGGGGCGCGTCGCGGCCCGGCACGAATGTGGCCTGGAATCCCCAGTCGTGCGCGACGACCGACGGTTCGTGAATGCTGTTGACGTCTGACGGCAGCTCGTCGAGCGAGCGGTAATCGGGGCCGGCGTCAAGCAACAGGACGGAGCGGGATCGATCCTCGCTCAGCTTGGTTGCCAAGACCGCGCCGGACGATCCGCCGCCCACGATGATCACGTCGTATTCCACTGTGGCCTCCTCTGACACATCTCGTGCGTCTCAGAGGCTAGGACATAGCGGTTAGCGTCCGTGACGCCGTCCGTGTTGAGGCGCAGGCCGCGTGAGCATGATTGGCGAGGGCGGCAGCACGTCTGGTCGGGAGCCGCCTCGAGCACCCGGCAGCGTTGGGCGGGTTGAGATCAGCACCCAGATGAGGCCGGTGGCGGCGCCGATGCTGAAGACGACGAAGGGGATGTCGTAGCTGCCGAATGCGTCGCGCATGATCCCGGAGCCGAGCATGCCGATGGTCATGAAGGGCATCATGACCATGGAGGTCCAGCCCATGATGCGCCCAAACTGGGAGGCGCCGAAGTAATCGGCGCGGAGCGACGTGACCAGGGTTCCGCGCGCGCCCCAGGAAACGCCGTTGAGCACGGCAAAGACCATCAGCATCCACCAACCGTTGGCCAAGCCCAAGGAGACGCCGGCGACGCCGTGCCCGATCATGCAGAGCATCAGGAGCGGCCGCTTGGGGTACTTGTCGCCGACCCAGGCCGAGAAGAGCTGTCCAATCAGCTGGGTGACGACCATGACTGAGACGACGACGGCCCCGTCGCTGGCTTCGAACCCGGGCAGCTCGTCGATGTGCAGCACGCCGTGCCCCAACCACATGCCGACGACCATGAGCGGTGTCCCGTGCGCCAGCGCGAGTCCCCAGAAGGCGCGTGTGCGCAGAGCCTCGCGGGCGGTGAAGTCGCGATGGCGATGCGGATTGAGCGGCGGACGGGACGTGCCTTGGACGCCTGGCGGCTCCGCGCTGCCGCCGTCGACTTGCAGCCCTTTGTCGGACGGGTGGCGGTGGAACAGGAACGACAGCGCCCAGCCAACCACGAGCATGAAGATGCCCGTGCCAATCGAGGCCTCGCGCCAGCCAACGGCGCCGATGAGCACGCTGACGACGGTGGCGATCATCGCACCGAGGGTGAACCCGATGGACATGAAGCTGATCGCCCGTGATCGCTTGCGCTCGAACCAGGTGACGACGGCGACGGAGACGGTCATGAACCCGCCCATGGAGGTGCCGACGGAGAGCAGGATGTAGAAGCCGACGAAGGAGACTTCGTCCCACAGCCTTCCGAACAGGATCATGCCAATGGCGGTGGCGGTGATGCCCAGCCGCATCATGGCGCGCGGTCCCCAGCGGTCGATCATCCAACCCTGGATCGGCCCGAGCAGGCCCGACTCGACTCGGGTGACTGCGGAGGCGACGCCGAACAGGGTCGCCGACCACATGAATTCGTCCTTGAGCGCGGCGGCGTAGAAGCCGAAGGCATGCATGACCAGGCCGCCCATCAACATGTTGATGATCAGCCCGGCGCCGACGATGTACCAGCCGTAGAAGATCCGAGGCATCTGGGGTGAGGGTATCGCGGGGCCGCTAACGGCCGGACTCCACGTGCTGCGGGGCTGGTCGGGTGACCTCGATTGGGGACCTCGCGAGCGTCGGCCAGCCGCTACCGGGCAGGGTGGGGCGGGTGGCGATGAGGACCCAGAACGCGCCTGTGACCGCGCCGAGTCCGAGCACGATGAAGGGAATTTCGTAGCTGCCGGTCCCGTCGACGAGGACGGAGGAGATGAAGCCGCCGAGCGTCATGAAGGTGGACATGACGATTGACGACCAGCCCATAATCTGTCCGAAGTAGCGGGCGCCGAAGTAGTCGGCGCGGAGGGCGGTGATCAGCGGCGCGCGTGATCCCCAGGCCAGGCCGTTGATGATGGCGGCGATCAGGATCGCCTCGTAGGTTGTCGCGAAGCCCAGCATGATTGCGGCAACGCAGTGTCCGAACATCGCGGGAATGAGCAGCATCCGCTTCGAGAATCGGTCGCCGAGATAGCCCATGCCCAGCTGTCCGACGAGCTGAGCGGCGTTCATGATCCCGTAGGCCAGTCCGGAGTGGAACGGGGTCAGACCTTCTACCTCCTCGACGAGCAGGGTGAAGTGCACAAAGACGCCCGAGATGACCAACAGCGGGGCGCCGTGCGCGAGCGCCAGACCCCAGAAGGCGCGGGTACGCAGCGCCTCGCGAGGGGTGAAATCTCGGTGTCGATGCGAACTGACGGGTCGGGCCGACGTTGAGGCGGCGGCCAGCTCTCCGCCGTCCTTTTGTAGGCCTCGATCCTCGGGCCGTCGTACGAAGAGGAAGGCGAGGGTCTGGCCGACGACGAAGAGGAGGGCGGCGGAGAGCAATGCGGTGTTGCGACAGCCGAATTCCTGGATCATGGTGCCGACGGGGATTGCGAGGAATCCACCGAAGGCGAAGCCGGTGGACATGAAGCCGAGCGCGCGCGAACGCAGCCGCTCGAACCAGTTGACGACCGCGACGGAGACGGTCATGAAGCCGCCGACGGAGGATCCGATGGCGACGATGAAGTAGAAGCCGACAAACGTCGTCTGGCTATTGAGCTGAGAGAAGAGCAAGAGCCCGATGGTGGTCGAGATGATGCCGAACCGCATCATCGTCTGCGGGCCGAAGCGGTCGATGAGCCAGCCCTGGATCGGTCCGAGCACGCCGGACTCGATGCGGGTGATCATGAAGGCGAGACCGAAGATCGTGGCGGGCCAGAGGAATTCGTCGGTGAGCTCGGCGACGTAGAAATGGAAGGCGTGCATGATGAGCCCGCCCATCAGCATGTTGATGATGATGCCAGCGCCGACGATGTACCAGCCGTAGAAGAGCTTGCCCTGAGAGCGACGCGACCCAAACAACCCCGATAACACCCGCAGTCCGCCTCCAGCCGGTCCGATCGTTCCGCAGCGGGGCCGTCTCTGACCGTTGCTCATGCTAGCGACAGCCCCTGTCAGCGTCTGCGCTCTGGCATACTGCGCGGGATTGGGGTGCGATGGCCCCGTCCTGGATTGGAGACACTGATGGCTGCTCAGACAGGTACGCGAGACGATGTGGATGTGATGGCTCAAGAGCTGTCGAACTGGGGTCGCTGGGGCGGCGACGACGAGCGTGGCGCGCTCAACTTCGTCACGCCTGCGGTGTCAGCGGCGGCCGCAGCGCTCGTGCGGGAAGGTGTGACGGTGAGCTGCGCGTTGGAGCTGGCCAAGACTCCCGCGGCGGACAATCCGACTCCGGTGACTCACTTCATGACCGGCGCGGGCGACGTCAGCGGGCTGGGTGGATTGCGCGGCTTGGAGTCGACGGGCGACGGCTTTGTGATCTCGCCGCACGGCATGGCCAACACGCACATTGACGCGCTCTGCCACATTCTCGATCAGGGCAAGATGTACAACGGCTTTCCGGCGTCGGAGGTGCTTTCGACGGGCGCGCGCAAGAACTCGATCATGGGACTCGAGCAGGGCATTTCGACTCGGGGTGTGCTGCTGGACATTCCGCGCCAGCACGGTGTCGATTGGCTGGAGCCGGGCTATGGGATCACGGTCGCCGACCTCGAAGCGGCGGAGTCGGCTGAGGGGGTGCGGGTGCGCTCGGGCGACATCCTGCTGGTTCGCACGGGTCGCGACAATCGCCGCGAGGCGGAGGGCGCGACGCCGCCGTTCGCTGGCATGGCCGGGCTGAACATGGAGTGTCTGCCCTGGATCCGCGAGCGCGAGGTGGCGATCCTTGGCTGCGACGGCGTGTCGGACGTGATTCCCTCGAACGTTGACGGGGCGCCGTTGCCGATCCATCACATCATCATCACCTACATGGGGGTGCATCTGATCGACAATGCGCGGCTGGGGCCGCTGGGCGAGGCCTGCGCGGAGCGTGCGCGCTGGGAGTTCCTGCTGACCATCGCTCCGCTGCGTTTGGTGGGCGGGACGGCGTCGCCGATCAATCCGATTGCGATGTTCTAGGTCGGGGCGGGCGTCCATGCGTGAGCGGGGGCGGTGGGTGATAGGGTCGCTGAGGCTGCGGGCCGTGGTGTTTGCGCTTGGCGCGGCGGCTGTTGGGTTGTGGCTTGTGGTCTCTGCGGCGCGGGCTGCTGATTCTCCTGGGCAGACCATTGCGTTGCAGCCTGGCGACAACCTCGTCGGTTGGGTGGCGGAGCCGAAGCTGGTCAGGGAGGTCTTTGCGGAGATTCCTGAGACGAGCCTGATTTATCGCTGGGACGCTGAGGATCGGCGGTGGTTGTACGCGATTCGCGGGGTCGGCGGGAATCTGGAGACGTTGGAGCCTGGTATGGCGGTGATGGTCCGCGTTGCGGGCGATCAGATCGTCAGCTGGGAGCGTCCGCTGACGCCGGCAAAGGGCGGGATCACGCTGTACGCAGGCGTGAATTGGGTCACGTGGCTGGGTCGGGACGAGTGGCCGCTGGATCAGGTGGCGCGAGGGATCGGGACGTCGCTGGTGAGCATTCGGGTTGGTGATCCGACGTGGCCTGCGCCGCTGGATGGCGGCGTTGATGGGTTGCCGAGTCTGCGTCGGGGGGATGCGGTGGAGGTGGTGGTGAATCGGGATTTGAAGTGGTTGCAGCCGACGGGGATGATGCCGGAGGTGGTGTGGGCGGGAGAGCCGCCTACAAAAGTCAAGGAAGGAATCATTCGCGACATCCGCGATACGGTCGACTACTTCGCGGAATCTCACGGCGTCGAAACGGATTTTTCAGATACCACCCTTCTCATATGGCACACCGTCGAAGACTTGGTTCGCCATCAACAAGATGGCCAGCATCCGCCAGTACCCCTAGAGCCCGCAGCTCTGCGGGTTTATCTTCAGCACTCCGAAGGTTGGGGTGCCATTTGGGGTTCGGCTAATGCTGCCAAATGGTGGAACCCTAACCCAATGCACTCCATGTTCAAGATCCTCTTGACCCATGAATGGTTCCACACCCTCCAACTCCAGTACACCGATTGGTTCAAGTGGGGTCGCATCATCTGGATGGACGAAGGCAGCGCAGAGTGGGCAGGGACACATGGGGTCCGCGTCCATGACGGCCATGAGACATTTGAGCAAAGCCGCCAAGAGGACCGGCGCGATGCTGCAGCGACGACAGCAACACTGCGAAGCAGTGCGAGCGGCAAGGGCAATGATCCGTGGCAGTATCAGCTCGGCCTACTTGCTATCGACTTACTGGTGGAGGCAAGCGGGCCAGACTCAATCATAGAATACTACAGGTTACAGTTTCCTCAAGCCGTGGGACCGAATCGCACTTGGGAAGAGAACCCAACACTTGATGCGGCCTTCGCCGGGGCGTTTGGTATCAGGCTAGATGACTTTTACACGCAATTCGAGTCGTGGCGCGCTGAAGAGTTGCCGCCAAGCAAACTTCACTCAGCCGAGCCAACACTTCACGGAACACTCACCGATGCAAGTGGGCATCCAGCTACATCGTTTTGGCTCGAGGCTGCGCCTCACGAAGGCGACTACCAGTCGGGGCGTTGGCGCCGCACTGAGACTGGGGTTGACGGAAGCTTCTCTATCTCCCTCCTTCCTAACACTGTTCAGCGGGTGCACTTTGAGCGAGATGGGTGCAGGTTGTGGCTCACAAACGATGGACTCACAACGACGCCGCCTGAGTCAGGACAACATATAGACCTCGATACTAGCAATCTTCCGACACTGGATCTGTCGGTACCTCACGGTGAATGTATCCAACGGTATGTGCTACACATCAGGGAGCTCGGTCTCAGAGGTGACGACCGGCAAGTGACACTCGTTCTAAACAGTGAAGATGGCACCCAATGGATTGGTGCTTCCGGACGCCCTGGAGCTCGGACCGCTTATGTGACAGAGGCCGGTCGATACAGGCTGAGAGTGATTATCGATGGATGCGACTTATGGTATCACGACGACGGGCTGGTCGCCTCCCGGCAGAAGGCCCAGTTGCTTCGAATCTCTGAGCAGTCAATATCAGTTGAATTCAAAGTCCCGCTTGAGCTTTGCGTTCGGCGGATCGAAGGGCGAGTGCTCGTGGGGGGCAAAGCCCCAGTCGGCGACTTCAGATTGCACGTGGCAGGCGACGACGCATTCGCCGATGGAGTCGTAGAAGGTAACGGCGAGTTCAGCGTCACTGTTCCCGATACCGGGAGCTACCGACTCCAGTACGAAGTGGACGGCTGCTGGCTCAACTACGCTGAATCAGGTGCTACCACCGACAGGCGGCGAGCGACGCTGATTGATGTGGGCGCGGGGGATGTTGGTGGGATTGAGTTTGTTGTGCCTTCGGATTTGGCTTCGCTTTGCCGGTGATTGGTTAGAGGACTTCGCGGCCTCGTTCGCCGGTGCGGACTCGGACGGCTTCTTCGACGTCGGTGACGAAGATTTTGCCGTCGCCGGTGCGGCCGTCGCCTTCGCTGCGGGCGCCCTCGATGATGGCGTTGATCGCGGGCTCGACGTTGAAGTCGGAGATCACGGTGATGATCTTGACTTTGGGGATCATGTCGACGACGTAGAACTGACCGCCGCGGCCGGCCTGGACGACGCCGCCCTGGTAACCGTGACCGACGACGCGTTCGACGTGCAAGCCGGTGATGCCGCCTTCGATCAGCTTGCGTTTGACCGGTTCGAGAGATTCGGGGCGGATGATGGCTTCGATTTTTTTCATGGCAGCAGCTTCCTCAGCGCTTGGGTGCCGGACGGAATCTCCTGGTCGATGCTTTCGCTGGCATCCCAGCCAAAGCCGATTTCGTCGAACTCGTAGGCTGGCTCATTGTGTTCGCCGCGGTCGAGTCCGAGCATCTCTTGATGTTCGTCGACGCGCAGGGGCATCAGTCGCTGGACCACGATGAACAGGAGCGAGGACAACACGAACGACCAGGCGAGCGCGGCCAGGACGCCGATGGCCTGGCGCCAGATGAGGTCGGCGGAGCCTCCGATGAAGCCGTTGGGTCCGCCGGTGACTTCGGAGACGGCGAAGATGCCGATGGCGAGCGCGCCCCAGATGCCGCCGACGCCGTGGACGGCGAAGACATCGAGGGTGTCGTCCATGTCGTGCCAGCGGTGGAGGGCGCGGATTGCGAAGAATCCGAGGATCGCTGCGACTGCGCCGATGCAGAGCGCGGGGAAGAAGTTGAGGTAGCCGTCGGTGGCTGGCCATTGTCCGACGGAGCCGGCGGCGGGGGTGATCGCGACGAGTCCGGCGACGGCGCCGGTCGCGGCGCCGACGATTGAGGGGTGTCCGGTGTAGCGCCAGGACAAGAGGGTCCAGGCGACGAGTCCACCGGCGGCGGAGATTTGCGTCTGGACGAAGGCGTTGATGGCGGCGCCGTCGGCGGCGAGGGCCGAGCCGGCGTTGAAGCCGAACCAGCCGAACCAGAGCAGGCCGGCGCCGAGCACGACTTTGGAGACGTCGTGGGGGCGCGTCTCAGCGACGGAGTCGCGTCGGCGTCCGACGAAGAGTGCTCCGGCGAGGGCGGCAGCGCCGGCGTTGATGTGGACGACGGTGCCGCCGGCGAAGTCGAGCGCGTCGAGCTGGAAGAGCCAGCCGTCGCCGTGCCAGACCCAGTGACAGAGCGGCGCGTAGACGACGGTGATCCAGAGCACGGTGAAGACCAGGAGGGCCTTGAAGGAGATGCGCTCGACGAAGGCGCCGGTGATCAGCGCGGGGGTGATGATGGCGAACATCATCTGAAAGACCATGAAGGCGAGGCCGTCGGCGTTTGGTTCGAGTCCGCGCAGGCCGAAGTTGGTGAGATTGCCGACGAAGCCGCCGATGTCGGTGCCGAAGGCGAGCGAGTAGCCCCACATGACCCAGACGACGGTGGCGACGCCGGCCATGATGAAGGACTGCATGATCGTGGCGGCGGCGGACTTGGTGCGCACCAGACCGGAGTAGAAGAAGGCCAGGCCTGGCGTCATGAGCAGGACCAGGGCCGCAGACGTCAACAGCCAGGCGGTGTTTCCAGCCTCGCCAACTTGTAGATCCATGTGCGTCTCCCCCTCTGGCGAAGCAGGCAAGCGAGTTGATCGCCTGAATGTCCACGGGACCAGTTGTTCCCAGTGTGACTGCGAGCGAGGGTCGTCTGGTTACAGCGATATGAATTCAGGCCGAGCGGCGGTGGGTGATACCCTCGGCGCATGACGGACGAGCCTGAACTCGCTCTGCAGGGAGAGATCGCGCTGGTGACCGGCGCGTCGCGCGGGATCGGGAGGGCGATCGCGCTCGAGCTGGCGCGTCAGGGCGCTGACGTGGGGGTGAACTACTCTGCCTCGGCTGAGGCTGCGGGGGCGGTGGCGGCGGAGATTCGCGATCTGGGTCGTGAGGCGGTGGTGGTGCAGGCCGACATCTCGGACGCTGAGGCGGTGACGGCGATGACGAAGACGGTGAGCGCCGAACTCGGCGCGCCGACGATCCTCGTCAACAACGCGGGGATCACCCGCGACATGCTGGCGATGCGGATGAAGTCGGACGACTGGCACGCGGTCGTGGGGACCAACCTGACGGGCTCGTTCCTGGCGTCGCAGTCGGTGCTGCGGGGAATGCTGCGGGCTCGGAAGGGTCGGATCATCACGATCGGTTCGGTGATCGGTACGGTGGGCAACGCGGGGCAGGCGAACTACGCGGCGGCGAAGGCGGGCCTGGCGGGGATGACCCGTTCGCTGGCGCAGGAGCTGGGCTCGCGCGGGATCACGGTCAATCTGGTCGCGCCGGGGTTCATCCAGACGGACATCACTGCCGATCTGTCGGAGGATGTGGTCGGCGCGGTGATGCAGCGCATCCCGCTCGAGCGGCTCGGCGATCCTGCGGACGTGGCTCCGTTGGTGGCGTTCCTGGCTGGTCCTGGCGGGGCGTACATTACGGGCCAGGTGATTCACGTCGACGGCGGCATGGTCATGGCGTGAGACTGGTTCAGGCCGTCGAATGGTTCGCGGATCGAACGGCAGATTGGGCACTGCATACTGGATAGTCGCACGAGAGGCAGTAGAGTCGGTAGAATTGGCTATCACCCCGTCGGAGCGTCGCGACGTTTACCGTGACGGAGCTGACGGTCAGGAGCCGAGATGGACACCGAGACCCAAACGGCAGATCCCGCAGAAGAACCGCCAAGCGGCGAACACCCGGCTCTGACCGACGACGAATACGCGCTGCTCTTTCCGGGCCAGGGGTCGCAGTCGGTCGGGATGGCCGGCAAGGTGCTGACGGTGTATCCGAACGCTCAGCACTGGTTCACGCGGGCGAACGAGGTGCTGGATTACGACTTGCTGCACCTGATTGAGCACGGGCCGACGGAAGATTTGAACCAGACGACGCATTCGCAGCCGGCGATTTTCGTCGCCTCGGTCGCGTGGCTCGAGGCGCTGCGCCACAAGTGGGATGATGTGGGCTGGACGCTGTCGCCGAAGCTGGTTTCGGGCCAC
Source organism: Dehalococcoidia bacterium (assembly GCA_022824765.1). GTDB lineage: Bacteria > Chloroflexota > Dehalococcoidia > Bin125 > Bin125 > Bin125. The sequence continues at coordinate 9,793 of JAJDZG010000102.1, read as the reverse complement.
AGCATGGGACAGATCACTGCGATGTTTGCGGCGCGGGCGGTCGATTTCGACGAGGCGTTGCAGCTCGTCCGACGCCGAGCGGAAGTCATGCACGCGGCCGACAGCTTGCGGCCGGGTGGGATGGCTTCGATCATCGGCCTGCGCGACCGCGTGCTGCGTCGGCTGGTTGGCGAGGCGCAGGAGGAGGGCACGCTGGTGGTGGCCAACGACAATTGTCCTGGCCAGACGGTGGTCTCGGGCGACGAGGCGCCTTTGGAGAAGATGATGCGGCTCGCCGATGAGCAGGGCGCGCGCCGGGTCGTGCGCTTGCCGATCTCGATTGCCTCGCACTCGCCGTTGATGTCGGAGGCGCAGACGCACTTTTCGGAGGCGGTCCACTCGGTCAACTGGCGGGATCCGGTTGTGCCGGTGGTGAGCAACATCTCGGGCGGTCTGATGCACACCAAGGAACAGCTGGCGCATGAGTTGTCGGAGGCGCTGACAGCGCCGGTCCAGTGGCAGCAGGCGGTCAAGACGATGGCGGCGCAAGGATCGACGCTGTTCGTGGAAGCGGGACCGGGCGACGTGCTGTCCAAGTTGGTGCGGCGGATCTCGCGCTCGTCGTGGACATTCCCCGTCTCGGACGAGGATCACGGGCTCTCGCATCGCGACTACCCGGACAAGAGCGACGGGATCCCCAAGTAGTGTCTGGCGATGCATCTGGGGCCAACAGCGGGCGCCGTGTCGTGATCACGGGTGTGGGCGCCGTGACGCCGGTCGGCAACGACATGCCCACCACCTGGCAGAATCTCGTGGCGGGGGAGAGCGGTGTGGATCGGATCAAGCGGTTCGACCCCGAAGCCTGGGGGGCGAAATCGCCGATTGCGGCTGAGGTCAAGGATTTTGACCCGGAGTCGGTGCTGCCCGACGCCAAGGCGCTGCGGCACATGGATCTGAATACGCAGTACGCGATGTCGGCGGGGATCGAGGCGTTTTCGGACTCGGGCTTGCAGGTGAGCGAGGACAATCAACACCGAATCGGGATCATCTTCGGGTCGGGCGGCGGCGGGATGGAGCTGGTCACGCGCTGGCAGGACACGCTCGTTGAGCGTGGCGCGCGGCGCGTCTCACCGTTCGCGATGCCCAATCTGATCGCTGACGCCGCGTCTGGCCACCTCTCGATTGCGACGGGCGCAACGGGGCCGAACTTCTCGCCGACGTCTGCCTGCGCGACTGGCGCCAACGCGGTGGCCGACGGACTCTTGCAGATCAAGGCCGGGCGGGCGGACGCCCTGCTCGTGGGCGGTTCAGAGGCGATCATCCTGCCGCTCTTCCACATCTGTTTCGAGCGAATGGGGGTGCTCGCAACGCCGGCTGAGCCGCTGACCACGTCTTGCGCGCCGTACGACTTGCACCGCAACGGGTTCGTGCCGGGCGAGGGCGCGGCGGCGATGATGATCGAGGACCTCGATCACGCGCTGGCTCGCGGCGCGCCGATCTATGCCGAAGTGGTCGGCGGCGGATCGGCCAACGACGCGCATGACATCGCCCAGCCGGAGTCGCATGGACGCGGGCTGATGGTCAGCGTGCAGCAGGCGCTGGAGGAGTCCAAGATCGATCCGACTGAGATCGGCTACGTGTCCACGCACGGCACGGCGACGCGGCTGGGCGATCTCGTCGAGGTGACCGCGATGCGGCGGATGTTTGGATCGCACGTCGACGATCTGGCGCTCTCCTCGATCAAACCGGCGACCGGCCACATGATGGGCGCGTCGGGGGCGCTGGAGGTGATCATCTCGGCGATGGTGCTGAAGGAAGGCGTCGCGCCGCCGACGCTGAACTACGACACGCCGGATCCCGAACTGGATGTGGATGTCATTCCCAACGTGGCGCGAGAGCTGCAGACGGAGGCGGCGCTGTCGTTCTCGGTCGGGCTGGGCGGCCACAATGCCGCAGTGCTGCTGAAGCGTTACGTCGCGTGACCGCCTCCGATCGGTCGGCTGACGAGCGAGTCGTCATCACGGGCATTGGTCCTGTCACGCCGATTGGCACTGGTGTTGACGCGTTCTGGGAGTCGCTGACGCAGGGTCGTTCGGGCGCGCGGCGCGTGCCTGAGCTGATCGAGGCGGGGCTCAAGGTGCAGATTGCTGCGGATATCCCCGAGTTCGAGCCTGCGGACTACATGGAGACGAAATCGGCGCGTCGGATGGCGCGTTTCGCGCAGTTGGGTGTGGCGGCCGCGCGACTGGCCGTCGCCGACGCTGGGCTGGACCTCGAGGCGGTCGAGGCGGAGCGCGCCGCAGCGGTGATCAACACTGGCGGCGGGGGCGTCACGACCATCGCGCAGCAGTCCGAGGTGCTGAACGAGAAGGGACCTGGGCGGGTTTCGGCGATGTTCGTGCCGATGATGGCGGGCAACATGGCGTCGTGCCAGGTATCGATTGAGCTGGGGCTGCGTGGTCCGGCGTTGACCTCGCTGGCGGCCTGCGCGGCGAGCGTCTACGCGTTCATCGACAGCCGCCGGCTGCTGCTGGACGGTGAGGCGGACATCGCTCTGGCCGGCGGCACGGAGTCGAACGTGTCGGCGCTGGGCATTTCGGGGCTCGCCAACATGCAGGCGCTGTCGCGGCGCAACGACGATCCGGAAGCCGCGTCGCGGCCGTTCGACGCGGACCGCGACGGGTTCGTCTTCGGCGAAGGCGCGGTCGTCTGCGTGATCGAATCCTTGCAGTCAGCGCGGGCGCGCGGCGCCCGCATCTATGCCGAGGTACTGGGCGGGGGCCGGAGCGCCGACGCGTATCACATCACGGCGCCCGATCCCGATGGAGACGGCGCGGCGCGGGCCATGTCGGCCGCGCTGCGCAGCGCGCGGTTGAATCCGGACCAGATCGGCTACATCTGCGCGCACGGCACGTCGACGCCGCTGAACGACGCGATCGAGACTCGCGCGATTCGCACGGTGTTTGGCAGTCACGCCGACGCGTTGGCCGTGTCGTCCGTGAAATCGATGACCGGACATTTGATGGGTGCGGCTGGGGCGTTGTCCGGCGCGGCGACGGCGCTGGCGCTCTACCACGGTGTTCTGCCGCCGACGATCAACCTGGACACGGCCGATCCGGCCTGCGACCTGGATTATGTCCCCAACACGGCGCGGGACAGCGTGATTGACGCGGCGATCGTGAACGGCTTCGGCTTTGGCGGACAGAATGGCGTCGCCGTTCTCGCGCGCGTCGACGACTGAGCGATAACCTAGCGTGCATCCAGCCGTCACGCTGCAAGACGGGAGCCGCAACATGTCCGACGATGCCAGCCTGCAGTCGCGCGTCTGCCAGCTCGTAGCCGACCAGCTGCGTCAGCCGCTGGAGAAGGTGACTGCCGAGGCACACTTGATTGACGATCTGGACGCGGATTCGCTCGACATCGTTGATCTGACGATTGCGATCGAGGAGGAGTTCTCGACAGACGATCACCAGCTCGAGATTCCGGAAGAGGACGCGGCGGAGATTCGCACGATGCAGGATCTGCTGGACTATCTCGCGACGGCGGGGGTCAGCTGAGCGTGCCGCTGCAGCGCATCGCCGCCCAAATCGGCGGAGCCGACAGCGCCGGCCGGGCCGACTGGGCCGACCGTTCGATCCCGACTTCGCTCGCCTCCGAGGCGATTCGGCTGCCTGCGGGTCAGCAAGCCCTTAATCGCAAGACTGATCGGGCCACCGCTCTGATCGTGGCGGAGGGCGCGCTCGCGATCGGCACCGAGGACGACAACGACACGTTGAGCGCGGGCGACGGCGTGCTGCTCGACGCGGACACGGTTTACTCGCTGGTCGCGGAGGACGACGCGCTGGCCTTGCTGTTCAGCGTCCCTGACGGCTGCTAGCTGGCGCGGTCTGATCGCCGATGTTCGTTGTTCCAGCTTGTCTGGAATCTCGGCTGGTCGGAAGCACAAACGGCAAGCGAGGTCCCAGACTTCGCTGGGACGACGAGGTGTGAACGTTGGCTCGCCTGGTTGGATGCTCGCGGAGGGGGCGAGGTCCCCGACTTCGCTGGGACGACGAGGTGTGAACGTTGGCTCGCCTGGTTGGATGCTCGCGGAGGGGGCGAGGTCCCAGACTTCGCTGGGACGTCGAGGTGTGTACGCTGGCCCGCCTGGCTGGATGCTCGCGGAGGGGGCGAGGTCCCAGACTTCGCTGGGACGACGGGCTGGGGTGGCGCTCGGACGACGAGGTGCGGTAGTGCTGGGACGACGAGGCGTGGTGGCGCTGGGACGACGAGGTGTGAATGCTGGGGCGATGGGGCTTGGTGGTGCTAGCTGGCGCTGAGGACTTTTTCTGGTTGCCAGGTGGCGGCGCTCAGCTGGTCGCGGCGCAGGACGGCTGTGACCTGGTTGTCGTCGTTGATGGCGAGCGCGGTGTCCCAGCCGTCGACCGGCGCATGGCGGATTGACTGGCCTCGTTTGACGCGTTGCAGTTGCTCGCCCTGCAGGTGAAAGTGCGGCCACTCGGGAAAGAGGTCGGCCGGGGAGATGGAGAGCGACCAGACATCTCCCGCTTCGGCGGCGGCTGCGAGTTCGTCGGGCGTGTGACCGTCCGAGGCCAGACAGGGGCCGATCGCGCTGCGCCGCATTTCGGTCACGTGCGCGCCGCAACCGAGCGCCTGACCGAGGTCGCGGGCGATGGCGCGGACGTAGGTGCCCGTGCTGACGGACATGGACAGCGTGAGATGGGGCAGGTCGATGCTCGTGGCGCGCAAGTCGTGCACGGTCACGTCGCGGGCGTCGATTTCGACGTGCTCGCCGGCGCGGGCGGAGCGGTAGGCGGCGACACCGTCGCGCTTGACCGCGCTGAACTGGGGCGGGACCTGCGAGATTTCACCGCGGAACTGATCGAGCGCGGCGTCGATCTGCTCTGGGCTGAAGTCGGGCACATCCTCGCGGGAGATGACCTGACCTTCGCTGTCGTCGGTGTCGGTGGCCTGGCCGAGGAGGAGGGTGGCCTCGTATGACTTGCGGTAGGGCGCGAGGTATTCGTTGAGGCGGGTGGCGACGCCGACGAATACGGGCAGCAGTCCGCTGGCCAATGGGTCGAGGGTGCCGCCGTGCCCGACGCGGCGCAGGCCGGTCCAGCGTCGGATGTCGCGCACGATGTCGTGCGAGGTGGGGCCCTGCGGCTTGTCGACGAGGAAGACGGCGCCGGGGTGATGCGGCTCACGGCGTCGGCGGCTCATGATCCGCCAGCGCCGGTGCTCGACCCGCTGCCGCTCAGTCCGCGCAGGCGTTCCTGCATTTCGGCCGCACCGGCGAGGCGCTGGTCGAGCTCGAAGCTGAGCCAGGGCACGCGCTTCATCCGCAAGGAGCGGCGGATCGTGCGATGCACAAAGGGCGCGGCTCCGTTGAGCGCGTCAATCGCCTCGGCGGCGACCTGTGACTGGTCATCGCTGGAGGTGTCGGGCGGTGCCATGGCAGAGATCAGCACCGTCGCGTTGCGCAGGTCACGGGACGCGCGCACCTCGGTCACGCTCAGCATGGTTCGCTCCAGACGTGGATCCTTCAGCTCGCGGGCGAGCACCTCGGCGATGGTGTCGCGCAGCAGATCGTTGACTTTGTCCATGCGGTCAACGCCGGCGGCGTCGCGGACGCCGAGTCGAGCATGGGGTCGAAGGGTGCGTGCCATGTCGGGGCTCAGCGGGTCACGTTGCGGATTTCGCCGCCCTGGACGATCCGCGACTGCACTTCGATGTGGAAGAACTCGAGCTGGTCGCCGGCCTCGAAGCGGTCGTAGCGGGCCAGGGCGACGCCGAATTCCTGTCCCGCGTCGACTTCGCGGACGGTGTCCTGGAAGCGGCGGAGGCTGGAGATGGGCGACTCAGCGATCTGCTCACCGTTGCGGTAGACGTGCACCATGGCATCGGCGCGGATCGATCCGTCGAGTGATCGGCAGCCGGCGATGTTGCCGAGTCCGCGAATGGGGAAGACCTGCAAGACTTCGGCGTGGGCGTCGACGACCTGCATGTGGACGGGCTCGAGCAGACCGCTGATGGCTGCTTCGACCTGTTCGATCACTTCGTAGATGATGGAGTAGCTGCGGACCTCAACGCCCTCGAGCTCGGCCAGGCGCTCGGCGCCCGGTTCGACCGGGGTATTGAAGGCGATCACGAGCCCCTCGGAGGCGAGCGCAAGGTTGACGTCCGCGACGGAGACGGGGCCAGCCGCGGCGTGGATGACTTTGACCGTGACCTCCTCGTTGGTGAGCTGTTCGAGCGATTCGCGCAGCGCCTCGACCGATCCGACGACGTCGGTCTTGACGATCAGGTTGAGCGCTGAGACATCGCCGCGCGAGATTTCGCCGAAGAGCGCGTCGAGCGAGGCGGAATGCTGGATCTGGGCGTCGCGGGCCTCTCGCTCGCGTCGGGCCTGTTCGTAGATGCGTTTCGCTTCGCGGTCGCTTCCGACGACGCGGAAGGCGTCGCCGGCTTCTGCGACGTCTTGCAGGCCGAGCACGACGACGGGCATGGACGGACCGGCCTCGTCGATGCGGTTGCCGACGAAGTCGGTCATCGCCTTGATGCGTCCCCAGGTTTGTCCGACGAGGATGGCGTCGCCTTGACGGAGGGTGCCGCGCTGGATGAGCAGGGTGGTGCGGGGCCCTTGCCGCCGGTCGAGCTCGGCTTCGAGGACCACGCCGGAGGCGGCGCGATTGGGGTTGGCGCGCAGGTCGGCAAGATCGGCGACGAGCAACAGCGTCTCGAGCAAGTCGTCCATGCCGTCGCCCTCGGTCGCCGAGACGGGCACGAGCGGGACGTCGCCGCCGTATTCCTCGATGACGACCTCGATATCGGCGAGCGCGGCTTTGACGCGGTCCGGGTTGATGTTGTCGAGGTCCATCTTGTTGAGGGCGACGACGTAGGGGACGCCGGCGGCGTGGATGTGATTGACGGCCTCGAGCGTCTGGGGCATCACGCCGTCGTTGGCGGCGACGACGAGGATCGCGATATCGGTGGCCTGCGCGCCGCGCGCGCGCATCTCGGTGAAGGCGGCGTGGCCTGGCGTGTCGATGAAGGTGAGCGTGCGGTCGCTGGCGGCTGCCTGATAGGCGCCGACGCGCTGGGTGATGCCGCCGGCCTCGCCTTCGGCGACGTTGGCCTGACGGATGTAGTCGAGCAGCGAGGTTTTGCCGTGGTCGACGTGTCCCAGCACGGCGACCACGGGCGCGCGGTGTTGGAGATCGGATTCGGCGTCCTGCTCTTCGTCGGGCAGATCGAGCAAGTCGAGCGTGGAGGGCGCTTCAGCCTCCTCGACCACATCGCCGGCCTCCTCAGGGTCGAAGCCGCGCTCCATGGCGACGATCGCTGCCGTGCCGTAGTCGAGCGTTTTGGAGACATCGGCCATGATGCCGTTGGTCATCAGCGTCTTGATGATCGTGACTGGGGTGTCGCCGAGCAGGTCTGCCAGCTCGCGCACGGTCAGCGTGCGGGGAATCTGGACGACGGCGTCCTCGATCGGCGGTGGAGGCGTCTGCTGGGTGCGCTGTTGGGTCGTCATGGCGGACTCCGAAGGTTGAGGTTAGGCGATCGCGTTGGCGATCTGGGCGGTGCGTTCTTGTAGGTCAGCGAGCAGCGCCTCAGGCAGCTGGATGCGCAGCGCGCGTTCGAGCTGCCTGGGCTCCGTCGCCGCAGCGGTGAGGCAGGCTTCCCGGATGTGGATGTAGGCGCCGCGACCGTCGGCCGACGGGCTCAGCGAGACCGAGCGGTCCGGCCGTCGGACGGCGCGCAGCAGTGTGGACTTGGGCGCCGACTGGCGGCAGACGACGCAGCGCCGCAGGGGAATGGATGCAGGGGAGCGTGGGCGGTCGGACATGACATGCTCTCGTGCTGCGCGGGGCTGGAACCCGCGTCGCCGTCAGACGGAAGATGGACCAGCGGGGGTTGTGTGCGGGTGCGCTCCTAGAAGTCGTCTGCGAATTCGTCTTCGTAATCGGCGTAGGGGTCTTCCTCGAGATCCTCATCGACCTCGTGGTAGCGAGGACGTCGCCGGCGTCTGCGCTGCGACTCCTGCTCCTGCTCGCGGCGCAGGACGTCTTCGCCGAAGCGGATCTGTCCGTCGTCGCGAGCGGCGGGTGCGACTTCGGTCGCTTGCAGGACGGGCTCGGGTTCGGGCTCATCCTCGACCAGCTCAGGCTCAACGATCGGTTCGGTCTGGAGCGGGGCGGCTTCGGTGGGCGCGGAGGCTTGGGCCGGCTGGAGCTCGGCGGCCGCGACGGACGGTGCGGTGACGGCGACCGGTTCGGGCTCGGGCTCCGGCTCTGGCGCCAGTTCATACTCGACCTGCGGGGCGAATGGTCCCTTGCCCTCTTGTTGCAACCGCTCGGCGACGGTCTGGGGCTTGATGTCGATGCGGTAACCGGTCAGCCGGGCGGCGAGGCGGGCATTCTGTCCCTCGCGGCCGATGGCCAGGCTGAGCTGCATGTCGGGCACGGCGCATTCGGCGGTGTTGGTGTCGGGATCGATGCGGACGGCGAGGATTTGCGCTGGGCTGAGCGCGTGCTCGACGAAGCGTCGCGGGTCGCGGTCCCATTCGATCACGTCGATTCGCTCGCCGCTGAGTTCGTTGACGATGTTCTGGATCCGCATGGCGCGCATGCCGATGCAGCTGCCGATCGGGTCGACGCCCTCGCGGTTGGAGTAGACGGCGACTTTGGTGCGGTGACCGGGTTCGCGGGCGACGCCGCGGATTTCGACGATGCCGCGCATGATTTCGGGCACTTCGAGCTCGAATAGGCGCTGGACGAATTCGGGGCGTGCGCGCGAGGTCTTGAGCTGCGGCCCCTTGTTCTCGCGCATCACCTCGACCAGCATGGCCTTGACGCGCTGACCGCTGCGCAGGCGCTCCATGCGGACGAGTTCGCCGGCGGGCATGACGGTTTCCGTGGAATCGGCGAGTTCGATGATGATTTGGTGAGATTCAGCGCGCTGGACGGTGCCAGAGATGATGCCGCCCTCGTCGCCGGCGTACTTGGCGAAGATGGCCTCGCGCTCGGCCTCGCGCAGCGCCTGGAGGACGACCTGTTTGGTCGTCTGGGCCTCGATCCGACCTCCGATGTCGCCGATGTCGTCGTGGTCTTCGCGCAGGGTCGAGCCGATCTGGACGTTGGGATCGATCTGTTGGGCGCGTTCGAGCTCGATCTGCAGGTCGGGCTCGGCGATGTCTTCCTCGATCTCGACGACCTCGCGCTCGGACCAGGCCTTCATGCTGCCGTCGTAGCGGTCGATCTCGACCATCACGACGCCGGGCAGGTCCCAGCGTCGTTTGACGGCGGCGGCCATGCCGCGTTCGACCGCACCGAACACGACCTCTTCGTCGAGGTTTTTGTCGTTGCGCAGTTGTTTGATTGCGAGCAGAAATTCGGGTGTCATCGGGTCAGTTGTCCTGCTGGGAGAGCGGGAATCCGTGTCGTGGGTTGAAGTCTGATGCCTGCGGGGCAGGATCAGACCGGTGAGCCCGACCCCACCACCCGACATCCACATGGCAACTATACACCGCAGATGGGTCGTCTCAGAGTGGCGCAGTGTCAAGTACGACCGCTCTGGCGCTACAGCTCGGCGCTGGCGCGCACGGCGGCCAGCGCGGCCTCGGCCGCGTCGGCCAAGGGCGTCGGGGACGGTTCGGACGCACGGCGCGGCTTGAGTTCGACCAGGCCGTCCTTGAGACCGCGGGCGCCGATCGTGATACGCAGTGGCGCGCCGAGCAGATCGGCGTCGTTGAATTTGACGCCGGCCCGTTCGTCGCGGTCGTCGCAGAGGACGTGCAGCCCGGCGTCGG
>JAJDZG010000045.1 GCA_022824765.1 Dehalococcoidia bacterium | reverse complement strand
CGGCGTGGTCCTGAACCTTGAGCACGTCGCCCGTCGCGCCGCCGGCATGACTCCCTACGAAGTTATGTTAAGTGAGAGTCAGGAGCGCATGCTCGTCGTCGCCGCCCGCGGCCGCGCCCACGAAGTCCAGCGCGTCTTTGACAAGTGGGGCCTCCATAGCGACGTCATAGGCGAGGTCACCGAGACCGGTCTCCTGGATGTCAGGGACAACGGTCAATCCGCCGCCACCCTCCCCATCACCATGCTCACCGACGCGCCCACCTACACCTATCCCGTCGAGCGCCCGGCCTACCTTGATGAGGTCGGCTCCCTCGACCTGGATGCCCTGCCCGAACCCGACGACCCGACCTCCGCCTTCCTCCAACTCCTCGCCTCCCCCAACATCGCCAGCCGTCGACCCATCTACCGCCAGTACGACCACATGGTCGGAGCCAATACGGTCATCGTCCCCGGCGGAGACGCCGCGCTCCTGCGTATCAAGGGCACGCCCCTTGGCGTGGCCATCGCCACCGACGGCAATGGCCGCACCACCTACCTGGACCCCTTTGTCGGCGGCGCGGCCGCCATTGCCGAGTCCGCGCGCAACGTCTCCTGCACCGGCGCGCGTCCGCTCGCCTTCACCAACTGCCTCAACTTCGGCTCCCCCGAACAGCCCGCCGCCTACTACCAACTCTCCCGGGCCATCGACGGCATGGCCGCCGCCGCCCGCGCGCTTGAGACTCCGGTCATCAGCGGCAACGTCAGCCTCTACAACGAGTCCGGCGGCGAGGCCATCTGGCCCACGCCCGTCGTCGGCATGCTCGGTGTCCTGGACGAACTCGACCGCCGCTGCGGCGCCGGCTTCACGTCCGACGGCGATGAAATCGCGGTCCTCGGTGCCGGTCAGCCCCGGCTTGATGGCAGCGAGTACCTCTCGGTAGCCCATGACCGGGTCACCGGCTGTCCCGAAATCGACCTGGTCGACGAAGTCGCGGTCCAACGTCTCGTCCGCGAGCTCATCATCGCCCGCCTCCTCTCGTCCGCCCACGACTGCTCCGACGGCGGCCTCGCCGTCGCCCTCGCCGAGTCGGCCTTTGCGGGCGGCCTCGGTGTCCATGCGTCCGACCTGCCTATCCTCGGACGACTCGACGAAGCCCTCTTCGGCGAGTCCCAGTCGCGCATCGTCGTCAGCTACCCGCCCCTCGCCGCCGCCGCCGTTGCCGCCGCGGCCGCCACCCACTCGGTGCCCATCACGCCGGTTGGCAAAGTCGGCGGCGACCGCCTCTGTATCGGCCCCATTGACGTCTCGCTTGCCCACGCCGAGCAGGTTTGGTCCCAGGGTCTCGAGCTGGCGCTAGCCGGACACGCCCCGCCCGGCTAAGATGCGGCACGGGGAGCACAAAGCGGAACATCCTGCTCTGGCGCTGAGCCTGGGTCCGTCTTACGAACCGGCCGCCCCCGACGGCTCGCCGAATCTGCGCGAAGCCTGCGGGGTTATCGGCGTCCACGGTGCTACCGACGACGCCGCCGTCCAAACCTACTTCGCCCTCTTTGCCGTGCAGCATCGCGGGCAGGAAAGCGCCGGCATCGCCGTCGGCGACGGCCAGCGCCTCCACGCCGAACGCCGCATGGGCCTGGTTTCCCGAGTCTTTTCCGACCACCGCCTGGCCCGCCTCAAGGGACACCTGGCCATCGGTCACTGCCGTTATTCCACCGCCGGCTCCAGCAACGCCTCCAACATCCAGCCCATCCTGCGCAACACCGACATTGGCCCCATGGCGCTCGGCCATAACGGCAACATCGTCAACGCGCTCGACCTTCGCAACAACGCCTCCCTGGACACCTTCCCCGACTCGTCCACCACCGACTCCGCCGTCATTGCCGACCTCATTGCCACCGCCCCCGGCGCGACCATGGTCGATCGGGTGCGCCAGATCGCGCCGCGTCTCCAGGGATCGTTCTGCCTCATCATCGCCACGCCCACCCAGTTGATCGCCGTCCGCGACGGCATGGGCAACCGCCCGCTGTCCATCGGCCGGGCCAACGGAACCCGCGTCATCGCCTCCGAGACCTGCGCGCTCGACACCATCGGCGCCACCTTCGAACGCGACGTCGAGCCTGGCGAAATCGTCGCCATCGACGACGACGGCATGCAGTCCATCAAGCTCGAAATGCCGCAGCGCCACGCTGTCTGCGCCTTCGAGTACATCTACTTCTCGCGCCCCGACTCGATGCTTGACGGCGCCAGCGTCCACTCCGCCCGCCGCTCCATGGGCCGCCTGCTCGCCCGCCAGCATCCCGTGGACGCAGACATCGTCATCGGCGTCCCCGACTCCGCCACCGCCGCCGCCACCGGCTACGCGGAAGAATCCGGCCTGCCCTACGGCGACGGCTTCGTCCGCAACCGCTACATCGGCCGCACCTTCATCGAACCCACCCCGCGTCTCCGCAAGCTCGGGGTCCGTCTCAAGTACAGCGCCCTCCCGGACATCACTGCGGGCAAGCGCGTGGTCATGGTCGACGACACCATCGTCCGCGGCACCACCCAGGCCTCGCTGGTCAGGCTGCTGCGCGACGAGGGCGGCGCCTCCGAGGTTCACGTGCGCATCACCGCTCCGCCCATCCGCTGGCCCTGCTTCCTTGGCATCGACATTCCCGATCCGGACGACCTTGTCGCTCACAAGCTGGACGTGGAACAGATCTGTGAGGACATCGGCGCCGACAGCCTCGGCTACCAGTCCACGGAGAACCTGGTACAGGCCATCGGCCGCTCCAGCGATCGTCTCTGCCTGGGCTGCTTCACCCACACCTACCCGTTGGACGTGCAGTTGACCTTCGACAAGTTCCTGCTCGAACGACCCGAGAACATCGCCACCGCCATGGTGTTCCCGCGCGAGGCCACCATCGACCGCGTGGAATCCCGCACACACTCCGAGGGCTAACCCGGCCACCCGCGTGCACGACAGTCCAACCTCCAGCTACGCGGAAGCCGGCGTTGACCTAGATTTGGCCCAGCGCGCCAAGGCCGGCCTGAGTTCCGCCGTCGCTTCAACGGCAACCCCGCTCACGCTGGACGCCTTCGGCAGCTTCGGCGGCGTCATCCGGATCCCGGCGGACATTCCCGACCCGGCCATCGTCGCCAGCATCGACGGCGTCGGCACCAAGCTCCACCTCGCCATCGAAATGGGCCGCCCGGCCGACGCCGGGCGCGACCTCGTCAACCATTGCCTCAACGACGTAGCCGTCCAGAACGCCCGCCCCATCGCCTTCCTCGACTACGTCGCCGCCGACCGCCTGGACCCGTCCGTCCTGACTTTCTTGGTCCGGGGCATGGCCTCGGCCTGCCGCGACGCCGGCGTCTCCATTGTCGGCGGCGAAACCGCCCTCATGCCTGACACCTACGCTCCCGGCCGCTACGACGCCGTCGGCGCCGTCATCGGCGTCGCCTCCGCCGGCAATCTTCCCGACACGGCCACCGTCTCTGTCGGCGACGTCTGTATCGGCCTCCCCTCCAGCGGCCCCCACACCAACGGCTACAGCCTCGCCCGCGAACTGCTCACCATCTACGACCGCGAGACGCCCATCGGCGACCAGACGCTCGAAGACGCCCTCCTCGCGCCCCATCTCTCGTACCTCTCGGAGTTCGCCGCCGCCTTCGCCGTCCCCGGCACGCGCGTCGCCGCCCACATCACCGGCGGCGGCATCGCCGAAAACCTCGAGCGCGTCCTCCCCGACTCCGTCACAGCCCTGATCGACACAGGTACCTGGTCCCAACCGCCAATCTTCGAAGCCATCGCCGACGGCCTCGACGTCTCCCCCGCCGAGATGTTCCGCGTCTTCAACATGGGCGTCGGCGCCATCCTCGTGGCCTCGCCCGAAGCGGCTGAACGGCTGCTGGCGGAACTGCCACACGCCGTGCGAGTCGGCGCCATCGCCGATCACCGCCAGTCCCCCGTGGAGCTCACGCCCACGCCATGAATCTCGCCATCATGGCCTCCGGCCGCGGCTCCAACGCGGCTGCCATCCTCGACGCCATCGCCAGCGACAAGCTCGACGCCCGTGCCGTCGCCCTGATCACCAATCGCGAAAACGTCGGCGCGCTGGACGTGGCAAAAGCCCACAGCGTCCCCGGCTACCCCGTGCCGTGCCGCGCCTTCCCCTCCCGCAACGCCCAACAGCGCCGCATGCTCGAACTCCTGCAAGCCTCCGGCGCCGACTTCGTCGCCCTGGCGGGCTTCGACGCCATCCTCCGTCCGTTCATCGTCGCCGCCTACCCCAACCGCATCCTCAACATCCACCCGTCCCTGCTGCCCGCCTTCGCCGGCGGCATGGCGCCCGTGCCGCAGACCGACGCTCTTCGCGCCGGCGTCAAGATCAGCGGCTGCACCGTCCACGTCGTAACCGACCAACTGGACGCCGGACCCATCGTGGCCCAGGCCGCCGTCCCCGTCCTGCCCCACGACACCGTCGACTCGCTCTCGAATCGAATTCTCGAACAGGAGCATCGCGTTTATCCTTTGGCCCTGCGCTGGTTCGCCGAGGACCGCGTGCGCATTGAAAACGGTCGAGTCCACATCCACTCGGAGGAGAGCCAGGCCCTATGGCCGCACCCCGCGCCCTGATCAGCGTCTACGACAAGACCGGGCTTGAAGACCTCGCCGCCGGCCTCGCCGCCCGCGGCTGGGAGTTCGTCGCCTCCGGCGGCACCGCCTCCGCCATCGCCGCCGCCGGGCACTCCGTCCTTGAGGTCGAAGACGTCACCGGCGCCCCCGAAATGCTCGACGGCCGCGTCAAGACCCTCCACCCCGCCGTCCATGGCGGCATCCTCGCCCGCCGCGACTCCGACCAACACCTCGCCGAACTGGCCGTCCTCGGCATCGGCACAATCGACCTCGTCGCCGTCAACCTCTACCCCTTCGCCGCCACCCTTGCCGCCACCGACGACCGCGACGAACTCCTCGAGAACATCGACATCGGCGGCGTCGCCCTTATCCGCGCCGCCGCCAAGAACCCCGACGACGTCTGGATCCTCGTCGACCCCGCCGACTACCCGCGCGTGCTCGACTCCCTCGACAAACCCTCAGGCGCGGACGCGCTCCGCCGCGAACTCGCCGCTAGGGCCTTCGCCCTCACCGCCTTCTACGACGCCCACATCGCCGCCTACCTGCAGCAGGATCTGGGCCAGTCCTTCCCCGAACTGCTCACCGTCCCCCTCCGCCGTCTCCAGAGCCTCCGCTACGGCGAAAACCCCCACCAGCCCGGCGCCTTCTACGCGGCCGGCGCCGCCGAGCTTGGCGACACCGAACTCGCTGGCGTCGAGCAACTCCACGGCCTGGAGCTCTCCTACATCAACATCCTCGACCTGCAGGCCGCCTGGGCCTCCGCCAACGACTTCGAAGACATCGCCGTCTCGATCATCAAGCACACCATGCCTTGCTGCCTGGCAACCCACCCCGAGTCCCAGGTCGAGGCCTACCGCCGCGCCCGCGAAACCGATCCGATATCCGCCTTCGGCGGCATCCTCGGCTTCAACCGCACCGTCACCGCCGAAACCGTCGCCGCCATGCGCGGCCACCTCTACCACGTGATCGTCGCCCCCAACTACGAACCGGCCGCCCTCCGCCGTCTCCGCCGACGCAAGGACCTCCGCATCATGCGCTGGCCCGCGCCCACAACTCGCTCAGCCCTCCACTTCGAGGCCGCCCACGTCTGGGGCATCGACCGCGGCTACCTCGTCCAGGCTCCCGACCGAGCGCCCCGCCCCGACCTTGAAATGCGCGTGGTCAGCAAGGCCCAGCCAACAGCCGACGATCTCGATCAACTCCGCTTCGGCCTCAAGGTCATCCGCCACGTCAAGTCCAACGCCATCGTCCTGGTCCGGGACGGACGCCTCATCGGCCTCGGTAGCGGCCAGGTCAACCGCGTCAACGCCGTCCGCCACGCCGCCGAACAAGCCGGCGACGCCGCCAGCGGTTCCTACCTGGCCTCCGACGCCTTCTTCCCCTTTGCCGACGGCCCCGAAGCCGCCCTCGACGCCGGCGTTCGCGCCATCGTCTCCGTCGCCGGATCGCTCCGCGACCAGGAAGTCATCGACGCCGTGGACGCCCGCGACGGCATCCTCG
>JAJDZG010000130.1 GCA_022824765.1 Dehalococcoidia bacterium | reverse complement strand
CCCCCCGACGGACAAGGATGATCTGGTCTGAGCCGCAGTCCACAGCGCGACACAGGACGTTCGTTAACGCGGTGATATCCTGCCAGTGATGCCTCGACGTTTTCGATTCCCCCAGCAGCGCGGGCGTGCTTCATGACAGCTGATTCCTCACACATCGTCTGGTTCGCCGATGTCGGACGAGACGACGTACCGCTCGTGGGCGGCAAGGGTGCCAACCTCGGCGAGCTGACCCAGGCCAACATTCCGGTGCCGCCGGGGTTCGTGGTCAGCACACGCGCGTTTCGGCACTTCATCCAGGACTCTGGGCTCGATCAACAGCTCCGTGGCATCCTCTTCGGGCTCGACGTCAACGACGACACACAGCTCAACGAGCGCTCGGCCGCAGTCCGACACGCCATCGAGCAGGCGGAGATGCCTGCCGCGATTCAGCAGGAGATCATCGCCGCCTACGCGGCGCTGGGCGAGGGTCCCGTCGCCGTGCGCAGCTCAGCGACGGCGGAAGACCTGGCCGAAGCGTCATTCGCCGGCCAGCAGGCGACATTCCTCAACATTGAGGGCAGCGTCAATGTCGTCGAGGCCGTTCAGCGCTGCTGGGCGTCGCTCTTCGAGGCGCGCGCCGTCTTCTACAGAGAGCAAGCGGGCTGGGGGCACCTCGACGTCGATCTCGCCGTGCCAGTACAGCAGATGGTGCAGTCGGAGACATCGGGCGTCATGTTCACGGTGGACCCGATCAGCAACGACCACAACAAGATCGTCATCGAAGCCGCGTTCGGGTTGGGCGAAGCCGTCGTGGGCGGACTCGTCTCGCCTGACCACTACGAGGTCGACAAGCGCGCTGGCGAGATCATCGAACGCCAGATTTTGGTCCAGGACCGCCAGCTGGTTCGCGCGAGCGACGGACGGATCGACCCCGAACACGGCGCCAATGTGTGGCAGGATCTCGCGGAGGCCGACGGCGCCGCGGTCAAGCTGAGCGATGACGCGATCCTCGAACTCAGCGCCATCGGACAACGCATCGAGAGCCACTACGGCTCTCCACAGGACATCGAGTGGGGCCGCGCCAACGGCAACTTCTACCTGCTGCAAACGCGGCCAATCACGACCGTCGGCCCATCCACGCCGATCAACGGCGCGAATCCGGCGCCAGAGGTCGCCCAGACGCCGATCCTCGACGGGTCGCCGGCCTCGCCTGGCGTCGCCAGCGGACGCATCCGCGTGATCCTCGACGCGAAGGAGACATCTGGAATCGGCGAGGGCGATGTGCTCGTCGCGGAAATGACCACGCCAGACTTTGTCCCGGCGATGAAGCGGGCGGCGGCGATCATCACCGAGCGCGGCGGACGCACCTGTCACGCGGCGATCATCTCGCGCGAGCTTGGCGTGCCTTGCGTCGTCGGCGCCGCTGGAGCGGCCGCGCTGGCAGACGGCCGTGAAGTCACTGTCGACGGTGGCAACGGCGTGGTCTACGACGGGGTCGAATCTGAGCTGATCGCCTGGTGGAACGACCGCCAGGAGGAGCGCTACGCGAGGGTCGAGACCGAGACGCGCCTCTACGTCAACCTGGCGGAGCCGGAGATTGCTGACCGCGTGGCCGAACGCGATGTCGACGGCGTCGGACTGTTGCGGGCCGAGTTCATCATCGCACGGCTGGGCGAGCATCCGCGCAGCTTCATCAACACGGGCCGCCAGGACGAGTACGTGCGTCGGCTCTCCGAGGGTATGCGCAAGATTGCCTCCGCGTTTGACCCGCGCCCTGTCGTCTATCGGGCGACGGACTTCAAAACCAACGAGTACGCCAACCTGACCGGCGGCGACCTCTACGAGCCTGACGAAGAAAACCCGATGATCGGCTACCGCGGCGCGGCCCGCTACATCCGCGAGCCTGACCTGTTCGAGCTCGAACTGCGGGCGCTGGAGCAGGTCCGCGCGGATCATCCCAACCTGCACCTGATGATCCCCTTCGTTCGCACCCCGGACGAGATGGCGCAGGTCGCCAGGCAAGTCGCCGACTACGGCCTCGTCCGCGATGCGGCGACGCCCGGCGGTTTCCAGCTGTGGATGATGGTCGAGGTGCCGTCCAACGTGCTGCTGCTAGATGAGTTCATCGACTGCGGCATTGACGGCGTCTCGATCGGCTCGAACGACCTGACGCAGCTGACGCTCGGCATCGACCGCGACTCCGAGCGCTTCGCCGAGTCCTTCGACGAGCGCAACCCGGCGGTGCTCAAGTCGATCGAGCGCGTGATCAACACGGCCAAGCGGCGCGGCATCACGGTGTCGGTCTGCGGACAGGGGCCGTCGGAACATCCTGACCTCGCGCAGCGTCTCGTGGATTGGGGGATCACCTCGATCTCCGTGACGCCGGACGTGATTGAGCAGACCCGCCACCTCGTGGCCAACGCCGAGGCGGCTCGCCGAGGCTGACCGACTGCCGCGTCCGCAGGAGGCACATGGGCAGCCGCATCGGTTCGATTGCCATCTTCATCGTGATCAGCGGCATCGTCGCCGCCGTGGCGGTGCTGATCCTCACGCTCGACGTGCTCAATTCGAACGAGCCCGATGCGCCGCTCGTCGTTATCTCGGTCGACGACGGCGAACTGGTGTTGCTGGAAGACCCACAGAGCATCACGGTCACCATCTCCTCAGGCAACCCTGTCGCGACGCTGGAACTGTTCGTCGACGGACAATCGCTCGTCTCCGTCCTGCCCGCCTATTCGCCCGATCGCGGCGCGTACATCGGCACGTTCGTGTGGACACCGACGCGGCTGGGCTTCGCGGAGTTGCGAATCGTCGCGTTGGACGCTGAGGGCGTCGAAACAGAGCGGCAGATTCGCGTCGAGGTCACGGATGATCAGGCACGGGTCGCTGCCGCGCTGCGACTTCAGGTGCTGGGCATCTCGCCGCTGCAGCAGATCGTCAGGGGGACGACGGTCCGCCTGGCCATCTCCGCGTCAGGCAGCCAGCCAATCGAGCGATTCGACATGCTCGTTGACGGGAACCGGGTCGTCTCTGTGATCCCAGCGCTGGTCGACAACGAGTACCTCGCGAACATCGACTGGACGCCTGGCGAGACGGGCGAAGTGGAGGTCACGATCGTCGCGATCGACGCCGCGGGTCGCGAGGAGCAGCAGACCACACCAGTCGTCCTCGTCCCGCAGGGCGGAGCGCTGCCGCAAGACGACGCATCGGCATCGTCGGGCAGCCAATCACAACCGTCGGACACGACCAATGGGCAGACCTCCAGCGGCATCGGCGCGGCACAGATCGACTCGCCGGCCAATGCCTCACGCTTCATGCTCGGCGACGACTTCGCGTTCGATGTGGAGATCAGCGCGCCCAATGTCACCGTCAGCAGCGCGCTGCTCTATCTCACGCCGATCTCGCCAGACAACACCCTCGGCAATTCGGTGCTCATTCACTCCGCTGAAGGCCCGGCCGACCCGTACGCCGAAGTGGTCGAAGATGTCCAGCGTTGGATCACCAACTCAGGCTCCTATGAGCTGCAGCTGGTCGTCTTCACGCCCGAGGATGATCGCTACGACGATCGGATCGTGATTCACGTGATTGCAGAGGGCGCGGCTGACGAACCTGCGCAGCAGCAATCATCCGCGGACCCCGAAGGTGAACAAGCGGGACAAGAAGCGCTGCGGGACGAGGTGGACATCGCCATCGTCACCGCTCGCCAGACTGCGGACGACCTGCGCCGGCTGAACGTGTCGATCACCAACGTCAGCGATGTCGAGATCGAGCGCGCCGATGTCCTCATCTCCGTGGTCGACGCGGCGAGCGGGGTAGAATTTGGTTCAGCCGCCGTTGTGCTCAGCATGGCTCCCGATGATCTGCGCTCGATCCCGCTGGAGCTTGATCTCGATGATGGCGTGGATGTCCAAGCGTTGATCGTGCTCGAATCCGCGATCGACACGACCTCGGCCAACAACACTTTCCAGGTCTTGCTGTCCGCGCCCGAGGCCGCAGAGGACGAAGCCGACGGCGAGCAGACAGACCCTGAGGAAGATGAAGACGCCGAAGCAGGAGAGGCAGCGGAGACGCAGTCCGCGGAGCTGCCCGACCTGACCTTCCTCGACACGCAGAGCACCCGCGACGGCTTCGTTCTCTTCACCGTCGAGAATCAAGGCGACGGGCCGGCGGAGTCGTTCTTCGTGGTCATCACGGATTCGGCTGAGGTGGAACTCGAAGTCATCACGCGGCGTTCCGCCGACGCCTCACCGCTGGCGGCGGGCGGCGTGGAGATTCTGGCCAGCCAACAGTCGCACAGCGGCGTGATCGCGTTGACCCTCGTAACCACTGGAAATCTGGCCGAGTCGGACACCTCGAACAACACCGTCACCTTGTCGCTGGACGAGTGATTGGTCTCATTGAGCAGCGGGCGCGATTGAAAAAGACGGCAGTTCGCTTTACATTCAGGTAATGGTTGGGGATCCGCTTGGCAGTGCGCGGCTGGGGGTCGGATCGTGACTGCTGCAGAAGAAGTCAAGGCGCGCACCGATATCGTTGACTTGATTTCCTCCGAAATCGCGCTCAAACGCAGCGGCTCGACGTACAAAGCGCCCTGTCCGTTCCACTCCGAGCGCACCCCGTCCTTCGTCGTCAACCCCGAGCGCCAGTCTTGGCATTGTTTCGGCGCATGTTCCGAGGGCGGCGATGTCTTCTCGTGGGAGATGAAGCGGCACAACGTCGACTTTCGCGAGGCATTGAGGCGCCTGGCGGAACGGGCCGGCGTCGAACTGCGCCCGCGCAGCGCCGAACAGCAACAGCAAGACGAACGGCGCGAACGGCTGCTGCTCGCCAACGACGCGGCATTGCACTTCTGGCGCGGCAACCTGCACGAGCCGTCGATTGGCCGCGACGCGCGCGACTATCTGCAGGCGCGCGGCATCTCGATCGACGCCGCGCGACAGTTCAATCTGGGCGTGGCCGTCTCCGAGTCCGATGCGCTCGTCCACCATCTTTCGGCGCGTGGACACCGACTGGAGGACGCCGAGGCGGCGGGATTGATCATCTCGACCGAGCGCGGGCCGCTCGACCGCTTCCGCGACCGGCTGATCTTTCCGATCCGCAACGGGCGATCCGAGACCGTCGGCTTTGGCGGCCGCACCCTGATCGACGAGCCGGCCAAGTACATCAACACGCCCGAGAGCGACCTGTTCCGCAAGCGCGACATTCTCTACGGCCTCGACCTCGCCCGCAGCGCTGTCCGCGAGATGGGGCGAGTGATCATCGTTGAGGGCTACACGGACGTGATCAGCGCACACGAGTTCGGCACGCCCAACACTGTCGCCTCAATGGGCACCGCGCTGACCGAGACGCAGATCGGCCTCCTGAAGCCGATCGCTGCCGACGTCCGTCTGGCTCTGGACCCCGACGCCGCAGGCCAGGCCGCTGCGCGGCGCGGTATCGACACCGCCCGCGAGGCGCTGGGCGCCCAGCAGACGGTGTCGACCGACTTCCGCCGCATCGGTCAGCTACAACAGACGCTCTCCAACGACATTCGGATCATTCCGCTGCCAGAAGGGCGGGACCCGGATGATCTGATCAGGGCCGAGCCTGATCTCTGGCGCGAGCTAGTCGAGACCGCGCCACCGTTCCTCGATTGGCTGTTGGATCACGTGCGCGGCAACCACGACATGGAATCGCCGCGCGGACGTTCGGACTATGTCGCCGAGGTGATGCCGACGATTCGCACGATCGGAGACGCGGTGCTCCGCGAGGAGTACACGCGCCGGGTCGCCGCATATGCGCGGGTGGAACGAGGAACGCTGGCGAGCGACTACGCGCCGCCGTCCAGCGGTCGTCGGCGCAGCGACGGTGTGCCCGTACCGCAGTCAGCTCGGATGCAGAACCGGCAGCAGACCTTCCTGCTTCATCTCGCGATCCGCCATCCGGGCGTGCGGGTGATGTTCGGGCACGGCGAGGTCGCGCTGGTCGAGGACTCGGAGGATCGCGTCATTCTGAACGCGCTAGCCGACCAGCCATCGGCGTCGCTCGACGACGTGATCGCGCTGAATCCAGACGTTGAGGGGCGAATTCGCCGTCTCGCGCGTGACGCTGACGAGCTTCCGCCCTACAGTGACGATGACGCCGCCGCCGCGATGGCGGACGCGATCGCGCGTATCCGCAAACGCCGCACCAAAGAGGGTCTCCGTCTGAAGAACCAAGAACTCCAACTGGCGAGTTCAGGCGCACGGCCTGACGATGCGGCCCGCGCGGCGGCGTTGCTGGATCGAGGCGGTACCGATGCCGTCGACGATCCAGACCTCCTGCAGGAGGCGCTGAACATGATCCAGTTCCGCGACGAAGCGCTGCGGCTGCATCGTCCACCCGACACACCCACACCGTCTACGCCTGCCTGACTCTGGCCGAGCCAGAGTCGGCGGGACGTTGCACCAAGAGGAGAGGCGCGACGCATGACCACAGCCAACGTTGATGAGGCCAAGTCTGCTCCAATCAAGACTGCCCCGATTTCGGAAGCGGCCGGCAACAGGTCCAACGGCGGCGGCGGACGCGCGCGTCCCGCTCGCAGACGCTCGACGAAGCGAAAGCCCAAGCAAGCAGTCGCCACTGCCGCCGTGTTGGCCGAACGAGCCCGCTCGGCCGAACTGGGCAATCACATCGTGGGCCGCCTGCGCCAGCTCGTCCACGACCAGTTGGGCGACCGGCGCATGACGGCGGAGGCGCCAGGTCAGCGAAAGCCCCGCGCCGTCGCGCAGTCGGAAGAAGAAGCCCGGGTGCGTGCCCTGACCGCGCCGGTTGACGAGTTCTCGATGCCCGCCGGCCGACGCACGATCAACCTCGCCGAGCAGCCCAAGCGCACGACCAAGAAATCGACCAAGGCCGCGCCAACGCCAAAAAAGGCCGCCGAACGGCGCAATCAGGCCAAGATGCACGAGGAACGCCAAATTTCCCACGCCGCCGTCGCCAACTTCACGCTCAACGGCGAAGAGACAGACGAGGACAAGCAGAAGATCGGCGAACTGCTCGCGGCGCTCGACCGTCCCCTGCAGCCACGGCCCGATCCGACGCCGAAGAAGAACACCCGTCGCAAGGGTGCAGCCAAGGGCAAGAGCCGCCGACGCAGCAAGAAGGCCGCGGCGGAGGTAGAGCTTCCCAGCGTGGACCTCTACGAACGCAGCAAGGATGTCGGCTCTCGCCGCATCATTGAACTGCGCAAAGAAGGCCGACAGAACGTTCACGAAGAGGCGGACGGCGTCGACGATCCGGTCCGCATGTATCTGCGCGAGATTGGCCGCGTCAACCTGCTCAAGGCAGAAGATGAGCGCGAACTCTCGCGCCAGATGGAAGAGGGCAACTGGATCCGGGACTTCGAAGAAGAGTGGCGCATCCAGAACGGTCGCGCGCCGAACGCCATCGAAGTGACGATCTATTTGCTCCTGCAGATGGAGTCGCTGCTGCCGGAGATTGCCGTCGTCGCCGAGCAGATTGACTGCGCCGATCTCTCACTCTTTGACCTGACCAAGCATCAGACCTTCCGCGAGCGCGTCGACCAGGAAATGGACCCTGACCTGCGCGAGGCGTTGGTCACGATCTTTGGTGCGGATGACGAGGAATATGACGAAGCCCGTGCCGAGGAACGCCTGGTGCAAGTCTCGGTCGTCACGCACATCTTCAACGAGCGGCACGTGCGGCACCTGCTGCGCGCGACCGACGGCATCGAGAACCTTATCCCCTGTCCGAACGACCTCGACAGTCGGCTCGAGACCGTTGCGCTGCGCTGTGAGCGACGGATCGGCGTGCTCAAGGAGGATGCGTATCTCTCGGAGAAGCGCCTGACCGAGGCCAACCTGCGGCTGGTCGTGTCCGTCGCGAAGAAATACATCGGACGCGGCATGTCGATGCTCGACCTGATTCAGGAGGGCAACATCGGCCTCGTCCGCGCCGTCGAGAAGTTCGACTACCGCAAGGGCTACAAGTTCTCGACCTATGCGACATGGTGGATTCGCCAGGCGATCACCCGAGCGATCGCTGATCAGGCGCGGACGATTCGCATTCCGGTCCACATGGTCGAGACGATCAACAAACAGGTCCGCGTCTCACGCCGGCTCGTGCAGGAGCTGGGGCGTGAGCCGACATTCGAAGAGATCGGCGAGGGTATGGGGGTCGACGCCCAGCGCGTGCGCGAGATCATCAAGGTCTCGCAGGAGCCCGTCTCGCTCGAGACACCGATCGGCGAGGAAGACGACAGTCATCTGGGCGACTTCGTGGAGGACGACAAGACCACGCCGCCCGACGCGGCCGCCGGTCAGCAGCTGCTCAAGGAGACGGTCGGCGCCGTGCTTGACTCACTACTCCCGCGCGAGCGCGAGGTGCTGCAGCTGCGCTTCGGACTCGGTGACGGCCGCGCGCGCACGCTCGAAGAGGTCGGCCGCGACTTCAATGTCACGCGTGAGCGGATTCGCCAGATCGAGGCGAAGGCGCT
>JAJDZG010000082.1 GCA_022824765.1 Dehalococcoidia bacterium | reverse complement strand
CACGCTGATCGAGATCGCCGCCGACGATGTCCTGCGCGAGTTCGGCCGCAAGTGACCGCCTCCGCGACTGGCTGAGCGGTTCTTCTAGACCATCGGCGGAGCGTATCTGATGCCTGGGTGATGGTCTGATGTGGCCCGGCCTCGGTGGTTTCCAGGTACGAGGCTCGGTTGATCGTGTTCGGAGCTGGACGCGACGGGTCGCAGAGTGGTCGAAGGTGAAGTCTGGCTCTGTCGACGTGACGGATTCCTGGTGCATCCGCCGGGCGCCGGGCCGAAGGTCGACTTCGGCGAGGTCAGTTTCTGGCTCAATGAGACACGATGGGAGCGCTCGGTGTTCGCGATGCGCCCGTAGTGCTTAGGTCGGGCTGTGCAGGTCTGCTTCCCGAGCGAGGGGCAGGCGGCGTTCTTGAAGGACCACGTGCTGGCATTCGAGCAGGGCGGGGTCGAGGGTGAGACCGGCTGGTTGCGTCGATGTCGGCGGGGGTCGGTGCCGCATGTTAGGCGCCTGGCCGAGTGGAATGGCCGGACTTGCGTCCGCTGGAGGCGCGATTGGGTGGGGCGAGTCTCGCTGGAATGACGAATGTTGGGTGTGCGGTTGTGGATTGTTGTCCAGGCGGGGTCTGGGATTTTGTTCCTTTTGGGCGGTTCTGGCCGGGCGAGATTCCAGACAAGCTGGAATGAGGGACCTGGCTGGCGTGACGGCGCTGGCGGAAATGACGAATGTTGGTGGCGTGGTTGGGGATTGTTGTTCCGGCGGGGTCTGGGATTTTGTTCCTCTTGCGCGGTTCTGGGCAGGCGAGATTCCAGACAAGCTGGAATGACGGTGGGGGCTGGAAAGATGGCCCTGGCTGGCGTGACGCATGTTGGGCGCGCGGTTGTGGATTGTTGTTGCAGCGAGGTTTGGACTTGGTTCCTTTTGCGCGCTTCTGGCCGGGCGGGATTCCAGACAAGCTGGAATGACGGTAGGAGCTGGAATGACGGTGGGGGCTGGATTGACGAATGTTGGGTGCGTGGTTGTGGATTGTTGTGCCTGCGAGGTTTGGGACGTTGTTCCTTTTGGGCGCTTCTGGCGAGGCGAGATTCCAGACAAGCTGGAATGACGGTGGGGGCTGGAATGACGGCCTTGGCTGGCGTGACGGTGGGGGCTGGAGGGCCGAGCGCCCGCCTGGCGGGCCAGGCGGGCGCTTGGTTGGTTGCCCTCTTGTGCGGTGGACGGGCTTTAGGTGAGCTCGTCCTTGAGCGCCTGGTCCATCCAGACGAATGGTTCGAACGCGCCGCCCCAGCCGTAGGTGGTCTTGGGGTGGACGTTTTCGTAGTCGTTCTGCTTGACCCAGGGGTTGAAGGCGTAGACGCCTGGCGTGGCGACGTAGGGCACGTAGTACATCTGCTCGGCCAGGTAGCGCTGGATGTCGTTGATCGCTTCGATCCGCTCTTCGAGGTCGAGCAGCGCGCGCTGATCTTCGAACATCTGGTGCAGTGTTTCGTCGAGCTCGGGGCCGCCGCCGATTGCGGCGTTCGGGTGGCCGAACGTGTCGGCGTCGACCGGCGACCAGGACTCGGCGTTGCCGCCGGTGTCGAGCGCCAGCACGGCGTCGCGGTTGTCGGGCGTGCGGCCCGAGGAGCCCCAGTTGTGCCGGCCCGAGGTACGCGAGTAGACGGCCGCGAAGAGGTCCTCCGGGTCGGTCGCGCCGCCGTAGAAGGGGCCGATCGCGAGGTGGCTGGACTCGCCGTCCCAGTTGTCGGGGAAGTTGCCGCGGAAGATCGAGGCGATGTAGGCGGCGTATTCCTTGGAGAAGATCTCCATCTGGAAGCCGGATTCGGCCACGGTCGCGATGCAGGCGGCGTAGAGGTTGTTCGTCGCTGCGCCGTAGTCGGCGGTGTTGTGGACGAGCGCCTGCACGCCGTCGGGGTAACCGGCCGCGTCCATCAGCTTCTGGGCTTCGGCCCGGTTGAGCTGGAAGTACTGCGCGTTGGGTCCGAACTCGTCCGACTTGGGGTCGAGCCAGAAGGGCGGCAGCTGCGAGATGCCGGACTGCCATCCACCCTGACCGGTGTCGTCGGTGGCGGAGAGGACGCCGTCGCGGTCCATGGCCATGGACAAGGCGAGCCGCATGCGGACGTCGTTCCAGGGCTGGATCGAGAAGTTGAAGTAGAAGCCGCCGGGCACCGTGTTGGGGGTGAAGACGAAGTAGCGGTCGCGGTCGTACTCGGCCGGGATCGCGTCGTCCATCTGGCGGTAGACGGCCGCCGAGAGCAGCGACATGTCGAGGTTGCCATCGGCGATGGCCTGAATGATCACGTTCGGATCATTCTGCATCGTCTTGGTGATGGTTTCCTGGAAGGGCGCGCCGCCCATGTCGTTGCCGATGTGCCAGTTGGGGTTGCGTCGCCAGCGCAGCGCGACGCCGGGCTCGAACTCCTCGAAGATCCACGGGCCCGCACCGACCGGGCGCGAGGCGACCGTGCCGTCGTCGACGATTTCGGGCGGGATGAACCAGAGGTGCTGGGAGGACGAGGCGAGGGTGAGGAAGGGCGCGTGGGGGCGGTGCAGACCGACCGTGATCGCGTTGTCTTCGCCGCCCTGGAAGGAGGCCACGACCTTGTCCCAGCCGGCCGAGTTCGGCGAGACCTCGCGGAAGCGGTCGTAGGTGTACATGATGTCGTCCATCACGAGCTGCCGGCCGTTGAGCGGCTCGACGTCGTGCCAGTGGACATCTTCACGCAGGTTGAACACGTAGGTCGTCGGGTCGATCACCTCGGGCAGCCGGGAGGCGTCCTCGGAGATTTCGGCGGTGTTGATCGGCGAGATGCCGGGCGCACCTTCGACCTCGCGGATCAGCTTGGCGTAGTGATAGGCCGAGCCGATCTGGGTGCGATAGGTGAGGTTCTCGTAGGGGTCGAGCGTGGGCGGGTCGCCCGAGCTGAGGCCAACGTAGGGCGAGACGCCGGCGCCACCGGCGCCGGGCGCGGGCATGGCCGAGACGGCCTGCTGCTGCTGCATCGCTGCCTGCTGGTCGTCGTCCTCTTGCTGCGACGCCTGCTGGGCAGCCTGCTGGGCCTGCTGCTGTTGCTGGGTCTGCTGCTGCACGGCCTGCTGTTGCTGCTGGGCTTGCTGCTGCACCTGGGCGGCGGTCTGACCGTCGTCGTCATCGTCGCCGCAGCCGACCAAGGCCAGGCCGGCTGCGCCGACGCCGGCACGAGCGGACGCGCCCAAGAGCGCGCGCCGCGAGAGCTGTCGCCGCCGCATCCGTTGCCAATAGTTACGTTCGCTCATGCTGTGCCTCCTGTGGGGACGGGATCGTCCCGTCCGTTGCTGAGTGCGAAGCGATCCACTCGGGCGACCCGAGTTTCGCGCCTTCGCGACAATGTACCGCAGATGCTGCGGTCACGCGCGGGGGTGTTACGCCCGCACGTACTGTTTGCGTCTGCCGATCAAATCGGCCGGTGGCGGTCGCTGATGCGAGCCAAGCGTGGATTGGCCATCAGCGACCAGCTTCGGCGCTTAGGTGCCGCGCAAGCGGGGGTCGAGAATGTCCCGCAGCGCGTCGCCCATCATGTTGAAGCCGAACACGGCGATGGCAATCGCCAGGCCCGGGAAGACGGCCATCCACCAGTATTGTGCGCCGTAGGTGAGCGCGAGACCGCCGGCGTCGCGGCCCCAGGTTGGGAACGGTTCGGGGATGCCGAAGCCGAGGAAGGAGATGGCTGCTTCGGCCAGCACGGCCACGCCGAGGTTGATCGAGGAGAGGATGATGATCGTGGCCATGACGTTGGGGATGATGTGAGCGAGCATGATTCGCGCGTTGTTGGCGCCGAGCGCGCGTGCGGCCTCGACGTACTGCGTGGCGCGAGTCGAGAGCACGGCGCCTCTGACGATCCGTGAGTTGCCGGCGGCGAGCACGACGGCGAGCGTGACGATCACGACGGTGGTGCGTGGGAAGACTTCCCAGAGCCATTCGTCGCCGAAGTCTGCCTGGGGGCCGAAGTCGGGTCCGCGGCCGAGCCCGAAGAACCCGTCGCCGCCGGAGCCGAGCACGGCCAGGATGCCGAGGATCAGGAAGATGGCGGGGAAGGCGTTCCAGACGTCAACGACGCGCTGGATCACGAGGTCGATGTCGGGCAGCGGCCCGGGTTTGGTAGGCATGCCGAGCCCGGCCGATTCGGAGAGCTTCTCCCATTGGTCATGGAGCAGCCCCAGGGTGGCGAGGTCGGCTAAGCGGATTGCGAGCTGTATGGCGAGGAAGAAGAGCGCGAAGGGCAAGGCGGCGAACCACCAGAGTGGACCGGGCAGTCCGAGCACTTGAGGCGGGGCGCGCATGCCCCAGGAGAGGCCTGCGCCGGCGAAGTAGCCGGAGACGAGGCCGATCCCTGTTGCGAGGAAGGCGGTCAGCAGGACGGTTCCGACGCCGACCAGCACGGTCACTTCGGCGCCGTAGACGATCCGCGTGGTGTAGTCGCGGCCGAGGTTGTCCGTGCCGAGCACGTGGTCCCAGGTGGGGCCGATGAAGCGGTCCGAGAAGGTGGCCTTGGCGTAGGGCACGATGTTGGCGTTGCCGCCGGTATCGGTGGTTTGAATGAGGGGAGCGAAGAAGGCGACGAGCACGCAGGCCAGCAGGATCACGGCACCGAAGGCGCCGAGGTACTTGCGGCGTCGGTACATCCAATAGGGCATGATCACGACGGCGACGAGGAAGCCGAAGGAGCCGAGCAGGATCAGTCCGGCGAGCGCGGTGATGAAGCCGATTGGGCTTTCGAGCGCGCGGTTGATCAGGGTTTCGATCAGGTCTCGCGCGCGTTCGGCGATGCCTTCGCGGCGTCCAATGACGACAACATCGTCGAGTGTGGTGGATTCGGACACGGCGTTGTCCCTTCGACCCTCAACCGCTCTCGGCTAGGAGTAGCGGATGCGCGGGTCGACCAGCGAGTAGGCGAGATCGACCACGAGGTTGACGACGATCACGAACAGCGCGATCACGACCATGATGCCCATCACGATGGGGATGTCGCGGCGCTTGAGCGCCTCAATCATCTTGAGCCCCATACCGGGCAGGTTGAAGATGCTTTCCATGATCACCGAGCCGCCGATCAGCAGTGACGCCTGCAGCCCGATCACGGTGAGCACCGGGATCAGTGCGTTGCGCATGGCGTGCTGCACGATCACGGCGTTTTCCTGGAGGCCCTTGGCGCGCGCGG
>JAJDZG010000100.1 GCA_022824765.1 Dehalococcoidia bacterium | reverse complement strand
GGGTGGTGGGGGGTTGGTGGCGGGGCCGGTTGTTGGGGGCTGGTTTGTGGGTGGGCGTCGGGTGGGGGGGTTGGGGGTGTTGTCGGGCGTGATTCCAGACATGCTGTTATGACGGAAGGGGGGGCTGGCGGTGGAGGGGGTTAGTTGGTTAGGCGGAGTTCTCGGTTTAGTTCTAGTTTGAGGAACCAGCGCCAGGTGGCGAGGACGCCGATGACGAGGACGCCGATGAGGACGGCGAAGGCGACGCCGAGGATTTGCCAGTCGGTTTCGACCTGGAAGGGTGGGAGGACGGGTCGTCCGCTCTCGTCGATTTCGAGGTAGGCGAGGAGGAGGAGGGAGATGCGGTTGCCGAGCAGGACGCCGAGGACGAGTCCGGTGCCGACGATGATGGCGTATTCGAGGAAGAGCTGGATGAGGATGCTGGCGTTGCCGACGCCGACGGTGCGGAGGAGGGACATTTCGAGGCGTCGCTGGCGTGCGGAGACGGCCATGGAGACGAGGAAGGCGAGGGTGAGGAGGAGGGAGATGGCGATGAAGGCGACGAGCAGGATTCCGGAGCCGCCGGCGGTGGTGAGGGGGTCGTTGCCGCTGTCTTCGAGGCGGTCGTTGCGGTCGTGGAAGCGTCCGAGGGAGTAGCGAGGTCGGTTCATTTCGGCCTTGGCGGCGGCGCGGAGTTCGGGGTCCTCGGAGAGGTCGAGCCAGGCTTCGGTGGGGGAGACGCTGGGCCTGAGTCCGGTGACGGAGCCCATGTGGAAGAGGGCGTCGTAGTCGGCGACGATGAAGGAGCGTTCGTCGGGCCGGAGGGTGGGGAAGAGTTCGACGACGGCGGCGACCTGGGCGCTGACGATCATGGTGTCCATGCGGAGCGGGAAGCGGTCGCCGATGTCGAGTCGCTGGCGGTCTGCGAAGTCGGCGCTGATGATTGTGGGCACGGTGCAGCGGGTGTTGGAGCAGAAGGCTGGGTCGGCGAAGTGGGCGGCGCGGAGGCCGGGCGACTGTCCGACGCCGGGGTAGAAGGCCATGACGTGGTCGCCGGAGATGGGATCGTCGTCGGCCTCGAAGGCCACTTCGTCGTCGGCTGTTCGGCGCTGCTCGTATTCGAGCCAACCGCGGTTTTCGAAGTCTTCGATGATGAGTTCGCGACCGTCGGGCTGGATGGCGGTGACGGCGTCGTAGTAGACGGTGGCCGGTTCAGAGGTGAAGAGTCCGAAGGGCTCGCTCATCACGATTGAATGGAGGGAGTAGGGCTCGGCGGCGCCGAAGTCGACGATTTCTTGCTGGAAGTTGATGTCGATCGGAGTCCAGGGGGTGTCGTCGGGGGGTAGTTCGATGCCGCCGGCGGTGAAGTAGCGGCCGTCGCCGTCGCGGATGCGGAGCCAGAGGGACTGGTCGGTTTCGCCTGGGCCGAGCCGGACCCAGAGGCGCAGGGTCTCGGTCTCTGGGGGGATGCTGACGCCGCGACCGACGGGCGGGACGTCGATGGTTTCGATGAGCTGGTTGAAGGAGATGAGGGAGAGGTCTTGGCGGAACCACATCATGTCGACGGCGGCTTTGGGCTCGAGGGCGAGGATGTTGACGCTGGTGGTGGTGCCGACGCTGCGTCCGGCGGAGACTTTGGCACGATGGACAGAGGCGACGGCGTCGACGCCGTCGAGGGGTCCGAGTCGGTCGCGGACGCCGGCGGCGGTGGTGTAGCCGGTTTCGCCGAGTCCGACGCGGAATTCGACTCCGTTGTCGTACTCGATGCGTTCGGCGAGTGAGAGTTCGACGGTGTCGGCGTAGGAGGCGGCGAAGGTACCGAGGGCGGCGCCGAGCATGAGCAGGATGGTGAGGCGCGCGGCTGGTCCGACGGTGCGGCTCACATAACGCAGGGTGGAGGCGATGGAGAGGGGGAAGCGGTCGTAGGTGAGCCAGGCGAAGAATCGGTAGAAGTAGGGGAGGAAGCGGAGGATGACGAGGGTGGCGGCGAGGGCGAAGAGGATGGGGGTGCTGAGCAGGAGCGGGTCGGCGGTGAGACCGCCGACGCTGTTGCGTTCGAAGACGGTGCCGCGCAGATCGGCCTCGAAGATGAGTCCGACGGCGACGAGGATGAGGGCGACGTCGAGGAAGTAGCGCTGCAGGACGTTTGGTCCGCCGGGTCGTGAGGTGTTGCGCAGTCGTTCGGAGAGGACGCGTGTGCGGGATGCGATGACGAGCGGGGCCAGGGTGAAGAGCACGGCGACGATTGCGCCGGCGGCTGAGAGCAGGAAGGCCGTATCGGTGAGTGTGGTGGGGATGGGATTGCCGCCGGTGAGCGGCTCGAAGACGGGCGTGTAGCCGAGCAGTCCGATGATGCCGATGGCGATGAATGGGGCGGCGGCGGCGGAGACGATGGCGAGGATGACTCCCTCGATGGCGGTGTGGGAGATGACCTGCCAGATTGAGGCTCCGCGGGAGCGCATGGAGAAGAGTTCCTCGCGTCGTTGGGCGACCTGGACGCCGGAGACGATGACGACGTAGAAGAGGGCGATGCCGACGACCTGGGCGAGCAGCATGAGGATGGGGACCTGGGTGAAGTTGAGGTCGCGGACGAATGATTCGAGTCGCGGTTCGATTGGGGAGCGAACGGAGCCGCCGACGGAGCGCAGGTCTTCGCGGAGGAGGTCGAAGGCGTCGCGGGTGTCGTCGAGGACGGCGACGTTGAGTTGTTCGGTGTCGATTTCGGAGATCCAGGTGGTGTTGAGCAGGTCGCCGCTGAGGATCGTGGGCAGGGCGTCGTCGAAGGCGTCGGCGGGGACGATCATGGCGATGCTCTGTGGTCGGGCGGCGCCGGTGAAGACGCCGCGTCGAATGTCGTCCGGGATGCGGGCCCAGTACTCGCTGTCGTAGGCGGCGGGCTGCCAGTGGGAGGGGGCGACGAGGCCGGTGACGACGACGGGGATGACGCGCTGGACGAGCATGGTGGGTTCGCAGGGGGGACGAGGCGGCGGTGGCGGGCCGCCTGGCGGCGGGTCGGGTTCGCGGTCGCACTCGTCCCAGGCGTCGACGATGGCCCATTGGCTGCCGACCTCGATGCCGATGCCTTGCGCGCTGTTGTAGGGCATGGCGACCTCGATTGGTCCGGCGATGGTGCCGTTCTCGGCGAGGGCTGGGGCGTTGGGGAAGCGTCCGTCGATGAGGTCGAGGTGTGATTCGGCGCCGTCGAGGGCGGCGAAGTAGGTAGTCGTGCCGACGACCTGGGCGGGGCGCAGAGGCAGGTTGGCCTGCATGAGGACGGTCGAGCGGAAGCGCAGCCGCTGGGACTCGAGGTTGCCGAAGCGGTCGTCGATGGATTCGGAGGTGTATTGGCGGGCGGAGACGTTGGGTCCGCCGGCCAAGGGGAGGTTGTTGAGCGAGGTGAACATCTGACGGCGGTCGGTGAGGTCTTCGCGGAGGGAGACGGTGAGGGAGAGGTCGGAGACGGCGCGGGTGTAGATGGTGGTGGAGGCCATGAGGACGGCGGCGACGAGGATGCCGGCGGCGATCACGAGCTGGAGGCGCCAGCTGTCGCGCATGCGTCGCAAGACAAAGGCCAGGATTGACCCGAACGACTCCACCCGGTCCCCCACACTTGATTGGCAGATGTTGGACGATTGGCTAGTAGTCTACGAAGGCATTGCGGTTGGCCATACCCCCCGCAGCACGGATCGCGAGAACACGGCCAAGAAGTCGGCATGGCCGGGACCGGTCGAGTTGAGGCAGCATGGGCGGCATGTTCGGCTCTCTACCCACGGCCTTGCGGATTGCGATCCGGCGGTTGAACGGCAATCGCCGCTTGATGGCGGCGGTCGCGGTCGGCGTGGTGCTGGCGGTGGCGCTGATGGCGTCGACGTCGATTTACCGCAACGCGCTGCAGGATTTGGGTTTGCAGACGGATCTGCGGCGGGCTTCGGACGCGGCGCTCGATGTGCGCATTCTGAACGCGGCTCACGGCCTGTCGGGCGGGCAGGCGGAGGAGTCGTTTGCGGTCATGGAGCGTCGGCTTCGGATTCCGGAGCAGTACATCCAGGAGCCGACGAAATCGCTGACGACGGCGACGTTTTTCATGACGGATGTTGGCGGGACGCCGCCGGACGAGGATCCTCGGGATCGGGCGCGGGTGCTGTGGTTCGAGGACATTGGCGAGCAGATCGAGCTGGTCGAGGGGGTCTGGCCTGAGGCGGCGCCGGCGGCGACGCCTGAGGTGTCGCCGACGGTTGATGTCGCGATGGGGGTTGAGGCGGCGGCTGCGGGCGGATTTGAGCTGGGCGAGGTGCGGGACATACACGCGTCGTGGCGGAATGACGCAGGGCCGATGCAGATTCGGCTGGTTGGGCTGGTGCAGCCGATCGACTACACGGATCGTTACTGGGGCGTGCGGCGGGATCACTTCCTGGTTCCGACGGAGCGGACGGATGCGTTCGCGTTCTTTGCGCCGCGGGCGACGCTGATTGACGCGATGGCGGGGTACATGCCGGAGCTGCGGGCGCGGCTGGAGGTGCAAGCGCAGGTCAACCGTCGGGCGTTTACGGCGGATGAGGCGGGCACGGCTGCGATCCAGTTTCGGGCGGCGTTCGAGTCGATCACCAAGGAGATCGAGCGGGCGCGGATTGAGAGCGAGATCGTCGATGTCCTGAACGCCTACGAGACGAAGGAGTTCTTTTCGTCGATCCCGCTGCTGGTGCTGACGCTGCAGATCGTGGGGATTGTGCTGTTCTACCTCGTGCTCGTGTCGACGATGGTCGTGGAGCGGCAATCGGGCGAGGTGGCGCTGCTCAAATCGCGTGGCGCGGGGCTGGGCCACATCATGTCGATCTCGACGATCGAGGGGCTGCTGTTGGTGGCGTTGGCGCTGGGTCTGGGTCCGTTGGTGGCGCGGGAGGCGATTGCGTTGCTCGGGTTCACGCCGGCGTTTGAGGGTCTGACGGGGGGCGCGCGGCTGTCGGTGGAGTTGACCGGGGAGGTGTACATCTGGGCGGCGATCGGTGCGGTGCTGAGCTTTGTCGCGTTGCTCTGGCCGGCCTGGCGGTCGAATCGTGCGACGGTGGTGCACTTTGCGCGGTCGACGTCGCGGCCGGAGGACAAGCCGGTGTTCCAGCGCTATTACCTCGATCTCGTGGTGGTGGGCGTGGGGGCGTTGCTGTTTTTCCAGCTGCAGGAGTCGGGATCGCTGGTGACGGAGGATCTGTTCGGCGGGCTGCAGCAGGATCCGTTGCTGCTGATCGCGCCGGCGGTGTTTGTGGTGACGGTTGCGGTGCTGTTCCTGCGGCTGTTCCCGCTGCTGCTCTCGCTGTTTGGCGGGGTGGCGCGGTTGCTGGGCGGGGCGTCGATGCAGATGGTGCTGTGGCATCTGACGCGGGCGCCGGTGCAGCCGGGGCGTCTGGCGCTGTTGTTGATCATGGCGACATCGCTGGGGATGTTTGGGGGGACGTTTGGGGCGACGCTGGACAAGTCCTTCGACGATCGGGCGGCCTATCAATCGGGGGCGCAGCTGCGGCTGGCCGATCTGCGCAGCACGGGCGCGTCGGTCGAGATGCTGGCAGACGACCTGGCGGAGGCTCCGGGCATTGGTGAGGCGTCATACGTGGTGCGACAGAACGCGTCGTTCTCGCGGGGGGCGCTGGACGTGACGGATGCGACCGTGCTGGGGGTCGAGCCGGAGTCGTTCCAGAACGTGCTGTGGTACCGGGAGGACTTTTCGTTGGAGGAGATTAGCGAGCTGGTGGAGCGGGCGTCGGGTCCGCAGTTTGAGATTGAGCGGATTGAGATTCCGGAGGGTGCGACGCACGTGGGGATGTGGATCTGGGTGCCGGACACGAACGGGGCGATCGGGCCGGCGTTGCGGTTGCAGGACAGCCAGGGTCGGTACCGGGATGTGGCGTTGCAGGGGTTGCCACGTCCGCGCGGGTTCTTTGCTGGCGAGTTGACGGAGGGCTGGCGCTTCGTGGTGGGCGATTTGCTGGCGGGCAGCGGTGGGCCGCATATCGGTCCGTGGACGGTGCAGTCGATATCGATCCGCACGGGCGGGGCGACGAACTTTGGGGGGTTCGCGGCGTTCGACGCGCTGCAGTGGGCGACGCTCGATCGGGTGCCGGAGGACATTGTGGAGGTGGGGTTCGCGGAGGGCACGATTATCGAGAGCTTCGAGCAGCAGGGTCGCTGGACGGTGTTTACGGACACTGCTCGCGCGGGTCCGCTGCCGGATGATGCTCGGCTGGCCACGGAGCACGCGCGCGACGGCGAGTTTGCGATGTCGTACGAGTGGAATCGGCAGGTGCGGACGGGATTGCCGCGGGGGATTCGATTGGTGGGTCCTGACGATCCGCTGCCGGTGATTGCGAGCCGGTCGTTTCTGGAGGAGGCGTCGCTCGATCTGGGTTCGGAGTTTCGGCTGGGGATGTCGAGTGTGTATGTGCCGGTGGAGATCGTGGGGGTGTTCGATCTGTTTCCGACGTGGGATCCGAGCGGGCAGCGTTCGCTGATCATTGCGAATCGGGACTATCTCTTCTATCGGGTGAACCGGAATCCGGCGACGATTGGTGCGCTGGCGCCGAATGAGGTGTGGATTGAACCATCGAGCGACGAGGGGTTGCGGCAGCTGCGGACGTATCTGGAGGTGACGCCGCCGTGGCCGCACGACCGCTACGACATTGACGCGATCCGCAATCTGCAGGACGAGGATCCGTTGGTTGCGGCGGGATGGGAGGGGTTGCTGTTCCTGACCTTCATCGCGATCGTGCTGCTGGCGGCGTTGGGGTTCCTGGTGGCGTCGGTGCTGGTGGCGCAGCAGCAACAGGGGGAGTTTGCGGTGCTGCGGACGATGGGGTTCTCGCTGCCGCAGGTGCTGTTGGTTGTGGGGGTGGAGAAGATTTTGATCATCGTCGTCTCGATGGCGCTGGGCACGGCGGTGGGGTTGCAGTTGGGGACGATGATGCTGGAGTTTGTGGGGTTCGTGGAGACGGGCGAGTCGGTGCTGCCGCCGTTCGTGACGGTGACGGACTGGGCGACGATCGGCGGCGCTTACAGTGTGCTGGGTCTGGTGTTCCTGGGGGCGATTGCGATCATCGTGGGGCTGTACATGCGGATGACGATTGGTCAGATTCTGAGGATTGGGGCGGACTGAGTGGGGGGTTAGTCTCCGCCTCCGCCGCCTCCACCTCCGCTGCTTCCCAAACGTTCCTGGGAGACGGTCTGCTGGGGCGCTGGGCGCGCGGCGAGGTCTAGTGGTCGGATGGCGGCTGCGACGACTGCGGCGGTCTGGCGGACGGCTTGTTGGGCCATGCGTCGGCTTTCTTCGACGATGGCTCCGTTGCGGATGACGGAGCGAATTCGCGGCAGGACGAGGGCGGCGATCATGATGGCGGCGAAGATGAAGCCTGGTCCGATGAGCAGGATTCTGATGCTGATGTAGTCGGCGGCCAAGCCGTTGGCGAGGATCATGACGGCCATGATGCCTCCTGCGAACATGGCGTAGAGGGACATGACGCGTCCGCGCACAGAGTCGGGGATGACGGCCTGGATCATGGCGCTGGTGAGGGCCATGAACATGGCTTGACTGGCACCGGCGATGACGCCGCCGATCATTGCCATGACCAATGAGTCAGCGACGCCGACCCAGACGAGCGAGAGGCCGGAGAACATGCCGGCGACGAGGAAGACTCGTCCGCGGACAGCGCCCAAGGGCAGCATCGAGAGCAGAATCGTGGAGGCCAGCGCTCCGCCGCCGATGGCCATGAGCATGTAGCCGTACTCGGACTGTCCGCCGCCGAGGATGAGGTCTGCGTAGGCGGGCAGGAGGGAGAAGTCGAAGGCCATGGTGAACATGCAGTGGAGGGAGACCATGATGATCATCAGGCGCACGGAGGGTGCCTTGCCGAGGTAGCTGAGGCCCTCGCGGACATGGCGGGTGGTGTCTCGGAGGACACCGCCGGCGTGTCCCTGGATGCCGCCGCTGGAGCGGGTGGTGATGCGGGTCATCTGGAGGATGGAGAGCGCGAGGAAGACGGCGGCGGCGAGGAAGACCCACTCGGGTCCGAAGGCCTGGATGACAGGGCCGGCGACGGGACCGATCACTTTGGAGCCGAATTGCATCATCGAGGCCATGGTGATCGCGCTGAGCAGGGCGTGCATCTTGACCAGGTTTGGGAGCAGCGCCTGTTGGGCGGGCATTTCTCCGGACCTGATGATTCCTGAGACGAGGGTGATCAGGACGAGGTTCCACATCTCGATCTGTCCGCTGAAGGCGAGGATGGCCAGGGCGATCGCGGAGAGGGCGGCGCCCACGCGACAGATGATCACGATCTTGGCGCGGTCGAAGCGGTCTGCGAGGGCGCCACCGATTGGCGCCAGCACCCAGGGTCCGATGGCTGCAAAGGTGACGATTCCGGTACCTGAGGGATTGCCGGTGAGCTCGTATCCCAACCAACCGCGCGCGGTGATCATCGCCCACAGGGAGATCGCTGAGAGTCCGGCCGCATAGAACATGCGGCGGTACTCGAGATACTCCATCGCGGGGAAGATGCGGAGCAGCAGTCCCTGCTGTGTGGATGGTGTCTCGACGTGCTGGCTCATCCGATGCCCTTTGTGCTGATTTGCTTCGTATGGTACGGCGTCTCGAACGTTCGAGGGTTGGTGTGAGGGTAGGCTATGCGCGATCACCGAGAGTTCAGCAACCAGTGCAGGCAGAATTATGACCTCAGATGACCAGCTCCGCGAACGATCTTCTGTTCTCGTGGACGGACCGAGCCGGGCGGCGGCGCGGTCGCAGCTCTACTCCGTGGGCTACGACGACGAGGCGTTGTCGAAGCCGCTGGTGATGGTGGCGCACAACTGGATTGGGACGATGCCGTGCAACTTCTCGCACCGGGCGCTGGCGCAGGACGTGATGCGGGGCATCCGCGAGGCGGGCGGTACGCCGATGGAGGTGAACACGGTTTCGATCTCGGACGGGATCACGATGGGCACGGAGGGGATGAAGGCGTCGTTGGTGTCGCGCGAGATCATCACGGATTCGATTGAGCTCTGCGCGGTTGGCTATGCGTTCGACGCGGCGGTGGTGATTTGCGGCTGCGACAAGACGATTCCGGCGGCGGCGATGGCGATGGCGCGGATCAACATACCGTCGGTCGCGCTGTACTCGGGATCGATTGCGCCGGGCCGGCACCACGACGGCCGCGATCTGACGATCCAGGATGTGTTCGAGGCGGTGGGCCAGCACTCGGCGGGCACGATTGACGACGACGAGCTGCATCAGGTGGCGCTGAATGCGTGTCCTGGTGCGGGTGCCTGCGGGGCGCAGTACACGGCCAACACGATGGCGACGACGCTGGAGTTTCTGGGTCTCTCGCCGATGGGATCGGCGACGGTGGGCGCGACGGATCCGCGGAAGCAGAATGTGGGCGAGGAGGCGGGTCGGCTGGTGATGGACGTGCTCCGACGGGGAGTGAGGCCGCGGGATCTGCTGACTCGCGAGGCGTTCGAGAATGGGATCGCGTGCGCGGCGTCGACTGGGGGCTCGACCAACGTCGTGCTGCATCTGCTCGCGCTGGCTCGGGAGGCGGGTGTCGAGCTGACGATTGACGATTTCGACGACATTTCCGAGCGGACCCCGCTGATCGGCGACCTGCGTCCGGGCGGTCGCTACGTGGCGCTGGATATGGATCGGGCGGGCGGCACACCGCTGCTGGCGCAGCGGCTGCTGGAGGGCGGGAAGCTGCACGGGGATGCCGTCACGGTGACGGGTCAGACGATTGCCGAGGCTGCATCGACGGCTGTCGAGACGCCTGGCCAGGACGTGATTCTGCCCGTTGAGCAGGCGCTGAAGGAGACGGGCGGACTTGTGATCCTGAAGGGGTCGCTCTCGCCTGAGGGCTGCGTGGTGAAGGTGGCTGGCTATGAGCGACAGCTGCAGACTGGGCCGGCTCGGGTGTTTGAGCGGGAAGAGGATGCGATGGCGGCAGTGACCAACAACGAGATTGTGGCGGGCGACATCGTTGTGATCCGCTACGAGGGTCCCAAGGGCGGACCTGGCATGCGTGAGATGCTCGGGGTGACGGCTGCGATCGTGGGCGCGGGGCTGGGGGAGTCTGTGGCGCTGCTGACAGACGGCCGGTTCTCGGGCGCGACGCGCGGCTTGATGGCGGGTCACGTGGCACCGGAGGCGTACGTTGGCGGCCCGATCGCGCTGGTTGAGGAGGGCGACGAGATCACGCTGGACATCGCGAATCGGGAGCTGAATCTGAATGTGGCGGAGTCGGAGCTGGAGCGTCGGCGGTCGTCGTGGAGTGCACCGGCGGCGAATTACGAGAGCGGGGTGTTTGCGAAGTACGCGGCGTTGGTGTCGGGAGCGGAGCGCGGAGCGGTGACGAGCTAGAATAGAAGCATGCCTCTCCTACAACAGGTCTCGATCGAGAAATTCCGATGCTTTGGCGACAAGCAAACAGTGACTCTTGCACCAATCACCCTATTGGTTGGCGAGAACAGCACCGGGAAGACCTCCTTTATGGCCTTTCTGAGGGCCATGTCGGACATTGCATTCAAGGGCGTCAATCCGAACTTCAAGCAACCCTATGACCTCGGGAGCTTCGATGAGATTGCCCATCATAGAGGTAGCAGGGGGAGCAGAGCTGAGTCGTTCTTCGGAGGCTTGAAGGCTTCCGTCAGCGACTCCCTGCTGAGAGAGAGGGGTGAAACAGGAACCCAGAGTATTGTTGACTTCGAGGTCTCATTCGGCAAGGAATCCAATGGGACTGCGCCCTCACCGAAGAGACAGAGAATCGCAGTTGGAGATAGCTGGATCGAAGAGGAGCTGGAAAGGGATGGAAAGGCATATGAGGCACGCATAAGAACACCCCGAGGAGAGTGGGAGATTTCGGTCCCGACGGGAACATCCTTTCCTGGTGAGTTGGGAGCAATTTGGCACTACACTTTTGCGCAATCCAGGAGAGAGGGCCTGTTTGGGGACGATGACGAAAGACCTCCCCAGGTGACGGTCGTTGGTGACTCTCCGACTTTTGTTGAAGAAGACCACGATGCCTTACGTGCGTTGAGCCGATTTGGAGCCGGAAACCCACTGATTCTCTTGTCGGGTCTGTCGGCTTTCCAGCAGGCAGAGCCTTTCGCGAGCGCTCCTGTGAGATCGCAGCCGCATAGAACCTATGATCCTGGGAAGTGGGAACGTGGACCTGAAGGCGACTATGTGCCAATGCGACTGGCCGAACTCTCTTCCTTCCAACCTGCTCGCTGGAAATCTCTGAAACACAAGCTCGAGCGTTTCGGTCGAACGTCTGGCTTGTTCGATGAGATAAAGGTGCAACATCTCGGCACCACGGGGAGTGATCCATTTCAGCTGCAGGTCAGGAAGGGTTCGAAGCGCTTGAAGGGACCCTTTCGCAACATCATTGATGTAGGGTACGGGGTCAACCAAGCGCTGCCAATTGTCATGGAACTGCTCTCTCCGTCCGAACCTACGGACCTGTTTCTCTTTCAACAGCCTGAGGTTCATCTGCACCCAAGTGCACAGGCCGCTCTTGGCTCACTGTTGTGCGAAATCGCAGCTGGTCAGGTCCAGCTCGTCGTTGAAACTCACAGCGACCACCTCATCGACCGCATCCGGATGGATGTTCGTGATGGGAAGACTTCTTTGACACCGGATGATGTGCGTATCCTCTACTTCGAGCGGGATGGCCTGGATGTGAAGATACACGAGATCTGGTTCGACAAGATGGGCAATCTTGAGAACACCCCGCCGGGATATCGCTCGTTCTTCATGCAGGAAATCGAGAGATCCCTTTGGCCGCCCGATTAGGTTGTGTCATCGTCGATGCAAACGTGGTGGAGGAGATGTTTGGCGACGCGCCGACACCAGCGGGCGAGGGTATGAGGCGCTGGGTTGCGAGGGGTAAAGGTCGGTTGATTTCTGGGGGCAAGCTGCAGCGAGAGTTGCGGCAAGCGTCTGGAACGTTTTTCGAGTGGGCATTCCGTGCGCAAGGATCGGGCCGGTTTCGTCTGATTGCAGATGAGGACCTGGAAGCAGAGGTCACGAGATTTTCGGAGCATCCAGCGCGACAGTCGGATGACCCGCATGTGCTGGCTGTGGCGTCGGTCAGTGGTGCGCGACTGTTGTTCTCAAATGATCTTGCTCTACAGCGAGACTTTAGAAGCAAGGAACTGATTGCGGGTCCGCGAGGTCGTGTGTACTCCACTCTGCGGAACAAGAAGTTTGACAAAGCGAAGCGGGACTTGCTTGACAAGGCTCGGCCTTGCTAGAGGATCAGACTGGCGTTAGTACCACTTTTTTCGGCGGCGGCGTGTTGATTTGGTGAGGGCTCGTTCTAGGGGGCT
>JAJDZG010000129.1 GCA_022824765.1 Dehalococcoidia bacterium | reverse complement strand
TTCCCACGCCTGAAGGGGGCAGGATGCGCCAGGCGGGGATCGCGGCCAAGCTCTCGGCGACACCAGGCCGCATCCGAGGCGGGGCGCCGACGCGCGGTCAGGACACGGAGGCGCTGCTGGAGGCGTTGGGGTACGGGGCGGCGCAGATCGCCGAGCTGCGCGAGCGCGAGGTGGTCGCCTAGCGTCGCGGTGGTAGGGAGGCGCGGTCGACCTTGCTGAGTTGGGGTGGCGGTACGGCGACGGGCATGCCTTTGCCCGTGTTTGCGGACGGGAGCAGTGCTGGCAGGGCTTGAGGCAGGGCGGCGGGTGCCTGCGGCTTGGGGCGGATGCTGATGCGGCGCAGCGCGTCCGCTTGCTCGCTGCGGTGTGCGCGCCGCCAGAAGAGCCAGAATCCGACGCCCAGGGTGAGCACGACACCGACGGAGAGTCCGTAGGCGAAGCGGAAGTCGATGCTGTCGGCGGAGGCTGAGATGAGCGGCACGATCAGCGCCATCTGGGCGGCCATCATCAACTCGAAGATGGAGAGCACGGTCGCGCGTTGGTCGGAGCGGATGCGTCGGTTGATGTAGCCGGTGGCGATCGGTCGGATGGCGGCGTGGATGCCGCTGAGGATGGCGATCGGGAGGATGATGCTGATGTGGTCGAAGAGCAAGAGGGGGATGAAGAGCAGGACGCCGCTGAACATCAGGATGGGCAGGGCGCGTCGTTCGCCGACGCGTGCGACGAAGGGGGCGGCGAGCAGCGAGCCGGCGGACATGCCGGCGAAGCCGGGCACGACGAGCGCGCTCCAGACGACGCCGTTCATGACACCGCCGGTGGGGTCGAGGTCGTGGCTGCGCAGGAAGGGTTGGACGAAGAAGTTGGGCATCTCGTAGGCGACGGCGACGATGCCGGCGAGCATGATGACCCAGAGGATCGGGCGTTGGCGCAGGACGATGCGGAAGCCGCTGAGGACATAGTTGGCGAGGCCGCCGGAGATTTGCTCAGGCTGCGGCTCGGGACCGCCGTGGAGGGGATCGGCGGGGAATGCTGCGCCGAACTCGGCCTCGGTGCGTGGTGGTTCGCGCAGCAGGAGCGCGACGAATCCAGCGCCGCCCATGGTGATCGCGCCGATCAGGAAGACGGTTTCGAGTCCGAGCAGGCCGGCCATGGGACCGCCGAGCAGTCCGGAGGCGAGGAGGGCGCCGGTCATCAACGCTTCGGCGCGGCCCATGTGTTTTTCGTACTCGCCGGTGCGACCCAGGACGCGCAGGCTGTCGAACAGCAGCGCGTGGCCGGAGCCGGAGTAGAGGGTCATCGAGAAGGCGAGCACGACGTAGCTGAGCGCGAGTCCGATGAAGCCGTCGGAGAGCACGAACATGATGGTGCCGGCGGTGAACATGAATCCGCCCAGGGCGAGTGACTTGCGGCGTCCGAATCGGTCGGCGACGGCGCCGGTGGGCACCTCGAAGACCATCATTCCGATCCAGAAGATCGCTTCCATGAGTCCGACCTGGGTGAGCGAGAGGCCGCGCTCGTCCTGCAGGAAGATGATCCAGATCGGGATCCAGATCAGGAACCCCGTCGCGAACTGGAAGAGGTAGTAGATCGGGATGTTGCGAGCGAAGCGTTCAGGCTGGATCATGGGCCGTTGCCATCGCGACGGGTTGTCGAACGAGTGAGGGTAGTGCGGAAGTGACGAGGGCGATGCAGAGATCGTAGGGATGATCGGGGCGGTCGTGTCAAACGGGGAAGTCGATCAGGTGGTGGTTAGTCGGTGTTCTGCACATTTCGGTACACAGTGGAGCGGCGCGGTGCCTGCTCGGTGCCGTTTGCGGAGGCGCCGTTGGCTGCAGGGCGGTGGAGCGCCTGGGGCTTGTGGATCGACATCGACCAGCGGCGGATGCGTTCGGCCTGGTCACGGCGGTGGGCGGCGCGCCAGAGGAGCCAGAGCAGGACGCCGAGGGTGAGCGCGGCGATCAGGTCGAGTCCAAAGGCGGCGGAGAAGGAGACGGCGTCGGCGAAGGGCACGATGGTGAGCAGGATGATGCTCATCGCGCCGCCGCCGACGAGGGCGAAGATGGACAGGACGGTGGCGCGTTGATCGGAGGTGATGCGTCGGTTGATGTAACCGGTGGCGATGGGTCGAATGGCGGCCTGGGCGATGGAGATCATGAAGATCGCGCCGAGCAGTCCGAGATGGTTCCAGATCAGCAGGGGCACCATGAAGACGGCGCCCCAGATGAGGATCAGCGGGAAGGAACGTCGCGGTCCGAAGCGGGTCATCAGGGATTCGGCGCTGAGCATGCCGATCATGGTGCCGAGATAGGCGGGGATCATCAAGGCTGACCAGATGAATCCGTCGGCGGCGCTGT
This sequence comes from Dehalococcoidia bacterium, assembly GCA_022824765.1. Lineage (GTDB taxonomy): Bacteria > Chloroflexota > Dehalococcoidia > Bin125 > Bin125 > Bin125. The sequence continues at coordinate 63,496 of JAJDZG010000129.1, read as the reverse complement.
CGAGTGGGTCGAGTCCGTGCCCGGCAACGTAGGGCTGGGTGAGGAAGCGGGGCATGTCGTAGAGGGCGATCAGGACGGCGGCGAAGGGCACGAGGTAGCGGACCGGGCGGAGCCGCCAGACGATGCGGAAGCCCTCCATCATTTCGTTGAGGATCGGGAAGCCGTCGGACTGCTTGATTGGGGGAGGGAGGGTGCCTTCGGTGTCGGGCGCGGTGTGCAGACCAGCGGGCGGCGCGTGGAGCGGATCGATGGGGAAGTCAGACTCGCGACGGGGCGGCTCGCGCAAGAGCAGGGCCGCGACGGCGGCGACGAGGAAGAAGGCGCAGGAGATGGTGATCGCCGTGGAGTAGCCGAGCACGTAGCTGAGCGGTCCGCCGATGATGGTGGCGAGCACCATCATCAGCCAGAAGAGCCCGTGCGAGCGTCCGCTGTGGCGCTCGTACTCGTTGGTACGTCCGAGCACGCGCAGGGTGTCGTAGAGCAACGCTTCCGAGGCTCCGGAGTAGAGGGTCATCGCGAGTCCCATGACCAGGTAGGAGCCGAGCAGGATGGCGAAGTCGTCTGCCTGGGCGAAGATGGCGATTGAGACGGCGAAGAGGATTGCGCCGAGCGCGAGCGAGATGCGGCGTCCGAAGCGGTCGGCGACGGCGCCCGTGGGCACCTCGCCAAGGATGACGGTGAGGAAGAAGAACGACTCGAAGACGCCGACCTCGGTCAGCGATAGTCCGCGGTGATTGAGCAGATAGATGATCCAGATGGGCAGGAAGACCATGAATCCGGTGGAGCCCATGAACAGGTAGTAGACGCGCAGGTTGCGCTGGTAGCGCGATGGGTCAAGGCGGGGTGCTGTTGTGGAGGCGTCGGACATGAGCGCAGGCTAGGGTTTCCGTGCGTCCGGGAAGATGGGGGCTGGCGGTCCGCGTCGGATCTGGTTCCAGCGGCGAGGAAACTGCGCGTCGGTGTGGTGCTGTTTGGTCGCGACCAGGATGCGGTGGTGTTCGGTGTGGGAGGAGTGGATCGGCGTCAGCACCGCGCCGAGGGTCGTGGCCGTGTCGGCGCAGACGCAGAGGGCATCGGTCGAGAGCGGCCCGGTCCAGATTGCGGCAACGCCGCCAACTTGCAGGAAGGGCAGGGTCAGCTCCAGGGCGGCTGGCGGCGGCGCGGCGGCGCGACTGACCGCCAGGGCGAAAGTCTCGCGCTGTTTAGAGTGGGCGACCTGCTCGGCGCGACCACAGTGAACGCTGATCTGTTCCGCGCCGATCGCGGCTGTCACTTCGCTGAGAAACGAGGCCGCGCCGGATCGAGCGTCGAGCAGCAGGGCGGGACGCGTTGGTTCACATAGCGCGATTGGCAAGCCGGGCGATCCGTTGCCGCTGCCGATATCGATCATCGGTCCGTGGGGGACGGGCAGATCGGCCGCGATCAGCTGGTGGCGTCCGACGAGCGGCTCGACGACGTGTTTGTGGAGCGCGGCCTCGGCGTCTCGGATCGCCGTCAGGTTGCGGTCGGAGCGGGCGAGCATCCGTAGCCACGTTTGCAGCTGGGCGGCGATGTGCGGGTTGAGGTCTGCCAGATAGGTCAGGCCGGCTGCGTCGAGGGCGTGCTGGATGCGGCGTTGGTCCATCAGATTCCGACTTGCCAGATTGCGAGGTGCTGGAGTACGGATTCCCGCTCGATAGGGAGTAAGATAAGAGGTGGCGGAGTCGAGACGGGCTCTGCGGTGCTTGGGTGTCTGCGGCATGGGCCGTCGAGACCGGCGGCAGTTTCGACCAAAGTGGGAGGTCTCGCATGGGATTGTCTGACGATGCGCGCATGGATGAGGCCGAGACTGCGGTTGAGGACATCGTGGACGAGGACGGCGATGATGTCGATGTAGTCGCGGGCGACGTCGTCGAGCGTCCGTCGTCGGTGGCGGTTGCTGATCGTTCCGTGGAGAGCGGCAACGGCGCGTCTGCGTCCGCGGTCACCCTGGATCAGGCGGTGACCGAGTACTTCATGTGGGAAGAGGCGCGGGAGGCGAAGCGCAAGAATCGCAAGACGTCGTCTCGAGCGGTGCCGGCCAAGCGGACGGTGTTCGAGCTCGACGAGGGGGCGCGCCAGGCGATCAACCGGTTTCTCTCGCACGTCGGTCCCGCGACGCCGATTGTGGAGCTGAACCCGAACGGGATCGAGCGGTTCCAGCAGATCATGGGCGACAACACGACCGACCTCGAGTCGAAGCTGCGCCCGGTCAAGGAGTTCCTTCGCTATTGCTGGAAGGAACGCGAATGGTGCGAGCAGAATCTGGGCAACCACCTGAAGATCAAGCGGTCTGCGGGCGGGGTGCGGACGACGGGCAACTTCACGCACGAGGAGGCCGAGACGTTCGAGATGACGGCGGAGGGTCTGGAGCATCTGAAGCGCGAGCTGAGCGAGGCTGAGGCGCGGATGCCGGACCTGATCCAGGCGGTCGCGGCGGCGCGCGAAGATAAAGACATCCGCGAGAACGCTCCGCTCGAGGCGGCGCGCGAACAGCAGGAGCGGCTGAGCTCGCGGATTGACGAGCTGCGGTATCAGATCGACCGCGCGGTGGTGCGGGAAGCGGCGGACACGGGCCGCGCGCAGATCGGCAGCCTGGTGACGGTGGTGGTGGTCGACTCGGAGGGTGCCGAGCAGGGGCAGTCCAAGGAGTACACTCTGGTCGGAACCACTCAAGCGAACGCGGCGGAGCGGCGAATATCGGTCGACAGCCCGCTCGGTCGCGGCTTGCTGGACCAGCAAGCCAACCGCGTGATCGAGATCGACGCGCCGAGTGGCCGCAAGCGGTTCAAGTTGGTCTCGGTGGCGGCGGCGCCGCCGACCGAGGCGAGACAGAACGCGTAGACGAACGAGCGAGCTGGGCCGGGTCTCCCGCGCACGGGGAACTGGCGTCAACCATCACTTCAGGGTGCGCGCGGGGAAAGCGATGCCCGTGTCTGAGATTCCGACCATCGAGTTCACGATCACCAACGACCATCTCGATACGGGCCTGCGCGGTTATCCCGTGGGCACGTGCGAGACCAGCTATGTCGATCCGCAGGAGGGTGTCTCCTACGTGGGTTACCCGATTGCCGAGTTGGCGTTCCTGCAGGCTGAGGACATCATTCACCTGCTGTTCAACAAGGAGCTGCCGACAGACGCGGAGCGTCAGGGGGTGATCGACGACGTCGCCGAGCGCTCAGAGGTGTCTGAGGAGACGATGTCGGCGATTGCCGCGATGCCGATGTCGGGTCATCCGATGGATCTGTTCTGCGCGGCGATTCAGATTCTGGGCATGACGGGCAAGACAGATGACTACTACGAGGATGCGCTGAACCTCGTCGCGCGGATACCGACGGCGTTGGCGGCGATCTTCCGTCTGCGCGAGGGTTGGGGCGATCTGATTCCGTCGGAGCCGTCGCGGGGGTACGTGAACAACTTTGTCCACATGCTGGGCATGCCGGGCGGCGACGAGGCGGCGTTGACGCGGCTGTTGTCGGTTTACTACAACCTGCACGCGGACCACGGCGGGGGCAATCTTTCGACATTCACGGGCCGCGCGGTGGCTTCGGGTCTGGCGGACATGTACCGATCGATGGCATCGGGGATGAACGCGTTGGCCGGGCCGCGTCACGGGATGGCCAATCAGGACGCCTTCAAGATGGTGCACGAGGTCAACACGGAGGATTCGGATGAGGCCTACGGCATCCTCAAGCAGCGGTTGGCCGCTGGCGGCCTGATCTTTGGTTTCGGCCACGCCGTGCTGCGCCAGGAGGACCCGCGGGCCAAGGTCCAGCTGGGCGTGGGCGAGGAACTCTGCCCCGACGACCACTGGTTCAAGGTGGTGAAGGCGGTGCGCGAGGCTGGCATCCGCGTGCTTTCGGAGAACCCGAAGGTGTCGAATCCGTACCCGAATGTGGACCTGATTTCGGGCAGTTTGGTGAATGCGCTGGGATTCACGGATCCTGACTACTACACGACGCTGTTCGGATGGTCGCGGATTGCGGGGATCGGCGCGCAGATCGTGGACGAGCGCACTCGGGCCCGCAACGGGCGCGGGGTGGCGATCTATCGGCCGCGTTACATCCCGATCAATCAGCCGGGCCGCTCGGTCGACAGTGCGCGCAGGTCACGCGGGGGATAGCCCGTGTGCCAGGGCTGGGTTAGGATCGGAGATCGACCGCAGCGTGTACGCCGATGTATGCGAACGCGGTCTACGAGCGGGGAGAACTGACGGCCATGCCCACGCTGGAGTCGGCGAGGCAGAAGCGGCATTCGGTGCTTCAGCAGATCGCTGAGGCGAGCTACGGCTATCCCAACGACGAGTTCCCTGATCGCGAAGTGACGGTCAACTTCCCGGCCGAGCAGATGGGTGTCCGCGTCCGCAACGCGGGCTGGATTTACCCGGACATCGTGGTGACGGACGAGCCGGGCCACTTCATCGCGCTCTCGGGCGAGTTGGCGCTGACGCACGAGGTCAACCAGGAGACGGCTGCAGAGCGTTGGAAGCCGTTGGCCGCGGCGGGACCGCTGGTGCTGTACGTGCCGATGGGTCAGAGCGGCCGCGCGATTCGGCTCTGCCGGATCAATGGGATCAAGCTGCACAAGTTGGTGACGTACCGTCAGCGGCCTTCCAGTTTCGGGCTCGACCTGCAGGAGGCCTACAGCGGGCCTGACCTGTTCAAGCCGATCGCTGGTTTGCTGCCGCCGGCGCTGCGTCCGATGGCGTATCGCGACGAGCGCAAGGTGATCGCCGACGGTTACCTGCAACCGTTGCCGGCGTCTCGCAGCGGGGACGTGCCCGCGTTGGCGGCACCGGCCCCGCAGCCGTCGGCGACGCTGGCCCTGCCGTCTGGTCTGGATGACGCACATGGTCACGGCGGCCACGACACGCCTGAATCTCATCTGCCGCCGCCCAGCCTGGCGCCGGTGCTGTTTGCCTTGGGATTGATCATGCTGGCCGCGGGCGCGGTCTTCGTGGGACAGCTGCTGAGTGTCGGGATCACGCTGATCGTGCTCTCGGCGGTGCGCTGGTTCCTCGAGGACATGGGCTACTTCGAGGCGGGCGGGCCGGCGGAGTATCGGCAGAATCCGCTGCAGGTGATGCCTGGAGTTGCGCCGCCGCCGCCAGGCATCCACATGCCGCCGCCGAGCATCTCGCCGCTGGTGTTCGCGGTCGGGCTGATCATGACCGCGGCTGGAGCGGTCTTCACCGACCAGGTGTTGGGCGCGGGTATCACACTGATCGTGTTTGGCGGCGTGGGCTGGTTCCTCGAGGACATCCGCTACTTCGAGGAGCCCGAGCACGATGATCACGAAGCACACGGGGACGAGCATGTGTCGGATGCGCCGTTGATGGACGGCGCGGACGGCGCAGGCTGATTTGCCCGGACTGGAACGTCAGACCGGGAGCGAAGGGAGCGGGCGCGTGAGGGCACATCAACGGCTGTGGCGAACCCGATGGGGGCGGTTGACGCTGGTCATGGGCGCGGCCGCGATCGCGCTGCTGGCGCTGACCGGTCTCGCCGCGGCTCAGGTTGCGCTGCCCGAGGCCGTCTCTGAGCAGGGCGACTCGATCCGTGCGCTGTACTTCGTCGTGTTTGGCATCGGGGTGGCGGTCTTCATCATCGTGGAAGCGATGATTCTCTGGGTCGTGTTCCGCTACAAGCGCAAGAGCGACGACGAGCTGCCGACGCAGGTCGGCCACAACGCCACGGCCGAGATCCTGTGGACGGGCATCCCGACGGTGATCGTGATCGCGCTGTTCATCATTTCCTTCTTTGTCCTGCAGGACATTCAGGCGGCCGCGGATCCGGACGAGGAGACGGTGGTCGTCGATGTTCAGGGTCGGCAGTGGGCGTGGGCCTTCAACTACGCGGTGCCGTTGGGTACCGATCTGGCCGAGGCGGTGTCCGAGAATCCGGCTGACACGGAGATCGTGCTCGAGGATCCGTCGCTGGTCGTGCCCTTCATGACGCTCAAGCTGGGCGTCGAGCACATGCGGGTGGTCGCTCGCACGGGCGACGTGGTGACGGTCGAGCGTGCGGTCAACGGGACGGTCCCGATTCGCCATGCTGCGGGCAGCGAGGTGATGCGTTCGTTCAACGGTACCGACACGGTTGCCGAGGGTCGCTTGCAGCAGGCCGACAACACGCCGATTGTGACGGTGCCGGTGGGTCCGATGATTCGCTTCAACATTGCCTCGGCCGACGTGTTGCACGCGTTCTACACGCCGCAGTTCCTGACGAAGCTTGACGCGGTACCGGGCCGCGTGCAGACGCTGTGGGTTCGAATCACCGAGGCAGGCGACTTTGCCAGCCAGTGCGCTGAGTTCTGCGGTCGCGACCACGCGCGGATGATCTACACGGTGCGCGCACTCGAACCGGCGGACTATGAGGCCTGGTTTGCGGACAAGGCTGGCTCGGCTCCCGAACCGATTGAGGGTGACTTCGGCGGCGAGGAAGAGGTCGAGCAGGAAGAGGGCGCTTTGGGTAACGCGACGAACGGGCAGAGCCTGTTCTTCTCGCTCGGCTGCAACGTCTGTCACGGTGACAGCGGTGAGGGTCTGGTGGGCCCGACGATCGCGCAGACGATCGTGCCGCCGGACCGGGTGATCACGCAGTACCGCGAGCCGCTGGAGGCGATGACCGCGTTCCCGCCGGACCAGGTGTCGGACGAGGATGTGGCGGACATCTACGCGTGGCTACAGACGGTGCCGCGACCGCCTGAGTCGGCGGTGATCCCGAGTAAACTCGCTGAACTGATTGAGGCCGGCGGCTAGCCCCGCCATGAGCGCAGGACGAGGACCGCAGAGGGAGGGTTTCTGATGGCGACACTGGCGGGGGCGCAGACGACACCATACGCCGGCGCAAATGTCTGGCGCACGGTGCTGGAGTGGTTGACGACGGTCGACCACAAGAAGATCGGCATCATGTACCTCTGGGCGGCCGGGGCCTTTGGGCTCGTCGGGATGGCCTTCTCGCTGGTCATGCGGACGGAGCTGGCGCAGGCTGGCACGATCATTTCGGCGGAGACGTACAACTCGATCTTCACGATGCATGGCAGCGTGATGATCTTCCTCTTCCTGCTGCCGGTGGGCGCGGCGTTCATGAATTATTCGATGCCGCTGCAGATTGGCGCGCTGGACATGGCGTTCCCGCGCATCAACGCGTTGTCGTTCTGGATTTTCCTGTTCGGCGGTGCGCTGCTGGCGATGAGCTTTGCGGTGGAGGGCGGCACGGCATCGGCTGGTTGGACGGCCTATCCGCCGGTGACGCTGGACACGGGCAACAACGCGGAGCCGCCCGGCGCGGGGATGGACATGTGGCTCGTGGGGGTGATCCTGCTGGGGCAGGCGTCGATCTTTGGGTCGGTCAACTTCCTCGTCACGATTTTCAAGATGCGGGCGCCGGGGATGACGATGTGGCGGCTGCCGCTGTTTACGTGGACGACGCTCGTGACGGGGCTGCTGATCCTGCTCTCGACACCGGTGCTGGCCGCGGCGCTGGTGCTGGGGTTCATCGACCGCAACGGCGCGGAGGGCGCGTTCTTCGACCCGGCGAACGGCGGGCAGCCGCTGCTCTGGCAGAATCTGTTCTGGTTCTACTCGCACCCGGCTGTGTACATCATGATCCTGCCGGCGATGGGGATCGTCTCGGACGTGTTCGGCGTGTTCACGCGGCGGCCGATCTTCGGCTACCGATCGATGGTGCTGGCGTTGGTGGGGATTGGACTGTTGGGGTTCATTGTCTGGGCGCATCACATGTTCACGACGGGCGGCGTGTTCCTGCCGTTCTTCATGGGCGCGACGTTCCTGATTGCGGTGCCGACGGGCGTGAAGATGTTCAACTGGATCGCGACCATGTGGCGCGGATCGAACGTCTTCCCGACGGCGATGCTGTTCAGTGTCGGCTTCCTGATGCTCTTCCTGATCGGCGGGATCACGGGTGTCTTCCACGCGGCGGTGCCGGTCGACTTCGCGCTGCACGACACGTACTTCGTGGTGGGCCACTTCCACTACACGATGTCGATTGCGGCGACGTTCGGATTCCTGGCGGGCTGCTATTACTGGTTCCCGAAGATGTTCGGCAAGTTCATGAACGAGGGGCTGGGCAAGCTGCATTTCTGGCTGCTGTTCATCGGTGTGAACCTGGTCTTCTTCACGCAACTGCTGCTGGGTCTGGACGGGATGCCGCGTCGGATCAACGACTACGTCGCGAATCCGGGCTGGGAGCTGATGAACATGCTGATCACGATTGGCGCGTTCGTCTCGGCGGCGGGCATGATGGTCTTCCTCTACAACGTGTTCTACTCGCTGAAGTGGGGCGAGCGCGCGGGTTCGGATCCGTGGGAGGGAACGACGCTGGAGTGGGCGACGACGTCACCGCCGCCGGCGCACAACTTCGACTCGCTGCCGGAGATTCGCTCGGAGCGGCCGCTGTTCGACCTGCGCTTCGGTGAGCGTCTGCAGGACGACCCGCATTACCACGTCAACAACGGTCACAATGGTCACGGCAGTGGAGGGGGCGGCGCCAGCCAGCCCTCCGAGTCCGCGCGGGAGGAGGGGTAGTCATGGCAGCCTCAGCCGTCCCGCACAAGCGGGTGCACCCGGTTCGCAGCTTCCTCGTCGGCGACGAGCCGATGACGACGGGCCTGTGGGGGATCATCTTCTTCATTTTCTCCGAGATCATGTTCTTCGCGGGGCTGATCGCGGCGATGCTCGCGCTGCACTCCGACACGCTGCTGTGGGAGCCAACCAACGGCGGGCACCGAGTGGAAGGCGATCACCTGCTGCCGATCCTGTTCACGGTGCTGTTGGTGAGCACGTCGATTCCGATGCAGCTGGCGGCGTTCGCGATCCGCAAGGGGAATCGCAAGGCGATGCTGATCAACATGGCGATCGTGCTGGTCGTCGGGACGGCCTTCATCATCAACCAGTACTTCGAGTGGGAGCACGCGGACTTCGGGATCTCGGATGGCCCGTACGCGGCGACGTTCTACACGCTGACCGGGTTCCATGGGGCGCACGTGATCGGCGGGTTGGTGTTCATTTTCGCGCAGTGGCTGCGCGGTCTGCTGGGTCACTTCGACGCCAAGCGCAACACGGCGATTGAGGCGGCGACGCTGTACTGGCACTTTGTCGGGTTCGTATGGCTGCTGGTCATTTTCCCGCTCGTCTTCTTCCTGAGCTGACGCGGGCCGCCCCGCTGAGCATCCGGTGACGGGGCGGGCACTGGCCGCGCTGATTGCCGCGTCGGGCGGCGTGGCGGCAGCGCTCGCACCGAGGGTGCTGTCGGCGCACGATGGCCGCTATGCCGAGTCGGCAGAGTTGCTGACGGCGCTGGGCGTTTGGAGCATTGACGCGCCGGGCATCGCGTTGGTCCTGGTCGTGGGCGGGCTCTACGGCTGGGGCTACTACCGACTGCGGCGCGACTCGCCGAGCTTCCACTTCCCGCGCTGGCACCTGTGGTCCTTTGGCGCGGGTTGGGTCTTCATGATCCTGGGCCTGGTCTCGCCGATCGACACGTACTCGGACGACCTGTTCTGGGTCCACATGGTCCAGCATGTGTTCATCACGATGCTCGTCGCGCCGCTGATGCTGTTGGGCGCGCCGGCGACGCTGGCGCTGCGGGCCGCCTCGCCGCGGGTGCGTAGGTCGTATCTGGTGCCGTTCCTGAACTCGCGCGTCGTGCAGTGGTTGACGTATCCGCCGGTGGCGCTGCTGTTGTTCGTGCTGAGCGTGTGGAGTTGGCATCTGCCGGCGGCGTACGATGCGGCGATTGCTTCGGAGGCGCTGCACTTCGTGGAACACGGTGTGTTTCTGTTCGGCGCGGTGCTGTTCTGGTGGCTGGTGATCGGCGTGGATGCAACGCGGCTGCGTCCGCATCACGTGTGGCGCTGCGCGGTGCTGGTCGTGGCGATCCTCCAGAACATCGCGTTGGGCCTGATTCTGATCAACGTGCCTGACGCGATTTACGACACCTACGCGACGGCTGCTGAGCTGCGCGAATGGGGTCCGACGGCGCTGGTCGACCAACGGATCGGCGCGGGCATCATGTGGGTGCCGGGGTCGATGATGTTTGCGCTGGCGATCATTCTGACGGTGTATTTCTGGGCCGAGCGGGAGGGTTTCAAGGATCGGCGCAACGACACTGTGCGAAACATGCAGCTGCGCATACACGGCGAACTCGACACACTGGGGCCACGGCCCGGCGAGCGCTGACCGGGCGTGCCACGAGCGAACGATGAGTACCACGACAGAGCGGCGAGCGTCATGCAGGTGTTGAGGACTTGGACGCGGGCCCAGTGGTTCGGGTTCGGACTGGTGATCGGTCTGCTGGCGCTGACGACGCTAGGCGGGATCGTGCGCGTGACCGATTCCGGCCTGGCCTGTCCCGACTGGCCCGGTTGCTACGGGGCGGTGATTCCGTCGGGCGATTTCGGCGAGCACGAGGCATATCAGGTCTGGTTGGAGTGGACGCACCGACTCGTGGCGGCCCTGTTGGGCTTTGTGATCATCGGCTGGGCGGTCTACACGCTGCGGCGCTGGATGCATGCGCGCCGCGTCTGGCTGACGTCTGCTGTCGCCGTGGTGTTGCTGGCGGTGCAGGTGATTCTGGGCGGTCTGACGGTGACCGAGCGGCTCGAGGATGTGATCGTCACTTCGCATCTGGCGACGGCGATGCTGATTACGATGCTGGTGACCGCGTCGTGGCTGGGTACGTGGGATTGGCGCTGGACGCCTTCTGCGCAACAAGCGAGGCTGGATGTCGATTCCAAGGATCAGGTCAACCGCTACGCGTGGATGGCTGTGGTCGCGGCGGTGCTGACGCTGGCCGTCGTGGTGGTCGGATCGTATGTGACGCATATTGACGTGAAACCGGAGGCCGGCGCTCAGGTCGGACCGGGCGGCGGCGCGTGCTGGCGTCAGTGGCCGCTCTGCCACGGCGATCTGTGGCCGACGGGACTGTACGCGCGTTGGCACATGTCGCACCGGCTGATCGTGGTGCTCGCTGGCGCGGCGTTGTTCGCGGGGTCGCTGGGTGTGGTGATGCTGCGTCCGCGCTCGCGAGCGGCCACGTTCATGATGCATGGCGCGGCGCTGCTCTACCTGGGACAGATCGCGCTGGGTGCGGAGATGCTGCGGCTGGAGTTCCCGGCAGAGTTGCGTGCGCTGCATTTGTCCGTGGGCGCGCTGACCTGGACGCTGGTCGCGGGATCGGCGGCGGTCGCGCTCTATCGATCCACGTCCGAGCCGCATCCGACGCCTGAGGGCGAGCCTGAAACGCCGGCAGACGCGATACTGTCGGTACCAGACTGAAGTTGACCAGCAGAGCAGATGACCGAACGCGCCGCCGATCCGAGTATCGCCAGTCCGGGCTTGCCGCTGCCTGCGCGCGGCTGGGGTCCAGCGGCGTGGATTACGGCGCGGGCGCTCTGGGAGCTGACGAAGCCGGGCATCATCGGACTGCTGTTGGTGACGACGGTGCCGACGATGGTGGTCGCCGCGGACGGCTGGCCGCGGGGCAGCTTCGGCGAAGGGTTGGGGTTGATAGCGCTGACGCTGCTGGGCGGCATTTTGACTGCGGGCGGCGCGAACACGTTCAACCAGTGGTTCGACCGCGACATCGACGCGATCATGGAGCGAACCGCACAGCGTCCGCTGCCCGCGGGCACGATCCAACCTGGGCAGGCGCTGGCCTGGGGGGTGCTGCTGGCGGCGCTCGGCGGCGTACAGCTTGCCTTGACGGTCAATCTGCTGGCGGCGTTGTTGGCCGAGGCGGCGGTGCTCTTCTACGTGCTCGTCTACACCGTCTGGCTGAAGCGTTCGACGACGCAGAACATCGTGATCGGCGGCGCGGCGGGTGCGATTCCGCCGCTTGTCGGTTGGGCGGCGGTGACGGGCGAGGTGACCTGGACGCCGTTCATTCTGTTCCTGGTGATTTTCATGTGGACGCCGCCGCATTTCTGGGCGTTGGCGTTGAAGTACCGCGATGACTATGCCCGAGCGGACGTGCCGATGCTGCCGGTCGTGGCGGGCGAGCGGGAGACCCGCAAGCAGCTGCTGATCTACTCGGTTGGGCTGGTCGCGGTCAGCTTGTTGGGGCCGCTTGGCGGGCATCTCAGCTGGTGCTATCTGGGCACGTGTGCGGCCTTTGGCGCTGTGTTCATCTACATCGCCTACCGGGTTTGGAAGGGCGAGGCGGCGCCGATGCGTCTGTTCTTCGCCTCGATCGCCTATCTGTTCATCGTGTTTGCCGCGGTCGGTGTGGACGTGCTGGTCTAGCGGACGTCGTCAACCGCCTGGCGCAGTTCGTCGTCCGAGATCACGATTTCGAAGCGGGCGCGGATCACGCCATCGGCGTCGATGATGAAGAGTTGCGGCTCTGCCTCGATGACCCAGGCCTCGTTGGCCGCGTCGATGAGCGTCTGCAGCTGGCCGGATCGCGGTCGGCCGAACGGTTCGACGTGGATCACGCTGATCACGGCTGCATCGCGCAGCTCCACCGCTTGCGCGAGTGCTCGCGAGCAGGCCAAGCGGCCGGCGCAGCGGTCAGCCGAGGCCCAGACGATCAGGAATGGCTCGCCGGCGTCGAGCAGTTCGGCGGCTGATCGTTCATAGAGCGAGGGGTCGTCCCGTGTCTGTGCTGCCAGACGTTCGAGGATGCCGTCGGTGACGGTTGGAGTGTCGATTCGCGGTGCGTGGTCGCCTGCGGTTAATCCGCGCGGACGCTCGTTGACGATGAATGGCAGTCGCGGCGAGCTTTCGGCCGTGCGGTCGGCGAGTTCGACGGTCACGGCGAGCGCCCACTGGCCTGGCTCGTCGAAGGGCGGTTCGGGCGCGATCAGATAACGCAGTTCGTCGACGAGGATTGTGTCGAGCGGCGCTTCGGAGTGGAATCGCAGACCGCCTTCCGGCGTGGGCGCGAAGAATCGGGCCAGGAAGACGGCGTCGTCCGAGAAGTCGGGCTGGGTGTCACGCTCGAGCAGGGTGACGACGAGGCGCGGCATGCCGACGTAGACGTCGGAGGTCTCGATGACGGGTACGAATGCGCCTTCGGAGGCCGTCACGACGAGGCGGTCGTCGCCGTCTCCGCAGGCGGAGGCGAGTGCGGCGCCGAGCAGGCAGAGGGCAGCGGAAGCGGTGGCGATTGGCCGTCTCATCTTGAGCATTCAGACTGCTCGCGGGGCACGTCTGAGGCCGATCACGAACATGCCGACGGCGAGGACGCCGAGCACCAACGTGTCGATCAGCGGGCCGATCAGCCCGTCGGGGGCGTCGGCGTAGGACGCGTAATGGAGCAGGTCGACGGCGTAGGTGAGCGGGTTGATGTAGCCGATGATCTCGAGCCAGGCGGGCACCTGGTCGAGTGGGAAGAAGGCGCCGGAGAGGAAGAACAGCGGGAAGAGAGCGAGGTTCATGATCAGGTGGAAGCCCTGCATCGTCTTGATTCGCACCGCGAGCAGCAGTGACAGTCCGGAGAGCATCAGGTTGAGCAGGAGCACGGCAGCGACGACCGTGGCCGCGCCGCCGAGCCAGCCGAACTGCCAGGCGAGGTCGATGCCGGGGATGACCACCGCGAGGACCAGCACGAGCAGCGCCTGGACGGTCCCGATCAGGATGGCGGCCAGGGCCTTGCCGAACATGATGGTCGGCGGGCCGTGCGGCGAGGCGAGCAGGGCGCGCAGCAGCCCGCTCTCGCGGTCGCGGTAGAGTCCGGCGCTGGAGAACGTCGATGAGAAGAGAGCGGTCATCGCGATCATGCCGGGCGCGAGGTACGAGGTGTAGTCGCCGTCGATGATGCGCGGCGAGGTCGGCGCGAGCCCGCTGGATACGCCGGTGCCGAGCACGGCGAGCAGCATCAGCGGCATCAGCAGCGACGAGTAGAGCTGTGATCGCGAGCGGACGACGGCGCGCAGGTCGCGAGCCAAGAGCGCCCAGGCCGCCAGCAGCGTTCCGCTCACGAGGCATCCTCCTCGTCCGAAATGGCGTCCGAGATGGCGACGCCGACGATCTGGAACCAGGCGTCGCGCAGGCTCGATTCACGAATGCGAATGCCGCTGATCCGCGCGCCGTACTGCTGGAAGAGTCGCGGCACGGTCTCGACCGCGCTGTCGACGGTCAGGTGCAGTCCGTGATCGGAGCGCAGCAGGGAGCCGATCTCGTTCCATGCCTGGAGCGCGGCGATGTCCGTATCGGACGCATCGTGCCACTCCAGTTCGAGGGCGTCGCGGCGGAGATTGGCGGTGAGCTGAGACGGCCTTCCTTCTGCCTGGATGCTGCCGCGGTTGATGATCACGACGCGGTCGGCGTTGGACTCTGCTTCGCTGGTGTCGTTGGAGCAGACGACGATGGCGGCGCCGTCCGCTGCGCGCTCACGCAGCGCGGACCAGATGGCGGCGCTGGAGTCGGGGTCGAGCGCGAGCGTCGGTTCGTCGAGCAAAAGCAGCTCGGGCTCGTGCAGCAGGGCGCGGGCGAGGTCGAGTCGACGTCGCAGGCCGCCGGACAGGGTCTCGCAGCGGTCGGCGGCGCGGTCGCCGATCTGCAAGGCGTCGAGCAGCGCGGCGCTGCGCTCGCGCAGCGGGGCGCCGCGCAGGCCAAAGAGTCGGCCGTGCAAGGTCAAGGTTTCTTCGAGGGTCATCAGATCGTCGGTGCTGGGTTCTTGCAGGACGAGGCCGATGCCGCGCCGCACGTCGGGGCTGTGCGGTCTGCCGCGAATCTGGACGCTGCCGCGATCGGGGTTGATTTCGCCGCTGAGGAGCTTGAGGACGGTCGACTTGCCGGCTCCGTTTGGACCGAGCAGGGTGACGATCTGTCCGGGCGCGATCTGCAGCGAGACATCGTCGACGCCGCGTCCGCCAGGCCAGGCAAAGGATGCGTTGGAGATTTCGGCGGCGAGGGTTGGAGCGTCGGACACAGCTTTGAGCATATCTGGGGGCGCGCTGAGCGGAATCTGTGCGCGGCTGCGCGGTGCGATACCCTGCGGATCAGCGGTTGGTGGCTGGGGATGGAGGCCTCGTGCGACGATTGCGGGCGTCGTTGGCGCAGATCAACTCGACGGTCGGCGATCTCGCCGGCAACGCTGACAAGATCATCGAGCGGATTCAGGAGGCGGAGTCGATCGGTGCCGATCTGGTGGCCTTTCCGGAGCTTGCTCTGACGGGTTATCCGCCGGAAGATCTGGTGCTGCGACGTGGTTTCGTCGAGGACAATCTGGCGATGCTGGGGCGAGTCTGCGAGGCCACGCAGGGGTTGCATGTGACGGCGGTCGTGGGATTCGTCGACTACGCGCATGACATCTTCAACGCGGCTGGCGTGATTCATGACGGCAAGCTGGCGGGTGCGTATCACAAGCAGTACCTGCCCAACTACGGCGTCTTTGACGAGGCGCGCTACTTTCGTCCTGGGGAGGGCGTGCAGCTGTTCGAGATCGCGGGCGCGAGCGTCGGTGTGACGATCTGCGAGGACATCTGGTATTCGTCGGGGCCGATGCAGGATCAATGTTTGGCTGGCGCCGAGCTGGTGGTGAACATCAACGGGTCGCCGTTCCATGCGGGGAAGTCTCGCCAACGCGAGCAGATGTTGGCCACTCGCGCCGCAGACAACGCGGTGTTGACGCTGTATTGCAATCTCGTGGGTGGGCAGGACCATCTGATTTTCGACGGCGGATCGTCGGTCTTTGGACCGGGCGGCGATCTGATCGCGCGAGCGCCGGCCTTCAGCGATCACATGCTGACGGTGGATCTGGATGTCGAAGAGGTCCGTCAGACGCGTCTGCATGATCCGAGGCTGCGGCGTTTGCCGCAGACGGAGGCGGCGCGCACGACGGTGTCGGCGCAGTCGCGGGGCGCCGCGCCGCCGCTTGAGGCCGAGCTGGTGGAGATGGGGTCGGACGATGAAGAGGTCTACGAGGCGCTCGTGCTGGGGACGCGCGACTATGTGCACAAGACTGGATTCGCGGACGTCGTGATCGCGCTCTCGGGCGGGATCGATTCGACGCTGACGGCGGCGATCGCGGTTGATGCGCTCGGTCCGGAGCATGTGCGCGGCTTCTCGATGCCGTCGCGCTACTCGTCGGAGGGCAGCGTGGCGGATGCGCGGGCGCTGGCCGAGAATCTGGGTATTCGGATGGACGTCCTGGCGATCGAAGGGCCGTACGCGTCGTATCTGGAGACGCTGGGGCCGCTGTTTGAGGGGTTGGCGGAGGACGTGACGGAGGAGAACCTGCAGGCGCGGATTCGCGGTGTGCTGATGATGGCTGTCTCGAACAAAATGGGCGCGCTGGTGCTGACGACGTCCAACAAGAGCGAGTCGGCGACGGGCTACACGACGCTCTACGGGGACATGACGGGCGGCCTGGCGGTGATTCAGGACGTGCCGAAGCTGCTGGTCTACCGTCTCTCGGAGCTGGTCAACGAGCGGGCGGGCCGGGAGGTGATCCCGAGATCGGTGCTGACCAAGCCGCCGTCGGCGGAGCTGCGGCCGGATCAGTTCGACGAGCAATCGCTGATGCCGTACGACCAGCTCGATCCGATTCTCGAGGCGTTTGTGGAGGAGGATCGGTCGCTGGATGAGATCACGGGGCTTGGATTCGAGGAGTCGCAGGTGAAGCGGGTGATGTCGCTGGTGACGGGCGCGGAGTACAAGCGTCGCCAGGCGGCGCCGGGCCTGAAGATCACACCGCGCGCGTTCGGCCGCGAGCGCCGCTTTCCGATCGCCAATCGTTACCGCGGGTTCTGATCTCCATGCCAGACGCTGACGAGCTGGATTGGCAGGCGCTGGCGGAGCGGATTTCGGCGCGTCAGCGCAGCCGCGACTCTCTGATCCGCGGTGCGGCGGTGGTCGGAGACTACGCTCGTCAGCAGGTCTGGGACGGATCGCTGCTGCAGATTCTGCTCTTCCGACACCGCGACGATCCGCACATCGACGAGGGTCAGGCGACGGAGGAGAACGGCGTGCTGGTCGCGGTGGACACGATCACATCCGGGTCGCTGGTGGAGCTGGAGGAGTTGCTGCATCTGGAGCCGTTGGCCGGGCAGCTTGCCGACATGCACACGCTGCGGATGGCTGATCCGACGCTGCGGGAAGTGCTGGCGGCGTTTCGAGATCGCTACTTCTCGGCCGAGGGTCGGCAGCAGCGCGCTGCGGCGTCGTTGCAGCGCGCGCGCGTCGCGCTCGATGATGCCGAGCGGCTGGATCGTCCGATTGAGGCTGTGGACGCGGTTCGATTGGGGGTGCTGCCGGCGGTGAGCGCGCTGATCGGCGAGCCGGTTGACCTGCTGCGGGCGCCGCGTCGGCTGCGGGCGGCTGGACGTCTGCTCAAGCTGCCGCAGATGTGGCCGGAGGTGCAGGACGCGCTCGGTCTGGCTGAGGTGAACGTCGAGGAGCGGTGGCAGGCGGCCGACGCGCTGCACTCGCTGGCGCGGTCGCATCTGGATGCCCGGTTGCCGGAGATCGGAGCGGCGTTGATGCCGCGTCTGGAGCGAGCGCTGGTGGGGGCGCGGCGGGGGAGCGCGTCTCTGCTGTCCGACGGCGACCAGGTTGGCGCGTGCTGGGCGGCGACCGCGGCGGCGGCGGAGTTGGACGGCGTGGTGGAGGCAGCATCGCCGGGTTGGCGCGAGCGTGACGATTACGGCGTCCGCGCGGGCGAGGTCTACGGCGGTGCGGACCGCATCGACGTGGCGGCGCTGCGTGGGATCTGCGTCCAGGTGCAGCGGCGCGTCGGATAGCGGGTTAGCGGGGCAGCACCACGAGCGGATCGATGTACCAGCCGTCGTGCTGGACTTCGAAGTGGAGGTGAGGTCCGGTGCTGTAGCCGGTGCTGCCGTTGTAGCCGAGCAGGTCGCCCTGGGAGACGATTTGCCCCTGCCAGACGGCGAATTCAATCAGGTGGGCGTAGATCGTGGTCCAGCCGTCGCCGTGGTCGACCTCGACGTACCAACCGAGCCCGCTGCCTGGGTCGCCGCCGACGAAGGAGACGACGCCGTCGGCTGCGGCGTCGATCGGTTCCCAGAGATCGAGCGCGACGTCGAGACCGCGGTGGCGGTAGGAGCAATCCCAGCTGCGGCAGAGACCGAATGGGTCGGTGATCTCGCCGGAGGCCGGCCAGGCGAAGTTGGGCGAACTGAAGGGGATGATGAGTTCCTGGCCGATGACCAGGGCGTTGGAGTCGTCAACGCCGTTGGCTGGGTCGGAGAGGATGTCCCAGATGTCCGCGCCGTGCGCGTTGGCGATGGATTGCAGCGTGTCGCCGGGTTGGACCGTGACCAGACGGCCCTCGCGGAGCGGCAGTTGCCAGCTCGAGCCGGCCGACATCCAATCGCCGTCGTTGAGCGATGGGTAGTTGGCGATCAGCGTTCGCGGGGTGACGCCGAGCGACGCTGCTGCGTATTGGACGAGGTCGGCTTCCCAGAGGGTTCGGGTCTCGGAGACCACTTGCGGATTGATCACGCCGGGCAGGATCAAGCGCTCGCCGATGACGAGCAGGTCGCTGGGACGCAGCGGGTTGAGTCCGCGCAGATCGTCCATGCTGAGGCCGTAGAGGGCGGCGACACTGGCGAACGTGTCGCCCGGTTGCACGCGGTGCATACGGCGTCGCACCTCGACGGCAGGCACGGTGCCGGTCGGCGCGTCTGACGCGGAGCCAATCCAGGGGACGACCAATCGTTGGCCGATGTAGATGGTGGACAGATCGACGGTGACGTTCAGCTGTCTGAGTTCAGCCAGCGGGATCTCGAAGCGGCTCGCGATCTCGCTGGCGTAGTCGCCGGGCCGGACGATGTAGGTGTCGGTGAGGCCGGTGGTCGTATCGGTGGGGTCGATGGCTGCGACGCGGTAGTCGGGGACCGGGATCAGCAGCACCTGTCCGGGATGGATGACATCAAGGTTCGAGGACGGGTTGCGCTGGCGCAGCAGGTCTAAGGTGATGCCATGCGCCTCGGCGATGCTGGATGCGTACTCGTTGGGCTGGACGGTGTACTCGATGGTGTGGGTGGAGGTGGAGCCGAGTTCGCGGGCTTGTGTGCCGGCGGTGAGGGCGGGACTGCCGCCGTCTCGGTCGCGGCCGCTGGCCGACGATTCCTGGGCGGCATTGTTCGATGGGTCTGGGGCTCGGATGAGCAGCGTGTATCCGATCGGAATGCGGTCAGGATTGGCCTCGATAACGGGGTTCAGGGCCAGCAGCGCGTCGATGGTGGTGTCGAATTCGGCGGCGATTGCGGACAGCGTGTCGCCGGGCTGGATGTCGTAGGAGAGCGCGGAGCCTCCGCTGTAGACGGCGCCAGTCAGCGTGGTTGCGGCGGCGCCGCTGCTCGGCAGCGGGGAGGCGTTGTCAGGGATCCGCAGCTGCTGGCCGGCGTAGATTTGATTGGGCGACTCGATGTCAGTGTTGAGCGCCATGATGACGGAGACGTCCACTTGCAGGAGCCTGGCGATCTCGTGCAGCGTGTCGCCGGGCTGGACCTCGTAGGTGTCGGCGGCGGAGAATCCCCACGCGGCCCAGACGGCGGCGACGGCGAGGATTGCCGCGGTCAGCGTGCGCAGTAATGGTCGAGAGCGGGGCATGTCTTCACTGTAGGCAAGGCAGGGGTCGAGTCTGAGGCCTGCCATGTCAATGGAGTGATAACTTCCACCAGGTGACGTAACTGAGAAAGGACGACCAATGACGTACGACCTGATTGAAGTGGAAACGCGCGGCGCGGTCGGCATCATCCGCAAGAATCGGCCGGAGAAGCTGAACGCCTGGAGCCGCGCGATGGCGGCTGAGGAGCAGCAGGCGGTGACCGACTTCAACGACGATCCTGGCGTTGCGGCGATCGTGTTCGCCGGCAACGGTCGGGCATACTGTGCGGGTCTTGACCTCCAACAGCAGCAGGCGGACGTGGATTCCGGCGACGCCGCACGGAGCGCCGGGAGGTCGGCGGACGAGCACGATGAGTCGTGGGTCGACTTCTGCACGCGCAGCAAGCCGATCATCGCCGCGGTGCACGGCTATGCAGTCGGCGTGGGGGTGACGACCATCCTGCCGTTCGACTTCCGGATCGCTGGGGAGAGTGCGCAGTTTGGTTTTCGGTTCGTGAAGATGGGTCTGTTGCCTGAGGCGGCGTCGACGACGCTGCTGCCGCGCCTGGTCGGCGTGGGTCGTTCGCTGGACTGGTGTCTGACGGGGCGCTTCGTGGGCGCGCAGGAGGCGCTTGAGGCGGGTTTGGTCCGCGATGTCGCGCCGGACGACGAGCTGATCGACCGCGCGGTGGCGCTGGGCGAGCAGCTGGCCGAGAATCCCGATGCGATCATGCGCCGTGTAAAATCTCTGTTATCCGAGAATCAGTTGGAAACTGACATTCAGCTCGTGCAACAGCGCGAAGGCAAGGCGCTAGAGTGGGCGATGCAGACACCGGAGCATGCGGAAGCGATCGCTGCCTTCCTTGAGAAGCGGCCCGCGAAGTTCCGCTAGTTCCACACCTTTGGGCACAGCAACACGGCGGGGTGGCTCGGTTGGGAGACCGGGATGTCCCTGCAAGAAGCCGCGCCGTCGGGGCCGTTCGGAGCGAAGCCGACGTCGCAAGCTGAATCACCAACGACAGACTCGCCGTTTCAGCAGCCGCTGGACGGGGCGGTCGACCACGCCGCGATGGCGTCGCCAGCGTACGATGACCCGTCCGTTGTCGGCTCGACCGATCAGGATTTGCGTTCTCAGCGCCGTCGCGCGTGGACCATTGGCGTTGCCGCCGTGGTGTTGCCTGCGGTCGTCGCTGGCGTGATCGCCTGGCAGTTGTTCGGCGGCAGCTCGGAGCCTGCGCCGACGATTACGCGAGTGGCGAGCACGCCGACCGCGTCCACGACAGAGGTCGCGACGCCGACCAGCGCGGCTGCCGCGACCACGGTCGCGGCAACGACCGCCGCGACTCCGACGGCATCGCCGACATCCAGCGCTGCCGAGACGTCCACGGCGGCGGTCGTCACGGCGACGGCAACGACCACTGAGACTGAGACTGCGGCCGCGCCGGCGGTCGACCTTTCGTTACTCGAACCTGAGGCGAGGCTGGCCGCGTGGACCGAGATTGAGGTGATCGAGGTGCTGCCGGGCGAGACGCTCTGGCTGATCGCGCAGAACTACGACACCACGATTTCGGCGATCGCCACGCTGAACGGGATCACCGATCCTGCAGCGCTCAGTGTGGGGCAGACGCTGAGGATTCCGATTGGCTTCGCGGAAGAGGTGACGTCCACGGCTGAGGCGTCTGGGGCGGTTGAGTCTGTTGCAGCGACGGAGACGGTCGAGTCTGCGCCGGCGGCTGACACGTCAGCTGACGTGACAACGTCTAGTGACGCGACGCCAAGCGTGGCGCCGGCGCTGACGGACGAGCTGGCCAACTGGCACACGATTGCGGTGGTCTCGATCGAGGACGGTGACAGCCTGGCGGCGATCGCCGAGGCGAACGAGACGACGGTCGAGGCCTTGATGATGCTGAACGGGATCGCCGACGCCGGCTTGATCTACGTGGGCGACTCGCTGCTGGTGCCGGTCGGCTACCAGCCGGCTGCGAGCGTGGTGTCGACCGTTGACGCGGTTTCCACCGACGACGCGCTGGAGGAGGAGTCGCTGACGGCGCCGTCCGAGCAACTGCTCGAAGAGGAGTCAGCGGGCGGCGACGACATGCTGGACGAGTAGGCTCGCTGCAGGCACGACGATCCGAGGCCCCATGCACCGATGGTCTGTGTATGGGGCCTCGATGGGTCGTGGGCGAGAGGTCGGCCGATTTGGCTAGTCCCTCGCGTCGGGGGTGACGTTGCGTTCGGTGAAGCGCCACTGACCGTCGACCTTGGACAGCTTGTCGGTGTAGACGCCGGTGACGATGCTGCTGCCGCCGTCCTTGGACTGGACGAGGTTGAGGTAGCAGGTGTGGGTGGCGCGG
Organism: Dehalococcoidia bacterium; assembly: GCA_022824765.1. Classification (GTDB taxonomy): domain Bacteria; phylum Chloroflexota; class Dehalococcoidia; order Bin125; family Bin125; genus Bin125. The sequence continues at coordinate 41,584 of JAJDZG010000129.1, read as the reverse complement.
TCGCCGTCGCCGTCGACGACGTGGTTGTTGGTCCAATGGCGGGCGCCGGCCATCTGCTGGGCGAAGCCGCCGACGAACTGGGCCAACGCGACGTGGCCGCTGACGGGCTGCGGACCGCCGTTGAAGACGCCGTCCTCGGTGAACGTGCCGGCCCATGCTTCGCCGTCTCCGAAGTCGATGGCGTGGTTGTAGCGGGCGGCGAGTTCGAGGATCTCCATCTTGTCTGCTGCGTCGAGTGCCATGTGTGTTCCTTCCAGATTGGATTCAGGGGTCCTCACGCAGGATAGCGAGGTCTTGTCTTACCTGGTCGAGCGAGCGGTGGACTCCATGCTCGAAGAGCAGCAGGGTGATCAGATTGTCGGTCAGGGTGGCGTTGACGGCGTAGCGGTCTCGGATCCAGGCGGCTTGTTGCGATGCCGAAGCCTGGCGGGGAAACTCATGCTGCAGCGCCGCGAAGCGCTCGAGCAGCTCGGGCAGGAGTTCGCGCTCAGCGTCTGTCAAGGTGAGTCTCGGCGGCATGTCAGCAGGCTATCCTCCCGTTAGCAACCAGCAGCGGAGGCAGTGTGCCTGGACCCCTTGACGGTTACCGCATTCTCGATTTCACCCGCTATCAGCAGGGACCGTACGCGACGGTGCTGCTGTCCGATCTAGGTGCGGAGATTTGGAAGGTGGAGCCGCCGGGCGGCGATCCCGGTCGCGGATCGGACCTGGCCGAGGACGGTTTCTCGCGGTACTTCGAGGCGCACGATCGGGGCAAGCGATCGATTGTGCTGAACCTGCGCGATCCGTCCGCGGTGGAGGCCGCCTTGCGGATGGCGGAGCGCTGCGACGGCGTGATCGACAACTATCGGCCGGGCGTGATGGATCGTCTGGGCTTGTCGTACGAGGCGTTGCGCGGGCGCAATGCGCGGATCGTGTGCGTGTCGGCCTCGGCGTTCGGGGCGGTCGGACCGCAGGCCGGAGAGCCGGGCTACGACGTGATCGGTCAGGCAACGGGCGGCGTGATGGCGCTGCAGGCGCTTGAGGAGCAGGGTCGGCACGCCGAGCCTCGCACGCTGCCGGGCGGTTTCGCGGACCAGGTCGGCGCGATGCAGGCGTGCATCGCGATGCTGGCCGGTTTGATCGCTGCGAAGGATTCTGGTCAGGGTCAGCAGGTGGATGTGTCGCTGCTCGGATCGCAGATCGCGTTGCAGGGCGTCTACTTCACGGGATTCCTGCAGGACGGTGTGCAGCCGCGCATGCGGCGTCGACGGATGCCGACGTTTACGTTCTATCAGGCGTCGGACGGCCGCTGGCTGGTGATCGGGGTGGTCGATGCGAAGAACTGGCGCGCGCTGTGCGAGCTGATGGATCATCCCGAGTGGGAGTCGGACGATCGGTTTGCGACGGCGCCGGCTCGCCAGCGGCACTCGTCCGAGCTGGAGTCGCTGCTGGAAACGAGTTTCGCCACGGCCGACCGTGAGACGTGGCTGCAGCGTCTGCGCGCGGCGGACATTCCGTCGGCGCCGGTCAACAGTTACGAGGACGTGGCGGCGTCGGAGCAGGTCTGGGCGAACGGATACCTGGCCGAGATTCCCGATCCGCGCTACGGGACGCGACGGGTGACGGGTCTGCCGTGGCAGTTTTCGGCCACGCCGGGCGCGGTGCAGGGTCGCGCGCCTGAACTGAACGGTGACGCCGACTCGATTCTGTCTGCGTGCGGCTATAGCGTGGAGCAGATCGCGGAGCTTCGCGCGAGCGGCGCTCTGGCTGAGTGAGCCTGGATTGGACCTCCGATGACTGAGACACCAGCCGACGTGGTCGGCTTCTATGCAAGCCAACTAGGGGTGGATGGCGCGGCTGCCGAGTCGGTGCTGGCGTCGGCGCTGGGGCGCGGTGGATCGTTCGCCGAGCTGTACTTCGAACACAAGCGATCGGGATCGCTGAGCTTCGAAGACCAGCAGGTCAAGGCGACACAGGCGTCGCTGTCGCAGGGCGTGGGCATCCGAGTGGTTGAGGGCGATGCGATTGGATATGCGTACACCGAGGATCTCTCGGTGGAGGCGATGCGGCGGGCGGCGGCGACGGCTGCGCAGATCGCGCACGGGTCGTCGGCGGGCGAGCCGGTCGACGTGACGGCCGCGTCGTACGACGCAGATCGCTACGCGATCGACGCGCCGAGCACGGCGATTCCGCTGACCGAGAAGGTCGCACTGCTGCGCCGCGCCGATGCGGCCGCGCGCGGCTATCACCCCAGCATCGCCCGCGTCGACGCATCGATGGTCGACGAGGAGAAGCGTGTCCTGATCGTGCGTTCGGACGGTCGGATGGTGGCCGATTACCAGCCGCTGCTGCGCTTCAACGTGTCGTGCCTGTCGGAGTTGGACGGGGAGCGTCGGAACGCGCGTTGGGGAGGCGGCGGACGGATGGGGATGCCCTACTTCGACGAGCACTCGCCGGAGTCTCTGGCTGAGGAGGCCGCGCGACAGGCCGTGCTGCAGCAGGAGGCTCGGGAGGCGCCGGCCGGCACGTTTCCGGTCGTGCTGGCCGCGGGCGACTCCGGGATCCTGCTGCATGAGGCGGTCGGGCACGGGCTCGAGGCTGACTTCAACCGCAAGGAGACCTCCAACTACTCCAATCGGATCGGACAGTCGGTCGCGTCGGAGCTGGTGACGGTGATCGACGACGCGACGCTGAACCTCTCGCGCGGATCGGTCAATGTGGACGACGAGGGCGAGATGGCAGGGAGCAACCTGCTGATCGAGCAGGGGCAGTTGGCGGCGTATATGCAGGATCGGATCTCGTCTGAGCACTTTGGCGTCGCGCCGTCGGGCAACGGACGTCGGCAGTCCTTCCGTCATGCGCCGATGCCGCGGATGACCAACACCTACATGACAGCCGGCGAGGACGACCCTGGCGACCTGATTCGACGGGTCGACTACGGCATCTACTGCAAGGCGTTCAGCGGCGGACAGGTGAACATCACGAACGGCGATTTTGTATTTTCGGTGACCGAGGGCTACCTGATCGAGAACGGTCAGGTGACGGCGCCGATCCGCGACGTGAACCTGATCGGCAACGGGCCGGACGTGTTGTCCAAGGTGACGGGGGTAGGACACGATCTGGAGATGTCGGACGGCCGCTGGACGTGCGGCAAATCTGGTCAGTCGGTGCCGGTCGGGGTGGGGATTCCGACGGTGCTGGTGTCGGGCATGACAGTGGGCGGGACGCAGATGCGCTCGGGCGGGATGTCGGCCTGATGGCGGCGCTGTCGACGGAGCCGCTGGAACTGGCCGCGCGCCTGCTGGAGCGGGCCAAGGCTGCCGGCGCGGAGATGGCCGACGCGGTGGCGATCACCTCTACCAACGCGGCGACGACGGTGCGCAAGCAGCAGATTGAGAAGGTCTCCGAGTCCACATCGAGATCGGTGGGTCTGCGAGTGATTTTGGGCGGACGCCAGGCGACGGTGTCGACGTCCGACGTGTCGGACGCGGCGCTCGACGAGACGGTGCAGACGGCGCTCGAGCTGGCGCGGGTGTCGGAGCCGGACGAGTTTGCCGGACTCGCCGATCCGAAGCTGCAGGCTCGCGAGACGCCTCAGCTGGGGCTGTTTGACGAGCAGATTCCCGACGTCGATGGCGAGCATCGGCTGTCGCAGGCGTTGGCCTGTGAGGACGCCGCGCTCTCGGCCGACGATCGAATTGCCAACAGCGGCGGCGCCACGTTCAGCACCAACGTGAGCACGTTCGCGTTGGTCGACTCCAACGGCTTTGGCGGCTCCTATGCTGACACGTCCGCTTCGATGTGGGTTGAGGTGATGGCGCAGGAGGATGACGGCAGCCTGCGCAACGCTGGTTGGTCGACGTCGGAGCGCAGCCTGCATCGGCTGGACGCTGCCGAGGACGTGGGACGCGAGGCGGCCGCTCGCGCGCTGCGTCAGCTGGGGGCGGGCAAGGCGGCGACCTGCGAGGTGCCGGTCGTGTGGGAGCCGCGCATGGCGGCTGGCCTGGCGGGGATCATCTCGGGCGCGGCGAGCGGCGAGGCGCTGTTCCGGCGTTCGACCTTTCTCGCTGATCTGGAGGGCGCTGAGGTTGCGTCTCCGCTGGTCACGATTGTGGACGACGGCACGCTCTCGAACCGACTTGGTTCGCGTCCGTTCGACGGCGAGGGCGTGGTGACGCGGCGCAACCCGCTCGTTGAGGCAGGCGTCTTTCAGGGTTTCCTGTACGACTCGTACAACGCGCGGCGGCTGAATGCGGTGAGTACCGGTTCGGCCTGGCGCAGCGTGGGCGGATTGCCGCAGATCGGGAGCGGCAACCTCTCGCTCGAGGCGGGCCAGAGCGATCCCGCGCAGATCATCGCGGAGGTCGAAGACGGCCTTTACCTGACGACGCTGATGGGCTTTGGGATCAACTACACGACGGGTGATTTCTCGCGCGGCGCGGCGGGCATCTGGATTCGCAACGGTGAGCTCGCCGAGCCGGTGCAGGAGATCAACGTGTCGGGCAACTTGTTGGAGATGCTGCAGCGGATCGACGCGGTGGGCTCGGATGCGCAGTGGTTCGGCGGCAGCTCCGCGCCGACGCTGCGCATGTCGCGCCTGACGATCAGCGGGACCTGACAGCGGGGACTGAGTCGATTCAGCCTGGCAGCAGCACGATCGCCGAAGAGCGCACGCTGCGATCTCCGGACTCCTGGTCCAGCCAGAGTTCGAGATGAACCTCCCGGCCGGCGTTCGGATCGGGAGCAGGTTCAACGCGGGTGACCTGTCCGCCGATGGTGAATCGGTTGCCGTGATAGTCGGGCCGGCGGAACCCAGATTGCAGGCGCACGATCTTACCGTCTGGCATGACGATCTGGCGCAGGTAGGCGAGCAGGAAGGCGGACTTGTACTCGGCTGGGACGACCGGCGCGTCGAGACCGGTGTCGCGCGCGGCTATTGGGTCGAGGAAGATTGGGATCGCGAAGCCGGCCGCGCCGATGAACTGGGCGACATCCATGATGGTGGGCGCCAGCTCGCGGCTGGGCAGCTGGATGCCTTCGGCGATCTCGGGGAGATCGATCAGCCGCGACAGAGGCACGACGGGTCCGCGCCTAGTCGAAGGCGACGGTTGCCGCGCCGCGCACGGAGCGGTCGCCCTGTGGATTGTCGATGTGCACTTCAAGGTCGGCCATGCGGCGGCCGTCGAGGTCGTAGGTGCGGGTGACCTCGCCGCCGATGGTCAGCTCGGCGTTGTGCAGGTCAGGCCGTCGGTGGTTGAGCTGGAGGTGGGTGATCTGCTGCTGTCCGAACTGTCGGCGCAGATATTGGTCGAGGAATCCCTGCTTCATGTTGCCGGGCAGGATCGGTCCGGGCAGGCCCATCTTGTCTTTGGCAAAGGCGGGGTCGAGGAACTGCGGGCCCTGGTTGCCGGTCGCATCGCAGAAGGCCACCACCTGTTCGGTGGTCGGCGTTCGCTGCTCGTTGGGCAGCTCGGTGCCTTCCTGGAGGTCGTCGTAAGTCAGCGCCATCGTCGCCCTACTCTCCGGTGTGCTGTGCCTTGAAGTGCGTCACGGTGCGGCGCACACGTGCGACCTCGAGGTCGTCCTGGTTGGTGTAGACCCACTCGTGATTGATGAACAGGGAGTGACCGACGCGGCCGCCGATGCGCTCCGAGATATCAGCGAGGCGGGGAACGATGGTCATGGTGTCGCCGAGGTGGATGTCGGCCTTGACTTCCCAGGCGTCGGCGGCCATCAGGGCGCGCTCGGGCGCGTCGGGCACGGTCAGCTGGCGCTGGGAGGTGCTGGTCGTGAGCAGCGCGTAGGTGGGGATTGGGTAGCTGGTGTCGCCGGACTCGACGGCGGCGAGCAGATCGGCGTCGTCTTCTCCGAGCGCGTGCATCAACCGCTGGACCAGCTCTTTGTCGATGGTGACCACGCGGGGCTCGCCCTCAGAGCCGATGGCGGCCTCCATGGCAGGCGTAATCAGACTCTCGTCATCGCTCATGTTCGTCCTTCTTCCAGCGCCGGCCGGCAGGGCTCGGCGGCCAACGATTGGCTCAAGTATCGCCCGTCGTCGTCCGACGCGCTAGCTGTGGGTTGGCGGGGCGCTAAACGCCGAGGAAGGCGTCGATATCGGATGCGTGCTCCACATAATGGTGGGTGACGACGCCCTCGACCATGCGGTTGACAGTCTTGCCCTCGCCGAAGCGGGCTGGGTCGAGCGATTCGACGGCTGTGGCAAAGCGGTCGTGTGCTGCGTCGAAGGCGTTGCGCGCCTGTTCCAGGCTCTGTTCTCCGCGCGAGGCGACGAAGCCCGGGTTCCAGTCTTCGGGATTCGAGTAATCCACACCTTCGGGCGTCGGCCGCTGGCCGGCGTTCATGCGCTCGACGCCGGTGGTCATCTCGGTCAACCAGCCGGCCATGTGCTGGAGCAGGTTGACGACTGACCAGTCGCCGACCGCGCCGTGCCAGGCGCCGTGTGCCTCGTCGATTCGGTCGAGCCGCGCGTCGAGGCCGGCCTTGACCTCGGCCATCTCGCTGAGGAGTGTGTCGCGGTCTGACATGGAGCGCTCCGATCGGGTGCGTCAGTTGGGCAAGATCAGTCCGCCGGGGGAGCGGCGTTGGCCCGGCTGCTGGCCTCGCTGTTGGAGGGTCTGGAGGATGAAGGGATTTTGGGTCCGCTCGGCGGAGAGCGTGGTCTGGTCCATGTGTCCGGGCAAGACGATGGTGTCGTCGGGCAGCTGCAGCAGCTTGTCGATGATCGATGACATTTCCTGGTCGAAGTCGCCGCCGGGCAGGTCGGTGCGACCGATGCTCTGTTTGAAGAGGGTGTCGCCGGAGAAGAGGACGCCGTGTCCATAGAAGCAGACGGAGCCGCGCGTGTGGCCTGGTGTGTGGATGACCTGCAGCTGCACGCCGTCGACCTCGACGGTTTGGGCGTCGTCGATGAAGTGGTCAGGGTCTGGCGGCTGCTCGACCTGCATGCCGAAGCGCGCGGCAGACTCGGCTGCGCCTTGCAGGATGTCGAGGTCGGCCTCGTGCAGCAGAAACTGTGCGTTGTCGTCGGACTGCACACCGCGCACCCCGAGCACATGGTCGAGGTGGGCGTGCGAGTTGGCGATCAGCTTGATGGTGACGCCCATTTCGGACGCCATGTGGAGGATGTCGTCTGCTTGCTCGCCGGGGTCGATGCAGATGGCTTCTGCAGTGCGTCGGTTGCCGATCACCCAGCAGTTTTCCTGGAATGCGCCGACGATCAGTCCGCGCACCTCGATTTCATTGACGAACGGCTGCTCGTCGGTGGCGTCCTGGCTCTGGTCGGCCATGTCAGTTTGACTCGTCGCCGCGCAGCAGGCGGTTGACGGCGTCCATCACGTCATCGCTGTCGAGCGTGGAGGGTTCTGTGGGCGGTTCGCCGTGCTCGCGGTCGAACTGCTCTTCGAGGCTGCGGATGTAGTCGCGGATGTCGGGTTTTCCTGCAAGGCCTGGTCGATCTGGGCGCGATAGCGCTCCTGTGCGCCATCGAGGCTGCGCAGGTCGAGGTCGAGCTGGAAGACGCGGTCGAGCTGGGAGAGCAGCGCCTTGGTGGCGCCTGGATTGTGCTTGGAGGTGACGTAATGGGGCACGGAGGCCCAGAATCCCATGTGGGGCACGGCGGCGAGGCGGCAGGCGTCGCCAATCGAGCCGACGATGCCGGTCGGTCCCTCGTACTTGGAGGGCTGGAAGCCGAACTGCTGCTGTCGGTCGGGGTTGGTTGAGCCGCCCGAAATCTGGATCGGCCTGGTGTGTGCGACGTCGGCCAACAGGGCGCCGATCGTGACCACTTCCTCGACCCTCGCGGTTGCAGCGACGTTCAAGACGGCGCGAGTGTAGCGCCGCCACTTGAGGTCTGGTTCTGTGCCGAGCCCGATGATCAGGTCGTGCTCAGACTGCGGGCGGCGCAGGATGGTGAAGTCGGTGACTGGCCAGGACATCTCGCGGCGCGGCGTATCGCCGTCGATCCACTTGACGGTGGGACGGTGCTCGGTGAAGACGAAGAAGTCGTCGGGGTCGAGCGAGGCGACGGCGTCGGTCTGGCTGAGGTTGCGGAGGAACTTGGCGGCGTCGGTGGCGGCTTCGGCGGCGTCGTTCCAGCCGAAGAAGGCGAGCAGCAAGATCGGTCGGCGCAGATCGTCAGGGAAGCCGTCGATCTGGAGCGCGTTGTCGATCTGGCCACTGGCGTCTGTGCTCATGCTCTGAGCCTAGCTGACTGCTGGCGGCTGCGTGTGGCGGTTTCAAGCGGCGGTTGTTTGGTCTTAGAGCTCGACGGCGCCGTACTTCTCGCGCAAGGCGGGAACGACTTCGTTGACGTAGGCGTCGAGGGCGTCGTCGCTCCAGGGCGCGCGGAGCGCCACGTTGACCCCGGCGGCGCCAGCATCGCAGTACATGGATACGCGGTCGAATGCATCGTCGGGCGTGCCCTGCAGGGCGCCCTCAGAGACGCGCTCGGCCTGGTCGCCCCACTGTTCGACGAGCTTTTCGCGGGCGATATCGGCTTCGGCCTGGGTCGGGCTGAGGTTGAACTGGAGGTTGACGGTGCGGTCGATGGTGGCGGGATCGCGACCCTGCTCGCCGCAGCGGACGTCAAGCACGCCGGAGAGTCGGGCGAACTCTTCGGGTCCGATGTAGGGCACGTTCCAGCCGTCGGCGTACTGAGCGGCCATGCGCAGGGTCTTGCGCTCGCCGCGTCCGCCGATCCAGAGGGGGACATGGTCCTGGAGGGGACCGGGTTGGTTGGTGGCGTTGATCGCGTGGTAGTGGACGCCCTCGAAGGAGGTTCGTTCCTGGGACAGCATGCCCTTGATGATCTGAGTGCCTTCTTCGAGCATTTCGAAGCGAATCTTGAGGCTCGGCCAACCGTAGCCGAAGCCTTCGAATTCCATCTGATGCCAGCCGGCACCGAGGCCGGGCTCGATGCGACCGTTGGAGATGTGGTCGAGGGTCATGAGGGACTTGGCGAGGTAGGCGGGATTGCGATAGGGGACGCAGAAGACGAGGCATCCGATTCGGACTCGTTCGGTCTCGGCGGCGATGGTGGCCATGCAGGTCAGGGCTTCGAAGTGGGGAGACATGCCGTCGACGGGCGGAGCCTCATAGAAGTGGTCCCAGACAGAGATCCAGTCCATGCCGGAGTCGTCAATCCAACGCCACAGGCGTCGCAGGTCGGCCATGGCGACGTTCTGTTGTCCGGTGTGGACGCCAAAGGATACGGGCATGAGAGTTCGCTCCAGTCAGCGCCACATTGGACGCACGCGCAGTCAGTGGAGGATAGCGCGCAGCCGTCCATGACTCCCCAATAGAATGAACTCATGACCACGCAGACCGAAAGCCAGCAGAAGCTCGATCTGATCGTTGGTCGGATCGTTGAGTCGTTCGATCCACAGAGCATCTGGCTCGTCGGCTACCGCGGCTATAGCGAGCCGAACGACTTTTATCACGTAGACCTGTTCGTGGTGCTTGATGAAGAGTGCGCGGCGCAGTACGAGCGCCCCGGGGCGGAACTCCGCAGAACCACCCGCGGCACATTGATGAGTGTCGACTTCTTCGTCTCGACGCCTTCGAAGTTTTCCCGAAATCGGGGGACGGTCAACACCATGGACAACTACGCGTGCGCGCACGGCAAGGTGCTCTATGAATGGGGACACTGATACCGAACCGATGGCCGTGGCTTGACCGCGCTGAGCGATAGCCGTAGCGCGGGTGAAGTCTGCTTTCACGCGCAGCAAGCGACGGAGAAGGCGCTCAAAGCACTATTGGTGCTGCAACAGGTCGAACCGCCTTCGCTTAGTCGGGTAGGTCGATGGGGATGGCTTCGCGCCAGCCGGGGATGTCCATGCCGTAGTAGCGGGCGAGCAGGAGGATTGCGATCTTCTGCTTGGCCGGGCCGACGCCGGGGATCCCTGCCAAGCGTTTCATGATCGTTTTGGCGTCTGGTTGGTTGTCCCAGATGTTGTCGGCGCTGTTCTGGTAGTCGTCTCGGACTGCGGCGCAGGCGGCCTGGACTCGCTTGCCCATCGAGGCGGGGAAGCGGTGGATGGCTGGCTTCTCGCGGAAGATGGTGAGGAACTCGTCTTCGTCCATGGCGGCGATCTGCGATGGGTCGAGGTGGCCGAGTCGCTGCTTCAGGTCGTAGGGGCCGGAGAAGGCTTTGTTGGATGAGATCTGCTGGTCGAGGACGATGGCGATGAGGAGCGCGTTGGGGTCGGACGCGAGCAGGGCGTTGGCGTCGTCGTTGGTGGTGAAGTGCACCACTGGCTCGCCGGAGTCTGAGAACTCGGGCAGGAGTTCGATGTACATCTCGGGGTTGCCCATGGCCGGATTCCTGTCTGCTCGGCTGGCTGTTGGATTGAGCACAGCGTAGCCGGGCTGCTGACGGGGCGCTGTGGGGTCGGGCGATGGTTGCGGCTACGGGAAGAACCCCAGCTCGATGTAACTCTGCGCGACTAACTCGAGCGAGTAGAGATAGGCGGCGGTGCGCAGATCGGGCAGGCCTCGCTCGCGGCGCAGCTCGGAGATGCGCTGGTAGGACTCGCCCATGGTTTTGGCGAGGGAGTTGTTGACGATGTCGATTTCGGTGGGGCCGCGTTCGAGCATGGCGCGCTCGTGGAGGGGCAGGGCCTGACCGGTGATGGCTTGCATGGTGTCGAGCATGCGTCGGCTCTGCATGTCTGCGGCGCCGACCAGCATTCGGTCGAACGAGACGTGCGAGAGGTTCTTGATCCACTCGAAGTAGGAGACGGTGACGCCGCCGGCGTTGAGATAGAGGTCGGGGATGAGGGTGATGCCGCGATCCCGCAGGATTCGGTCCGCGTCGGGGGTGGTCGGGGCGTTGGCTGCCTCGGCGATGACCTGGGCCTGGATCCGGTGGGCGTTGTCGACGGTGAGCTGATGTTCCAGGGCAGCCGGGACGAGGATGTCGCAGGGTTGTTCGAGCGTCTCCTGGGAGTTGGCGAAGACTTGACCGGCGGGAAAGGCGGCGATCCCGCCGTGCTCCCAGCGATGCTGGGCGATCGCCTCCATATCGAGCCCGTTGGCGTCGTACAGGCCGGCGTCGTGTTCGGCGATGCCGACAATGCGTGCGCCGTGGTCGGAGAGTTCTCTCGCGGCGTGGTAGCCGACGTTGCCGAGCCCTTGCACGATCACACGCTTGCCGTCGAGCCCGGGCGAGAGGTTGTGTCCAGCCTCGGGTCAGAGAGGCAGTTGATGATGCCGTGGAAGACGCCGAGTCCGGTTGCTTCGCGACGGCCGGGGATGCCGTGCAGGGTGAGCGGCTTGCCAGTGACGCAGCCGAAGTGGTCAATGTCGTGCGGGTTGAGGGTGCGGTAGGTGTCTGCGATCCAGGCCATCTCGCGTTGACCGGTGCCGTAGTCGGGCGCGGGGACGTCGATCGACGGACCGATGAAGTTGTGGTGGTCGAGTTCGATCACGAGACGGCGGGTGACGCGTTCGACGAATTCGGGGGAGCGCTGATAGGGGTCGATGCAGACGCCGCCCTTGGCACCGCCGAAGGGGACATCGACGATGGCGCACTTGAAGGTCATCAAGGCGGCGAGTCCCTTGACTTCGTCGGCGTCGACCATCGTGGAATAGCGGATGCCGCCCTTGGTGGGCAGGCGATGATGGCTGTGCTGGGCGCGGTAGGCCTCGATCACCTCGATCTCGCCGGCCTCGTTCTCGACCGGGAAGCTCATGTGATACGTGTTGTTGCAGGTCTTGACCTGCTCGAGCAGCCCAGGGTCAATGTCCGAGAACTGGGCGGCCTCGTCGAAGTAACGGCTGAAGTCGTCGTAGATCGAGGCCATCGGTCGTCAGCGCCGTGGTTGAGTGGAGGGGACGATCCGCGTTATGCGCGGGGCAGGCCGAGTCCTCTGGTGGCGATGATGCCGCGCTGGATTTCTGACGATCCGCCGGCGATGGTGGCTGGCACGGAGGACATGTAGGTCTCGGTGAACCAGCCCTTCATCTGGGCGTAGGGATCGCCCTTGCGGACGGCGCCGTAGCTGCCCATGGTGTTGATCCCGAAGCGGGCGAAGCGCTGGGACAGCTCGGAGGAGAACATCTTGGCCACCGACGCTTCGTGGTTGGGGGCGAGTCCGCCCTGCTGAATCGACAGCACGCGCAAGGAGAGCATCCGGGAGACCTCGATGCTGATTGCGGTGTCGGCGGTGCCGAGCTTGGCTTCGCGTGACTTGGCGGGGCTCTCGTTGAGGTAGTCGATGAAGTCTTCGAAGTTGCGTCGGATCGCGGCGGAACCGGAGAGGGCGGAGCGCTCAAAGTCCATGGTGGCCATGCCGACGTACCAGCCGCGGTTTTCCTCGCCGACGCGGTTTTCGACGGGCACGCGGACGTCCTCGAAGAAGACTTCGTTGAAGCCGTGTCCGCCGAGCATGTTGATCAGCGGTCGGACGGTGATGCCGGGCGTGTCCATGTCGACGAGCAGGTAGGTGATGCCGCGGTGCTTGGGCGCGTCGGGATCGGTGCGGACGAGTGCGAACATCTGGTCGGCGCGGTGCGCGTTGGAGGTCCAGATCTTTTGGCCGTTGATCACGTAGTCGTCGCCGTCGCGGACGGCGCGGGTCTGGAGCGAGGCGAGGTCGGAGCCTGAGCCGGGCTCGGAGTAGCCCTGGCACCATGAGGCGCGGGCATTGACGATGTCGTCGAGGTACTTGGCCTTCTGGTCGTCGGTGCCGTAGACGAGCAAGGTGGGGCCGACGTAGCCGACGGAGATCAGGTCGGGTCCGGGCACGCGGTGGTAGGCGAGTTCCTCGTTGAAGATCGCTTGCTCGGCGAAGGAAAGGCCCATGCCGCCGTGCTCTTTGGGCCAGGCCGGCGCAGTCCACTGCTTCTCGGCGAGCTTGGTGCGGATGCCCTGCGCGAACTCCCATGCTTCGTCTGAGCCCTCTTCGTCGTTGGAGACGTCGAGGCCGTTCCAGTCGGCGCCGAACTCGTCGCGGATCCAACCTTGGATCTCGCTGCGCCAGGCTTCCTGTTCCGAGTTGAATTCAAAATCCATCAGGGTCTCGCTTTCGAGCGGGCAGCGTCGCACGCCGCATCAGAACACACTGTTGACTAGTCTACCTGCCGACCCGCGGCGATCAGCGGGGAAACTGATAAATGATGTCGTCGGAGGATGGCGGATCGGCGGGCCGCTGGGCAGGATCGTCGCGCGAGACGGCGAAGCCGATCGCTGGGTCGTCGGAGTCGAGCAGGATGGGGTTGACGGTCACGGCGGCGCGACCGTCGGCGCTGCGTTCGATCAACGGGCCGGCTTCGACGGCGCCGGACTCGCGCACCAGCCAGAGCTGCCAGGCGTCGTTGGCGGACGGCTCAGGCAGTCCCCAGAAGACCAGCGCGAACAGCTGATTTTCGTAGTGCGGCAGGAGGACGCCGGTTCGCCCATCGTCGGAGAGTGCGACGGCGCGGCCGTCGATTGGATCGTCCGGGCGGAAGGCGAGTAGGCCGAAGATGACGGCGACGGCGGCGAGTGCGGCCAGGGCAAACCAGATGAGTCCGCGGCGCACGATCTGCAGCGTCTGGCGGGTGTGCACGGTCGGCGGACGGGCCAGTCGAGCGCGCTGGATGAGTCGCTGTTCGAGGCGCGGCTCCACCGCTGAGGGTGCGATCTCGAGCGTGCTCAAGGTGACCGCCGCGGCGGCGGTCGGCCAGGCGGACAGGCGCCTGGAGAGCGTGTCGTCGCGGCGAATCTGCTGGGCGATGCGGCGCTGCTCGAGGTCATCGAGCAGGCCGAAGGCGAAGAAGCCGAGCTTGGCTTCGACCTCGGCATCGGACTGATGGGGATTCTCGCGCGTGTCGTAGAGCAGCGCGGCGAAGGCTTCGATTGCGTGGATCAGGTCGGCATCTGGCTGGGCATCGGCGGTGATTGGCGCCGATGCGTCGAGCCAGGCATCTTCCAGAATCCGGCTCGCGGCGCCCGGTGAGCGCAGCATCGCGCGCTGGTAGTCGCCGGCCGAGATGTCGTGGACGACGTCGGGCAAGTCAGGATCGGGCTGCAGCGGGAACGGTTCAAGGTCACGGATGGCCAGCGAGGGCGCAATGCCGCGACGTCGGGCGGCGTGCGCCAGGTCACGGGTCAGACGCAGGATGTGCACATCAAGCGCGTCGGACGCCCAGCGCTGGGGCATGGCCCAGATCTGGATGAAGGCGGTCTCGACCACGTCGTCGGCGATTTCACGGCCGACGATTCGCTGGGCCAGGGTGCGGGCGGCGGCGCCATAGCGTCGGAAGACGTCGCGCAGCGCGATCTCATCTCCGTCGACGAGGCGCTGGAAGCTGTCGTCGCGCGGCACGAGTCGCTCCCTAGCCAGGCTCAGCGCCGCAGGCGCGGCCGTAGTCGTCGGCCAGCCGCACGATGTCTTCCGCGTCGCCGGTGAAGTCGTCCGTCGCGTGGTTGGGCAGAGGCCTGGCCAGTTCAAGGATGTCCGCGCCTGCCGGGCCGGCGGTGATGCGATGGATGATGCCCGCGCCGACCTGGACGGGATGTCCGCTGCGCATCGTGACGTTCTCCAACAGATCAGTGGCGGCCCCGATGGTCAAGATCGCGTTGCCGGACAGCAGCATCACCGTTTCGTGTTTGCGCCGGTGGTATTGCAACGAGAGGCGCTGGCCGGCGTCGATCCGGATTGCCTTGATCACCGAGTGGGCGCTGCGGCTCAGGATCAGCTCCTCGCCCCAGGGTTTGGGAACGCGCAGGATCGGCGTCGGCGCGGCCGCTGCGTCTGGCACGGGGATTCCTGACTGTTGCACGCGATGATTGGGCTTTGCTGTCTAGAGTGAGAGTACGAGAGGCTGCGGTGATCACCAACAGAAGCGGACACAGCGCGAGCGGCCAGAGGGCGAGCAAGGTGAGTCCCGACGCAGGGGTCGGCAGTTGAGCGGCCGCTGGCTGGCGACCATCGTGTTGCTCGCGGTGTTGTCCGCGGCGATCGGCGCGGGTGCGGCGTTGCTGCTGCGCGAGACGCCGACTGATCCGCCTGCGGCGTCAACGGCCGCCGTCGCGACGACGTTGCCGGCTGAGACCGCGGCGTCGGAGGCGCAGCAGGCGTCGTCAGCGGAGGTGGTCGAAGAGCAAGCAGCGCCGGTCGTGCCGGTCGTTCAGGCGCAGTCGTCGGATGCTGAGCCCGAGCCCGAGCCGGCGATCGAGCCTGCTCGCGAGGTTTCGAATCCTGTGCAGGAGCAACAGGAGCAAGAGTCGGAGCCGGTTGCGGTGGATTCGGTCGAGAACCCGGTCGCCGACTTCGTGTTGGCGCCGTCGACCATTACGCAAGGCGAGGCGGTCGCGCTGACCGTGATCACTGAGGATTCTTCCACCACTGCTGCGGCCGCCACGCTCGATGGACGCAGCTGGAGCCTCTCGCAGACGGCGACGGGCGTCTGGTGGGGTCTGGCGGCGGTTGCGCGCGACGCGCCAGTCGGTGCGCGCAGCGTCGTGGTCGACCTGTATTCGGATGTCGGCTGGTTGCAGACGGTTTCAGCGGTGCTGATGGTGTTGGCCAGCACGGCTCCGCTCGAAGAGATCGTGCTGGGCGGTGACGGCAGCGGTGATCCGGTCGATCCGGCGGAGTTGCAGCGGGACATTGATGTGCGCTTCCGCGACCATGTGGCGGTCAGTGGTCCTGCGCGCTGGTCGGGTCCCTGGCAGCTGCCGATTGTGGGCGAGGTGACCGGCGTTTTCGGCGCGCCGCGCACATACGACGGCGTGCCGTCGAGCGAGTGGCATCATGGCCACGACATCGCGGGACAGCATGGCGATCCGTTGGTCGCAGCGGCGGCGGGCAGCGTCGTCTGGACGGGCGAGGTCGTGTTGCATGGATTGGGCGTCATCCTCGATCACGGGGCGGGCGTTTACTCCGGCTATTGGCACATGTCGTTGATCGCCGTGCGCGAGGGCATGGAGGTCGCCGCTGGCGACTGGATCGGCAACGTCGGCACGACCGGCCTGTCGACCGGGCCGCATGTGCATTGGGAAGTGATCGTGCAGGGCATTGATGTCGATCCGGTGCAATGGTTGGGCGACGACCGTCCGCCGCTGCCGCCGTCGGCGGAATCGGGCGAGTCAGGCGGGTCGGGCGATACACTCGGCTAATGTGCGTCGCCAGCGATGCTGCTGCAATCCGCGCGTCGATTGAGGGCGCGGATGACCTGTTGTTCCTGCTCGGCGCTGACTTTCCGGACATCGAGGTAGCTGCGGTCAGCTTCCGCCAGGAGCATGACGCTGACGTGGTCCGCGCCGATTGGGACGACGAGTGGGTCGCCTGGTTTGCGCAAACGGCTGAGGCGGCGGAGCAGCTGCGGTTGATGCGTTCGATCCTGCCGCATCTGCGCGGATTCGTCGGTCCGTCGGTGCCGATGGTCGAGCGCTCCAGCAGCGCCGAGGCGGAATGGCGTCGGCAGTGGCTGGCAGCGCCACGTCTGGAGGGTCGGCCGCTGCGGCCTGAGTTGTTCAATGATCAGAACCGCGAGCGTCTGGTGCGCGGTCTCGCCGAGTTCTGCCATCAGCTGCACGGATTTTCGGTGGAGCGAGCACGCGGATTGGGCGCGGCGCCGGCGCGTCAGTGGCGCGAAGAGCACGTCGAGCTCTCGCGGCGATCGTTGGCGGTGCTGCGGCCGCTGGTCAGTTGGTCGACGCTGACCTGGGCGCGCCGCTGGTGGCGCAGATTGCTCGACGACGAGCATGTTTGGGCGCATCCGCCGGCGCTCGTGCATGGGGGTCTGAGCGCAGAACGGCTGCTGGTGGACACGTTCGTGCAGCAGCTGATCGCGGTTGACGGCTGGTATCGGTTGCGCGTGGCTGATCCAGCGCTCGACTTTGCGGCGCTGATCGATGTCTACGGCACGGAGCTGGTTTGGCGGGTCGTTGAGCAGTACGGAGCGCTCGGATCGACTGCTGATGCCGCCCTGTTCCGGCGCATCCGGATGCAGCAGACGGTCAGGCGCTTCCAGGATGTGGTTGCAGCGGCTGATTCTGG
Source organism: Dehalococcoidia bacterium (assembly GCA_022824765.1). Classification (GTDB taxonomy): domain Bacteria; phylum Chloroflexota; class Dehalococcoidia; order Bin125; family Bin125; genus Bin125. The sequence goes on along the minus strand of JAJDZG010000129.1, from coordinate 24,596 downwards.
AGGCGTCGAGTCGGAAGAGATGACGCGGGCGCTGGATCGGCTCGGCTAGCGATCCTGTACGCGTGGGAGTTGGTATCTTGCAGTTCACGTGACTTGCACGCGAGCTGATCAGTGATGATCGAGAGGAGAGCGAATCATGAGCGACGCACCTGCCCGGGCGATGACACCAGTGGGCGTGAACCATCTGGTGCTGAACGTGCGCGACATTGAGGTCTCGCACGAGTTCTGGACGGAAGTGATGGGCTTTCGGCACATCGGATCGCTGAAGCCGCGCGACGAGCGTTCGATGACGATGCGCTTCTACAACGGACTGTCCGAGAGTCACCACGATCTGGCGCTGGCGGAGATCATGGGCGATTCGGCGTCGGCGGACGATTGGTCGATGGCGCCGCGACGACCGGGGCTCAACCATTTCGCGGTTCATTATCCGGACCGTGACTCGTGGCTGAAGCAGATCGCCTTCTTGCAGGCCAAGGGTGTGAAGTTCAACCTGCGGATCAATCATGGCATGACGCATTCGGTGTACATCAACGATCCTGATGGTCATGGGATCGAGGTGTTGTACGAGCTGCCGCGCGAGCAGTGGGAGGGCGATATCGACGGCGCGCTCAACTACGCCGAGGTCTTGCCGACTGAAGGCGACGCGGCGCTGGTCGATGAGCCGACGCCGGCCTTCAGCGGCGATTAGGCGGCAGCGCGATGGGGATGCGCGACGGCGCGGCCTATCTGGCAGGGCTGCGCGATCAGCGTCGCATCTGGCACAACGGCGCTGTGGTTGATGACGTCACCGAGGCGGCCGGTTTCGCTAATGCGGCTCGGACGATTGCGGCGTACTACGACTTCCAGTGTGATCCTGCGAATCGGGAGCTGATCTCGTACGAGGATGACGACGGCGAGCGGTCGCACCGATCGTTCAAGATTCCACGATCGAAGCAGGATCTGCGAGATCGTGGTGCCGCCTTCGCTGCCTGGGCCGAGCACACGGGAGGCCAGCTGGGTCGTGCGCCTGATTACATGAACGCGGCGATCGCCGGGGTCGCGGCTGCGAAGCATCATTGGGGTCAGAACGATCCGCAGCTTGGCGATCACGCGGTGCGGATTCTGGAGCACTGTCGGCGCAACGATGTCTGCCTGACGCACACGTTCATCACGCCGCAGATTGATCGCAAGACGCCGCTCGGCGAGCAGGAGCCGTTCCTCACGGCCGGCGTCGTGGAGCGGAAGTCGGATCGGATCGTCGTGCGGGGTGCGCGAATATTGGGGACGCTGGCGCCGTTCTCGGACGAGAACCTGTCGATGGTCCTGCCGATCGTCAGTGGCGAGGACGAGAACAAGTATGCGCTGGGCTTTACGATTCCGGTCGACGCTGCGGGATTGCATTGGGTCTGCCGAGACTCGTTCGACCCGAATCGTTCCAAGCACGATTACCCGATCTCGAGTCGGTTCGAGGAGATTGACACGGTGGCGGTGTTTGATGATGTCGAGGTGCCGTGGGAGAACATCTTCGACTACCAGGACGCGAAGATTCACAACACGGCGCTGATGGTGATGCGATTCCACGAGTCGCTGGGGCATCACGTGATCGTCAAGAACGTGGCCAAGGCTCGATTCCTGCTGGGCGTGGCGCATCTGGTCGCCGAGAACGCGCAGACGAACTCGTTCATCAACGTACAGATTCGGCTGGGCGAGATCGTGACGATGCTGCAGACCCTGGAGTCGATCGCGATTGCGGCGGTCGAGGGAGCGGTGGAGAATCCCGAGAACGGGGTCTGGTATTGCAACGCCAACGCGATTCAGTCGGGACTGCGGCTGTTTCCCGAGTACTACGTGCAGATGATTGATCACATCAAGCAGATCGGCGGGAGCAACTTCATGGCGGCGCCGTCGGAGGCGAACATGGAGGCGATCCGCGAGGCGCTGGGACCGTCGGTGGAGCGGTATTTCGCGGGCGCGGCGGAGACGTCGGAGTCGGGGATTGCGAAGGTACCGCTGTTCCGGCTGGCCTGGGATCTGGTGGGTACGTCGTTGGCGGGACGGCAAGAGCTGTACGAGCGGTTCTTCTTCGGCGATCAGCAGGTGTCGAAGTCGCAGTCGTACTTGCGCTACGACAAATCGGAGGCGATTGAGACGGTGGGTCGGCTGCTGGATCCGAAGTTCCTGCGCTGAGCGAGCCGGCCCGGTGCCTCGGATGTCGGTAGGATGATGTTGCGAGGGAAGAGGTCATGAGCGAGCAGGAACATCAGCGAGACGGCTTGGTGCAGCCGGTTCGGGCTGAGCCGGTCTGGCAGCCGGTGGAGAGGCCGCCGCTGGATTGGGGCGACGAGGAGCCGGATCGCGTTTGGGAGCGGCTCTACTACAAGGGTCTGGTGGATCCGCCGTATCGAAGTCGTGAGGATCGGCAGTCGCTGATGCAGACCATTCGTGGTTGGCAACCGATCGGCAAGCCGATGACGAACGAAGAGTTGATGTGCGCTCTCGGTCGATGCCGCTGTGATCGATGCAGATGACGGATCATCGGGCGTACTTTGACACCAGCGGGTTCGTCAAGCTCATCCTTCCCCAAGAGTCCGGGGCGAGCGTCGCTCAGTCGATCTTCGGCAGCGATGTCATCCTCGCCACCAGCATGCTGACCTACGTCGAGACGCACTCGGCCCTGGCCAGGCGGTTCCGACACCAGGAGCTTGATGAAGCGGAATGGGTGACCGCGCTGGACCGCGTGGACCTTATCTGGCGGAGTTTCGAAGTGGAATCAGTGGCGGACAGGCATATTCAGGCCGCCACCGATCTGTTGGTTCGATTCTCTTTGTCGGGCGCTGATGCGATTCATCTGGCGACGGCCGTCGATCTTGGCGAGCCATTGACCTTCATCACATGGGATCGCCGGCAGGCTGAGGCGGGGCAAGCACTCGGATTTGATATCTTCCCCGACCTCGATTGACCCTGCGTCACGCTCGCGCCTAGCCTCTGGTCAGCTGAGAGAGGTGCGACATGGGACATTTGGATGGCAAGGTGGCTTTGGTGACTGGCGGTGCGGGCGGGATGGGCTCGCACATTTGCCGGGTGTTTGCCGAAGAGGGAGCGGCGGTCGTCGCCTGCGACACCGGCTTTGACGTCGAGGGACGCGCGGGCATGGACCCCTCGAAGGTCCAGGCTGTCGTCGACGAGATCATCGCCGCGGGTGGACAGGCGACTGCCGTCGCCGGGGACATCGCGGAGATGGAGACAGCAGAGCGCGCGGTCCAGACGGCGATCGAGACCTTCGGCGACCTTGACATCCTCGTCTGCGCGCATGGCATTCTGCGCGAGCGGATGATCTTCAACATGACCGAGGAGGAGTGGGACGGCCTGGTTCGCATTCACCTCAAGGGCTGCTTTGCGCCGACCAAGTTCGCTGCGATCCATTGGCGAGCGAATCGCGACAAGGGCAATCGGCGGATCATCTACTTCACCTCGTCGGCTGGGGTGCGCGGCGAAGCGGGGCAGCCCAACTATTCGGCCGCTCATGCGGGCAAGATTGGCCTGTCGCTGTCCAACGCGGAGGCGCTCGAGCGCTACGGCGCGACGTCCAACTGCATCTCGCCGGGCGCGTCGACGCGGATGACCGACCGCGGACGCGGTGTCGACCAGTCGGCGGATGCACCCAGCCTGACCGCGTCGGGCACGGCGATGGACCCCAACAACGTCACGCCGGCGGTGACGTTCCTGGCATCGGATGCGAGCGCTGACATCTCGGGCCGCGTCGTCGGCACGACGGGGAACAAGATCACGATCTGGCGAGAGCCGGAGTGGGAGCAGACGATCTGGAACGTCGAGCCGTACTGGGACATCGACACGCTGTTTGAGCTGATGCCGCAGACGCTCGAGTTGCAAGGGGTCGGTCCGCCGCCGCGCCAGTTCCCATAGGCGGGACACGACTTGAGGCAGGGCATAGCGAGAGGCGGAACGAGATGACGAAGCATCTGGACGGACGAATCTGCATCATCACCGGCGGCGCGGGCGGGATTGGATCCAATCTGTGCCGCGTCTTCGGCGAGCAGGGAGCGAAGGTGGTCGTGGCGGATACCGGCTTTGACGTCGAGGGTCGATTTGGCATGGACGCGTCCAAGGTCGAGGCGATCGTGCAGGAGATTCGCGACGCGGGCGGCGAGGCGGTGCCCTTCGTCGGCGATGTGGCCGACATGGACACCGCGGAGCGGATGATTCAGACCGCGATTGATGAGTTCGGCGGACTCGATGTGCTCGTCTGTGCGCACGGCATTCTGCGCGAGCGGATGATCTTCAACATGACCGAGGACGAGTGGGACGGTCTGGTGCGAGCGCACCTGAAGGGTTGCTTCGCGCCGACCAAGTTCGCCTCGATCTATTGGCGTGCGAACCGCGAGGGCGGTCATCGTCGGATCATCTACTTCACCTCGGATGCTGGCATTCGCGGCTCGGCGGGACAGCCCAACTACTCGGCGGCGCATGCGGCCAAGCTGGGCTTGATGCGCTCGAACGTCGGTGCGCTGGGACGCTACGGGGTCACGACAAACTGCATTGCGCCCGGCGCGTCGACTCGGATGACCGATCGGGGCCGCGGCGTCGAGCAGGAGGGGCCGGCTCCGTCAGAGTCCGCATCGGGCACGGCGCGTGATCCGAAGAATGTGGCGCCGATTGTGGCCTGGCTCGCCTCCGATCAGTCGGATGCAGCCAATGGTCGCATCTTCGGTGCGAGCGGGCACCGCATCTCGCTGTTCTCGGAACCGGTGCTCGAGCGATACCTGCATTTCGACGACAACCGGATCGAGATTGACACGCTGTTCGACGTGTGGCCGCACACGTTGGGTGCGGGCGGATTCCCGCGCAACAGCATTCGGCCCGGGTTGGTGTAACGCACAATCCGTCGGGACGCTGTGGTTGCTGAGTTGACCGAATCGTGCACGTATCCTGAGTCTTGCACTTGATGGGAAGCGGCATGATTCGGTGGTTGCTTGCGGCGGCGGTTGCTGCGGTGCTGCTCGCCGCCTGCGGCGGCGAAGGCGACCAGGCGGAGGAGAGCGGTCTGCTGGTCGTGACCACGGTCGCGCCGCTGCGAGACATCATCGAGCAGGTCGGCGGGGATCGCGTGCGCGTCGTGGCGCTCGTGCCCGAGGGCGTGAACTCGCACACGTTCGATCCGCCGCCCTCGGCAGTGGGAGAGTTGGAACGCGCCGATCTGATCGTGATCAACGGACTCAACCTCGAGCTGCCGACGCTGGAACTGGCCGAGGCGAATGCGTCGGACGGCACGCAGATCATCCAGCTGGGCAACCTCGCGGTATCGCCCAGCGAGTACGTGTTTGACTTCTCGTTTCCAGAGGAGGACGGCAATCCGAATCCGCACCTGTGGACTGCGCCGCACCTGGCGGTGGAGTACGCGGAGTTCGTCCGCGACGGGCTGACGGACATCGATCCGAACGGCGCGTCGTACTACGCCGAGAACGCGGAGCGCCTGATCGAGCGCCTCTGGGAGCTGGACCAGGCGATCGATGCGGCGACATCCACGATTCCGGAGGAGCACCGCTTGCTGATTACCTATCACGACTCGTTCCCGTACTTCGCGCCGCGCTATGGGCTGGAGATCATCGGCGCGATTCAACCGTCTGACTTTTCGGAGCCGGCGCCGCGCGAAGTGGCGGATCTGATCGAGCAGATTCGCGACGCTGGGGTGCCGGCGATTTTCGGCTCTGAGGTGTTTCCTTCGGAGGTCCTGGACACGATTGCCAGCGAGGCTGGCGCGGTTCAGGTGTCGACGCTCTCGGACGACGATCTGCCGGGTGAGCCCGGCGATCCCGAGAACACGCTGGTCGGGATGATGGTCGAGAACGTACGCACTATGGTGACGGCGCTGGGCGGCGACGCCTCGGCGTTGGACGGATTCGAGACGGGCAATACGTGGCGACCATCGGAGTAGACCAGCTCGTCAGACTTGAGGGTGTCGCCGTCGGATACGAGGGCGTGGCAGCGCTGCGCGACATCGACCTGCAGATAGCACCGGGTGAACTGATCGGGATTGTCGGGCCCAGCGGCTGCGGCAAGACGACGCTGCTGCGCTCGCTGCTGGGCGAGCCGGAGCTGTACGCCGGCACGGCCGAGGTGGCCAGCCACACCCGCGTTGGCTATGTGCCGCAGGTCGAGACGGTGGACTGGAACTTTCCGATCACGGTCGAGCAGGTGGCGCTGCTGGGCAGCTGGCGGACGAATCGCTGGCTGCCCTGGACAAGTCGCGCCGAGCGCAGCCGGGCGAGGGTGGTGCTGGCGCAGCTGGGCATTGCCGATCTGGCCGACCGGCCGATTCGCGCGCTGTCGGGCGGTCAACAGCAACGAACGTTCCTGGCTCGCGCGCTGATTCGCTCGCCCGACCTGCTCTTGCTCGACGAGCCGACATCGGGCGTCGATATCAAGACGCGTCACGAGATTCTGCACCAGTTGGCTGCGCTGAACAGCGCTGGCGTGACAGTGGTGCTGACCACGCATGACCTGAATGGGGTCGCGTCGCATCTGCCGCGGCTGATTGCGCTCGGCGAGCAGACCGTGCTGGCCGACGGTCCGCCGTCGGAGGTGTTGCAGCCGAAGATTCTGGAGCGGGCGTACGGCCAACCGATGTTGGTGGTGCAGAGCGGACATGAGACGTACGTCTTGCCCGTGCCTGAGGAAGCGCCGGGGGCGCACGGCGATGACCTGCCGCCGCCGGAAGTCGTCAGCGTGGTCGCTGCGCCGGATCGCGACGATGCTTGAGCCGTTTGAGTTCGGCTTCATGCAGCGGGCGATGATCGCCGCGACGCTGGTCGGCAGCGTGACAGCGGCGGTCGGCGTGTTCGTGATCTTGCGCCGTCTGGCGTATATCGGACATGGCCTCGCGCACAGCATCTTCGGCGGTGCGGTGGTCTCGTTCACGATTGGCTTCAACTTCTTTCTCGGCGCGAGCATCTGGGGCGCGTTCTCGGTCTTTCTGATCAACCAGGCGGCGCGCCGCCGCCAGATCGGCGGCGACGCGGCGATCGGCATTGTGACCACGGCCGCCTTCGCGATCGGCATTGCCGTCATTTCGCGGGCGCGCAGCTTTACCCGCGACTTCGAGGCGGCGTTGTTCGGAGAGATTCTGGGTATCACCAACCAGGACCTGTATGTGACGACTGGCATGGTCATTTTGATTGCGCTGGTGCTGTTCCTGCTCTGGAAGCCGCTCGTGTTCATCACATTCGACAACGACGTGGCCGAGTCGTACGGGATCTCCGTGCGCTGGGTCGAGGCGATCTTTTCGCTGGCGCTGGCGGCGACGGTCGTGGCGGCGTTACAAGTGCTGGGGGTGACGCTGATCGCCGCGGCGTTGGTGATTCCGCCGGTGGTGGCGCGCATGCTGACCGATTCGTTCCCGCGCATGTTCATCATTGCGGTGTTCATCGGCGCATTGACCGGCTTCATCGGCGTGTACGTGTCTTGGTTTGTGGATGTGTCGTCGGGCGCGACGGTGGTGCTGGTGCAATCGGCGGTGTTTGCGCTGGCGCTGTCGTGGGGCGTGTTGGAATCGCGCCGCGGACTGCGCGCCGCGCGGCGGACCGAGCGTCTGGCGGGTCTGGAGCGATCGCTCAACGACTGACGGCACGTCCACGTCGGCCAAACGCCTCCGACGACAGACGCGCGTTCGCGGGCGGTCCTAGAGTTGACCCATGACGACTCCCGCGCCGTTCGATGACGCCGACGCGCTGCCGTTGTTTGACCTGGCGGCGCTCGAGGAAGGTCAGCCGCCGCTCGATCCCGAGCCGTTGCGGCAGGTGACGGCTGCTCTGGCAGAGCTTGAAGGTCGGGCGCAGGCCGGCTGGCTCTCGGACTGGTCCAACGAACCGAGCGGCGAGTTGGGCGGCGCCGCATCGATGGCTCCGCTGGCGGTGGTGCCGTCTGCGCCGCTTGTGCCGTCTGCGCCGCTGACTGCTGACCCTCCCGATCAGGTCAGGCGCGCGCCGCGAACGGAGCGTCGATCCGAACCGCCTGAGCTGCTGGGTCTGAGCGAGGCTGATGTCGCGCAGCGGATGCTGGACGGCCGCGTCAACCGTGACACCTCGAGGCAGCGCTCGGACCTCGATGTGGTCATTTCCAATGTCTTCACGTACTTCAACCTGATTCTCTTTGGGCTGATCGGGATCTTGCTCGTGCTCGCGGTCACGGAGCAGAAGACGGATCATCTGCAGGATGCCGCGTTCGTGGGGATCGTGGTGATCGCGAACGTGCTGGTTGGGACATTCCAGGAGATTCGCGCGACGCGAAATCTGCGTCAGTTGGTGGCGTTGACTGCGCCGACGGCGACTGTGGTGCGCGAAGGCTATGAGCTCGATGTGCCGGCTACGGATGTCGTCGCAGATGACCTGCTCGTTCTCCGCTCGGGCGATCAGGTGGTCGCCGATGGGCCGATCGTGTGGGAAGAGGCGGAGCTGGACGAGTCGATCTTGACCGGCGAGACCAACTCGGTGCGTCGCGGTCCGGGCGAGGAACTGGAGTCGGGAGCGTTCTGCGTGGGCGGGTCGTGCTACTACCGCGCGGCGCGCGTCGGCGGCGAGTCGCGGGCCGTCCGGGAGACCCGCGAAGCGCGGGAGTTGAAACGCACCGAAACGCCGCTCCAGTTGCGCTTCAAGCGCATTCTCGACGGCCTGATCGTGGCCACGTTCATTCTCGGGTTGCTGATTCTGATTTCGTTCCTGATCACCGGCCGCGCGTTCGATGAAGCGGTTCGCGCGACGATTGCGACGGCGACGTCGGTGGTGCCGGAAGGTCTGATGCTGGGCTTCACGGTCGCGTTTGCCGTGGGTGCGCTGCGCGTGTCGAGGCTGGGTGCGATTGTGCAGGACAACACCGCCGTCGAAGCGCTCAACTATCTGGATATTGTCTGTCTGGACAAGACAGGCACGATCACGGCCAATCGGCTGCAGGTCGACGACATTCGCTGGGCGCCGGGCGGTCGTGCGCTGGCCGGCTGGTTGGGTGCGTTCGCGGGCGCGACGTCGGCCAACAACAAGACCGCCGAGGCGCTCGCGGCGGCGTTCGCTGCACAGTCGAACGGCGCCGTGTTGCTGGCGGACGAGCCGTTCAACTCGGAGCGTCGCTGGAGCGCGGCGCACCTGAGGTTGGGCGCGGAACATCGCGTCTTCGTGCTCGGCGCGGCGGAGCGTCTGCTGAGTCCGGCGGGCGGCGAGGACGATGACGTCCGCGCACAGCTACTGGCCGAGTATGAGCGAGCGGCGCAGCGCGGATTGCGCGGCGTGGTCTTCGCCGAAGCGGCGAGCATGCCCGACGCGGAGTCGGACACGCTGCCTGAGCTGCGGGTGGTCGCGCTGGTCACCGTTGCCGACGAGCTGCGCCCGGAGATCGCAGATACGTTCCGGATGATGGACGATCTGGGCATCGAACCCAAGATCATTAGCGGTGACCATCCGGCGACGGTGGCGGCGCTCGTGCAGCAGTTGGGCGTCACGCTGCCGGGCGGCCTGATCACTGGTGTCGAGCTTGATCGGTTGACGGACGATGAGCTGGCTGACGCGGTCGAGCAGCACTCGGTCTTTGGACGGATCGCGCCGCAGCAGAAGGAGCGGGTCGTCGCGGCGTTGCAGGCGAATGGTCACTATGTGGCGATGGTCGGCGACGGGGCCAACGACGTGCGGGCGCTGCGCCAGGCGGATGTCGGGGTGGCGATGGAGTCGGGCTCGAGCACGGCGCGGGGTGTGGCCGCGATTGTGCTGCGCAACGACTCGTTCGAGGCACTCGTGCGGGGCGCGGAGATCGCGCAGAACGTGCTGGGCAACGCATCGCAGCTGTCCAAGCTGTTCGTGACCAAGAGCTTCTACGCGTTCCTGATCATCTTCATATCGAACATGATGAGCCTCGAGTTTCCGTTCCTGCCGCGGCACGGGTCATTGACGGCACTGTTCACGCTCGGCGTGCCGGCGGTGTTCATCACGCTGACGCGTCCGCCGCGATCGGCAGGGCGGGACTTTCTCTCCTCGACGATGCGTTTTGCGATTCCTGCATCGCTCGCGCTGGCGGTCTCGGCTGTGGCGGTGCACTTGCTGACCGAGGGAATCCTTGGCCGGCCGGTGGAGGACGCGCGCACGCTGGTCAGCACGACGATCGGGATCGTGGGGCTGGCCTACATGGTGGAGGTGATTGGCTACCAGGGCGCGACGCGCGACAGCTTGATGCGTCCAGCGCTGGTGACGTTCTTCGGGGCTGCGTTGTTGGGCGTGTTTGTGCTGACGCTCTACACGCCGCCGCTGCGGGAGTTCTTCGACTTCTCACCGCTGTCGGCTGCGGAGTGGGCGATTGTAATCGTGGCGGCGGCCGCCGCGATGGCGGGCAAATGGGTGCTCTCGACGTACTCGGTGCAGATCATTCGTCGGCTGACGGGACAGGCGTACGAGGAGGCGGCCTCGCGAGGCCGGGCGAACTGACGTCAGAGAGGTTGTGAGTGCAGCTGATCGATCACTGCGCTGAGCGTCGTTGCAGGCGCGATTCCAGACAAGCTGGAAAGACGGTGAGGGGCTGGAATGACGGTTGGGGGGCTGGAATGACGGAGTTCGGGTGTGTAGCCGGGCGAGATTCCAGACAAGCTGGAAAGACGGTGAGGGGGTGGAATGATGGTCTGTTCTTTGGAGGGACGGGAGCGCTACTCGTGGTAGAGATCGGCGAGCTCTGGGTCCTTCTCTGCGAGCATGTTTGCGAGGTCGAGGAGGACCTGGCATTGCTTGTAGGTGGCGTCGTCCTGCATTTTGCCGTCGACGACGGCGACTCCTCCGGCGCCGCCGGCTTCCTCCATGGCGGCCACGACGCGACGGGCGAAGGCGACTTCGTCGGCGTTGGGACGGAACACGGACTTGGCGATCGGAATCTGGTTGGGATGCAGCGTCCAAGCGCCGACGCAACCGAGGATGAAAGCGGCGCGGAACTGGTCTTCGCAGCCGATGGGATCGGAAAAGTCTCCGAAGGGGCCGTAGAAGGGATAGATCTCGTTGGCCGCGCAGGCGTCGACCATGCGGGCCAGCGTGTAGTGCCAGGGGTCCTGAATGTAGGGCGTGCGCGGCGTGGCGTCGTCGTCGGGATTGGCGTCATCGCGGACGACGTAGCCGGGGTGCGGTCCGCCGACGCGTGTGGTCTTCATCCGCCGCGAGGCGGCCAGGTCGGACGGTCCGAGGCTCATTCCTTGCAGGCGCGGGCTCGATTGGGCGATGGCCTCGACGTTGGAGACGCCTTGCGCGGTCTCGAGGATGGCGTGAATCAGGATCGGTTGGGTCAGACCGTTGCGCGCTTCAAGCTGGGCGAGCAACAGGTCGAGGAAGCGAATCTCTTCGGGTCCATTGACTTTGGGCAGCATGACGGTGTCGAGGACGCCGCCGATTGACTCGGTCAGCTGCAGCATGTCATCGAGGAACCAGGGGCTGTCGACGGCATTGACGCGGGTCCAGAGTTTGGTCTGGCCCAGGTCGAGGGTTTGGCCAACCTCGATCAGTCCGTTGCGGGCCGCTTCTTTGGCAGAGGGTGGGATCGCGTCCTCGAGGTTGCCGAGCAGGATGTCGACGGTTGGAGCGAGCTGCGGCAGTCGGGCGCGAATGCGCTCGTTGGACGGATCGAAGAAGTGGATCATCCGCGAGGGCGTCGTGGGGATGTCGCGCGGCGGATCGGGGGCGCCGAGCACGAGCGGGCGCAGAAACTGACGGGGCGTGGGCATGGTGGTCTCCGAGAGGTCGGGCTGCGGTGCTTCGAGGGTACGACAGCGCGGCGACTCGGGGCGACTCGGGGCGACTAGAATCGAGTCGGGCGGTCCCGCTGGTGGTCCGTCGCGAAAGGATGCAAGATGGCCACGAATCTGAGCTTGGGCGCGGTGCTGCCGACCAACGAGATTGGCGCGGACCCCGGCGCGATCCGAGACTACGCGCAGGCCGTCGAGGGATTGGGCTTTGACCACCTGTTGATCTACGACCACGTGCTGGGCGCCGACCCGTCGGTGCATCAGATGACTGGTCCGTACACGGACGAGCATCCGTTCCACGAGGTGTTCGTGACGCTGGGCTTCATTGCCGCGCACACGCGCACGCTGGGTCTGGCGACGGCCGTGCTGGTCTTGCCGCAGCGTCAGACGGCGCTGGTGGCCAAGCAGGCGGCGCAGCTGGCGGTGCTTTCGGGCAACCGCTTCCGACTCGGCGTGGGCAGCGGCTGGAACCAGGTCGAGTACGCGGTGTTGGGCGAGAACTTCCGCAATCGGGGCCGCCGCCAGGAGGAGCAGATCGCGTTGATGCGCGCGCTGTGGAGCGAGCACCTGGTGGACTTCGAGGGCGAGTTCCACAGCGTGCGAGCGGCCGGCATCGAGCCGCGCCCGACGGAGCCGATCGAAGTCTGGTTCGGCGGTGCGCACCCCAAGCAGCTGGAGCGCACGGCTCGGATCGGCGACGGGTGGTTCCCGATCGGCGCGCCCAACGCGGACTCGGAGGCGATGGTCGAGACGTTGCGCGGTCATCTGCGAGAGCACGGCCGCGACGCTGACAGTTTCCCGATCGAGCCGCAGGCGCAGTTCCGCGGCGGCAATCCCGAGCTGTGGGTGTCTCACGCGGAACGTTGGGGCGCGATGGGCGCGACCGCGATGTCGATTGCGACGATGAATGCCGGCCTGCCGGACATCGACGCGCACATCGAGGCGATCCGCCAGTACCGCGAGGCGGTGACGGCGTAGGGTGTCGCTGGGGAGGCTGGTGGAGAGTCGGTCGTTCCAGCGTGTCTTGGCGTCTCGTTTGGGATTTGGTGGGACGTTGTGGGGCGAGATTCCAGACAAGCTGGAATGACGGGGGGCGCTGGAATGACGGGGAGGCGCTGAAATGACGGGGGCGCTGGAATGATGGAGGGGGCGCTGGAATGACGGTGGGGGCTGGGTGTCTACTGGTTCGGCTCGGCGGGGGCTAGGTAGCCGCGGTTGAGCACTCCTAGCTGGGGGGAGAGGGTGTAGCCCAGCGGCATGCCGGTGGGGATGTTGAGATCGGTGATGTCAGCGTCAGAGATGCGGTCGAGGTGCTTCACGATGGCGCGGATGCTGTTGCCGTGGGCGGCGATCAGCAGGCGCTGACCATTGGCGAGGGCCGGCGCGATCTCTGCATTCCAGCAGGGCAGGACGCGCTCGAGGGTCAGCTGCAGCGATTCGGCTGAAGGCAGCGCATCGCGCGGGATGTCTCGATAGCGGCGGTCGAAGCGTGGATGGCTGGGGTCGTCGGCGTCCAGGGGCGGTGGCGGGATGTCGTAGGAGCGGCGCCAGATGTGGACCTGGTCGTCGCCGTGCCTGGCCGCAGTCTCTGCCTTGTTCAGCCCTTGCAGGCCGCCGTAGTGGCGTTCGTTGAGGCGCCAATCGCGACGGACGGGCAACCAGGGGGCGTCGATCTCGTCGAGGACCAGCCAGAGGGTGTGGATAGCGCGGGTCAAGACTGAGGTCCAGGCGGCGTCGAGTTCGATGCCCGCCTCGCGAATCTGGCGGCCGGCGCGGCGTGCCTCATCGCGGCCCTGATCAGTCAGTGGTACGTCGATCCAGCCGGTGAAGCGGTTCTCCAGATTCCATTGGCTCTGGCCGTGTCGGAGGAGCACGAGGTTGGGTTGCTGGGCGTCGGGCGGCATGTGCCACAGGCTACTCTGTGGCAGAACGCAGCAACGATCGGCGAAGGGGGCAGCGCGTGGTTGACTACACCGATCCGACGCTGGCCGAACGGTCATCGGACACCATTTTCGGTGCGATCGTGCGGGGTGAGGTGGAGGCGGACATCGTCTACGCGGATCATCACTGCGTGGCGTTTCGCGATCTGAATCCGCAAGCGCCGACGCATGTGCTGGTGGTGCCGCGCATGCCCGTGAGGGGTCTGCAGGAGGCGGACGAGTGGGAGTCGATGCTGCTCGGCGTGCTGCTGCGGGCGGCCAGGAAGGTTGCGGAGATTGAGGGTATCGCGGAGTCGGGCTGGCGTGTGGTGATCAACGTCGGCGAGGACGCTGGGCAGACGGTGCCGCACTTGCATTTGCATGTCCTGGGCGGTCGCGCGCTGTCCTGGCCGCCGGGCTGATCGCCAGATGTCGGCGCTGCTCGACGTCGAGGCGTTGGACAAGCACTTCGGGGGGTTGCGCGCCTGCGACGCAGCGACGTTCTCGGTCGAGCGAGGCCAGATCGCGGGGATGATCGGTCCCAATGGCGCAGGCAAGACGACCGCGTTCAACTGCGTCGCGGGATTCCTGAAGCCGGACGGCGGGCGCGTCACGTTCGACGGCGCAGACGTGACCGGGCTGGCGCCGCACCGCATGTTCGAGAACGGGCTGGTCCGCACGTTTCAGATTCCGCAGGAACTGGACACGATGACGGTGCTCGAGAACCTGATGCTCGCTGGGGAGCGTCAGTCGGGCGAATCGGTCTGGCGCACGTGGCTGACGCCGGGACGTCTGCGGCGGGAGGAGTCGGCGCTGGAGGCGCGGGCCCATGCCGTGCTGGAGCAGACGCAGCTGGGCCACCAGGCGTACATTCGGGCCGGTGCGCTGTCGGGTGGTCAACGCAAGCTGCTGGAGCTGGCGCGGGCGCTGATGGCGGAGCCCAAGATGATCCTGCTCGACGAGCCGGGCGCGGGCGTCAACCCGGCGCTGATTGCGCGTCTGGCGGAACACATCCGCGTTCTGCGCGACCGATTGGGGCTGACCTTCCTGATCATCGAGCACAATCTCGATTTCGTGCGCCAGCTGTGCGATCCGGTCGTGGTGATGGCGCAGGGCCGCGTGCTCGACATCGGCGCGCCTGGTGATGTGCTCAGCAATCCCGAGGTGCAGTCGGCCTATCTCAGCGGACAGCGAACATGACCGCGATCACCGCCGACCATGCCGACCATGCAGGGCGTCAGCCGCTGTTGCAGGTGGAGTCGTTCAGCGGGGGCTACGTCGAGGGGATTGAGATCATTCACGACATCGGGTTGGATGTCTTTCAGGACGAGATCTTGACGATCATCGGCCCGAACGGGGCGGGCAAGTCGACGCTGCTCAAGGCGATTGTGGGCGCGCTGCCCTTCGAACGGGGCCAGCGCACGTTCCAGGGTCGGGACGTGAGCGGTTGGTCGACGCCGCGGATGATTGCGGCTGGCGTTGGCTACGTGCCGCAGGTCGACAATGTGTTTGCCTCGATGTCGATCCGCGAGAACCTGGAGATGGGCGGCTACATGCGTGAGCAGGGTCTGGAGGACCGGATCGGCGAGGTGCTGGCGATGTTTCCCGATTTGGAGTTTCGGCCAAATGAGCGGGCGAGCCGGCTCTCGGGCGGTCAGCGTCAGATGCTGGCGATGGCGCGGGCGCTGATGCTCGATCCGGTGTTGCTCTGCCTGGACGAGCCGACGGCGGCGCTCTCGCCTGCGGCGCGCGGCGAGCTGCTGGCGCGCATCTATCGAATTCACCTCTCGGGTGTCGGTGTGCTGATGGTTGAGCAGAACGCGACGGAGGCGCTGGTCTGGTCGGATCGCGGACTGGTGATGGTCGACGGCGAACAGGCGCTGATCGGATCGGGGACCGAGGTGTTGATCAGTCCTGAGGTGGGGCGAGCGTTCCTGGGTCAGGCCGAGGGTGAGGGCTTTTCGATTGATGAAGGGATGCCGTCATAGACATCGCGCAGCTGGTCACGGTGGGGATCATCGTCGGCTCGATCATCGCGCTGGGGGCGATGGGTCTGACGCTCATCTTCGGGGTGCTCGGGATCGGCGACTTCGCGCACGGGGACAAGATGGGCTGGGGGATGTTCCTGGCCTTCTTCGTGGTGTCGTCGGAGGGGGCGAATCTTGGATTTGCCGGCGGACGCTTCGGTTCGCTGTCATTTGGCTGGGGGCTGGTCGTCGGCCTGCTGGTCGCGATGGTCGGCGTGGCGGCGCTGTCGGTGATCATGGAGCGTCTGGTTTATCGGCGGTTGCGAGTAGCGGGCGGCGGCTTCTTCATCTTCGCGATTGCGTCGCTGGGCATGTCGATCATGCTGCGCGCGGCGATCCAGCTGATCTGGGGACCGTCCAACTTTCGCTACACGCCGGGCATTCACCCGGCGGTCGAGATCCTGGGCGGCATTCGGGTCAAGCCTGATCAGTTCTTCATCGTCGGCGTGACAGTGCTGGCGGCGATTCTGCTCTACTGGCTTCTGTATCGCACCAGATTCGGCAAGGCGATGCGCGCGACATCGGATAATCCTGGTCTGGCTGAAGCGTCGGGCATTGACACGGACCGGATCCGCAGGGGCACGTGGATCGTGGGCGGGATGCTCGCCGCGCTGGCGGGTGTGATGCTGGGGTTGCAGGCGGAGGTACGCTTCGACGCGGGATTCCGACTGCTGCTGCCGCTGTTCGCGGCGATGATTCTGGGCGGGATTGGGAATCCCTGGGGGGCGCTGATCGGCGGGCTGACCGTCGGTATTGCGCAAGAGGTGTCCACACAGTGGATCAGCACCGGGCTCAAACCGGGCATTCCGTTTGTGATCGTGATCGCGGTGCTGCTGCTGCGTCCGCGCGGCATGTTTGGACAGAGCAGGTAGTCCGATGGAACAGCTGATCGTGACGCTGGTTACGTTCGACGGCGCCGTCAACTGGACGGTGGGTTTCCTGACGACGGTGTCGATCTTCGCAATCCTCGCGCTGGCGCTGAACGTGCAATGGAGCGTGGGCATTCTCAACTTCGGCGTGGCGGCGTTCTTCATGGTCGGCGCGTACGTGTCTGCGGTGCTGACCTTGCCCGCGCCCGAAGGGTTGGAGTCCTACGTGGCGGGCTGGGGTTTGCCGATCCCGGTGGGCTGGTTGTTCGCGGCGATTGCGGGAGCGGTGCTGGCGATCCTGTTGGGCATTCCGACGCTGCGGCTGCGCGACGACTTTCTGGCGATCGCGACGATCGGCGTGGCGGCGATCCTGCGCAGCATTGCCAACTCGGTCGAGGGTTTGGTCAACCGCTCGCGCGGACTGAATGGGATCGATGGGTTGCTGGAGGATCAGGTGCAAGGCGGTGGGTATCGCTGGGTCGAGTTGGTGATCGCGCTGGTCGTGCTGGCGGCGGTCTACTGGTTGGTGTCGCGAGCGTCGGCGTCGCCGTGGGGTCGGACGCTGCGGGCGATTCGAGACAACGAGGACACGGCCAAGGCGTCGGGCAAGAACACGGTGCGCTTTCGGATGGGCGCGTTCATGCTGGGGGCGATGCTGATGGGATTGGCCGGCGCGATCTATGCGCATCGCAGCGGGACGATCTCGCCGCTCACGTTCTCCGACCTCTTGGGCACGTTCTTTGTCTGGACGATGCTGATCGTGGGCGGCAGCGGCAATCATCGCGGCGCGGTGCTGGGCGCGGTGGTGGTCGGCTTCTTCTGGTTCGGGACGCCGCTGATTCAGGAGTCGCTGCCCGACTGGTTGGGCAGCCGCGTCTTCCAGGTTCGCCAGCTGCTGATCGGGCTGCTGATTGTGGTCTTCCTGCTCTGGCGTCCGCAGGGGTTGCTGGCCGAGCGGGATCGTGTCAGCCGCTTCGTGACGAGCGGGCCGGCCGGCGAGTTGCCAGAAGGTTGGCTGGACAAAGGGCTGAGACGTCTGCGGGCAGCGCGCAGCCGCTGACGGCTATTCAGCTCGCCGATCAATCGCCGTAGGGGATGACGCCGGTGTCCTCAATGCCGCCATCGTCCGTGAAGCGCCAGAGTCCGACGTAGCCGCGGTCCAGGTCGCCGTTCTCGTCCCATTCGAGCGATTGGGCGGCGCCCTCATAGTCGATGTCGTCGCCATTGCGGGCAGCTTCGAGTCCTTGACGGATGCTGCCGATGTCGGCGACGACCAGCTGTCCGGGCGCGGCGCCGATTCGGCGCAGCTGGTCTCGGATGGCCGGGCCGTCGGTCGATTGTGCGGCTGCGGCGGCGAGCGCGATGGCGATCGCGGCGTCGTAGGCCTGCTTGGTGTAGGGGAAGGCGTAGGGGCGCTCGTACTTGGCGAGGAATGCGGCCTCCCAGAGCAGCGCCGACTCGGTGCCGGGCGCTGTGCCTGGTGCGGTGCCGGGCATCCCGGCGAGATACTCGGCGCCGATCGCGTCGATCAGTTGGAAGTTGCGGCTGGTCGGCCCGAACACGAAGCGGTCGTAGAGTCCGTTCTCGATGGCCTCGCGCAGGATGATCGCCCCTTCTGGCACGTAGGCGAGCATGACCATCGCCTCGGGATCGTCGGCCAGCGACTGTTGGATTTCGGCGAGGTAGCTGGCCTGCTGCGGAGTGACGGCGACGGCGCGGACCTGACCGCCGTAGGTCTCGGTGAACGCGGCCTCGAAGGTCTCGGCGATGCCCTGCCCCCAGGCGTCGTCGCGGTAGAGCACGCCGACGTTGCGGTATCCCTGCTCGTCGACCAGCTGGGCCAATGCCGGGCCCTGCACGATGTCGTTGAGCGTGGCGCGGAAGAGGAAGTCATCGTCGGCGGCGACGGCAAGTTGGGGCGAAGAGGACGCGGGCGAGATTTGCGGGATGCCGGCTGGGCCGGTGATGCTCTCGGCGACGGCGATCGAGTTGGTGCTGGAATGCGCGCCAACGATGGCGTGCGCGCCCTCGATCTCGATCATCCGGCGTGCTTCTTCGACGGCGATGGTTGGATCGGTGTTGGTGTCGCCGATCACAAACTCGACGGGCTGGCCGAAGACGCCGCCGGCGGCATTGATGTGGTCGATGGCGAGCAGGAATCCGTCGCGCATCTCGACGCCGATTTCGGCCAGTCCACCGCTGAGGTCGCCGAGTAGCGCGATCTTGAGCGGCCCGATCTCGTCGCCGCGTTGTTGTGCCGCTTGAGCAGTTTGAGTCTGCGTCTGCGGGGTCTGTTGAGCTTGTGCGGCCTGGTCGTCGCTGCTGCACGCGGCGAGCGTGATGACAGAGGCCGCGAGAGCCAGCGCGAACAGGATCAACCAGCGGTGCGGCACGGTTACTCCTTCTACTCCTTCGAGTACTCGATGACCTCAACGTCGGAGATGGTGTTGTCGGAGTTGAACTCCCAGATGCCGATGTAGCCGTGAGTGCTGTCACCGTTCTCGTCCCAGTCCGCGCTGACGGCTGCGCCTTCGTAGTCGACGTCGCCGCCCCGCGCGAGCTCGGCCAGGCCGGCGGCGAGGCTGTCGGGCGTCGGGATCACAATCAGGCCGGGCGCGGAGCCGATGCGGCGCAGCTGGTCGCGGATGGCCGCGCCGTCGGTCGATCCGGCGGCTTGCGCGGCGAGCGCCAGGGCGATGGTGGCGTCGTAGGCTTCCTTGACGTAGGGCAGGCTTGGCGCGTCGCCGTACTCAGCGAGGAACGCGTCGTCCCAGGCTCGCGATGAGTCGTTCTCAGGTGCTGAGGCGACGTAGGTGCCGCGCATGCCAGCGACCAGATCGCCGCCGATTGACTGCGGAATGGCAGTCGAGCGGGCTGGCGCGCCGAAGACGAACTGGTCGTAGTATCCGAGCTCGAGCGCCTCGCGCAGGATCAGGATCGTCTCGGGCGGGAAGGCGATCAGCACGAGCGCCTCTGCGTCCGCCTCAATCGACTGTTCCAGCTCGGCGGTGAAGCTGGTTGCGCCGGGGCTGACGCCGATCGAGCGCAAGGTGCCAGACCAGTGCTGCTCGAAGGAGTCGGCCATGCCTTGCCCAAAGGCGTCGTCGCGGTAGAGCAGCCCGACGTTGTCGAAGCCCTGTTGCGCCGCCAGTTGGGCGAGGTAGCGGCCCTCGACGTGATCGGCGAGGGAGACGCGGAAGAGGAAGTCGTCGTCTTCGGCCACCGTGATCTGCGCGGACGTGGCGACGGGCGAGATGGTTGGAATGCCGGCTGGTCCGGTGACTGACTCAGCGACGGCCAGAGCCGTGCCGCTGGTCATCGGCCCGACGAGGGCGTGCACTTCCTCGATTTCGACCAGCCGTCGTGCTTCCTCAACGGCAATCGTGGGGTCGACCATGGTGTCGCCGACGGCGGTCTGGACGGGCATGCCCCAGACGCCGCCGGCGTCGTTGATGTGCTGGATGGCGAGGTCGAAGCCGCGCTGCAGCTCGGCTCCGTAGTCGGCCAGGGGGCCGCTGAAGTCGAGCAGGAAGCCGAGCTTGAGCGGTTCGGTCGGCTGAACGGCTGGCGCTGCCGTCTCGGCTGCCGATTGCTGCGGCGGTGGATTGCCGGTCTGTTGGCCGGCATCATCGCCGCCGCAGGCGGCGATGAGGACGACCGCTGCCGCTGCGAGCACGGTGAGCACGGAGCACGCACGCGGGATGATCACGGAACACACTCTCCGTTGCTGGGCATGAGGGATGAGCAGGCAGTGCCCGGCGGACAGCGCACAGTCACTGCCCGCCGGGTCGTGCTGGTTGGGTTACTGGCCGAGGTCGAACGACGTTTCGCCGACCTCAACGATGGTGCCGTCCTCGAACTGCCAGATGCCGATGAACCCGGTGGTGACATCGCCGTGCTCGTTCCAGTCGAGCGTGGTGGCGGCGCCTTCGTAGTTGATGTCCTCGCCGAGGAGGATCAGGTTGAGGGCGTCGGCGATCTGGGTCGACGCGCTGATGATCGCTCCCGGCGGACCGGCGACGTTGCGCAGTTGATCGCGGATCGCTGCGGACTCGACGGAGCCTGCGGCCTGTGCGGCGAGACCGATGGCGATGGTCGCGTCATAGGCCTCGGCGATGAACGGCAGCGGTGACAGTTCGCCGTACTCTTCCTCGTATGCGGCTTGGTAGGCGGCGAGCGAATCGGATCCCGGTCCTGGCGAGGGCGCGGTGCCGCTCATGCCGTCCAGGTACTGACCGCCGATGGCGTCGATGAGGTCCTGGCTCTTGGTGCCGTCGACGAAGAGGAACTGGTCGTAGATGCCTTGCTCGAGCGCCTCGCGGATGAAGACCATCGCTTGTGCGGGGAAGGCGATGGCGACGAGGGCTTGCGCGTCAAACTGGGCCGACCGCTCGAGTTCGGCGATGTAGGACGTTTGCCCGTCCTCGATTGCGACGAGGGCGATGTCTCCGCGATAGGCCAGCTCAAAGGCGTCAGCCAAGCCCTGACCGTAGGCGTCGTTGAGGTAAAGCACGCCGACGCTGGAGAATCCCTCGTCCAGGGCGAGCTGGGCGAGTACGGGGCCTTGTGCGGCGTCCGACGTGGTGCTGCGGAAGAGGAAGTCGTTGTCGTCGGCGATGCTGATTTGCGGCGAGGTCGCCGAGGGCGAGATCACGACGACTCCAGCGTCGGCGGCGACCGACTCCACGACGGAGAGGGTGATCGACGAGGCGAGCGGGCCAACGATCGCGTGGACACCCTCGACCTCGATCAGTCGGCGGGCTTCTTCGACTGCCTGCGTGGCGTCGAGACCGGTATCGCCGATGACGAGCTCCACGTCGTGGCCGAGGATGCCGCCGGCGGCGTTGAGTTGGGAGATTGCCAGATCGACGCCGGTCTGGATGGCTGGGCCGAACTCGGCGATCGCGCCGGAGTAGTCGGCGAGGAAGCCGATCTTCAGGGGCTCGTCGGACATCACCGCCGCCTGGTCATCGTCCTGGGCATCGGAGGGCGCGGGCATGATCAATGCTGGCCCGTCGCTGAGGTCGAAGGCGGTCACGCCGACCTCTTCGATGGTGCCCTCGGCGTATTGCCAGACGCCGATGAACCCGGTGGTGATGTCGCCGGCGGCGTCGAAGTCGACAGATGTGGAGGCGCCGGCGAAGTCGACGTCGTCGCCGGCGCGAATGGCTGCCAGCGCTGCGGCGATGCCGTCGGCGCCGGCGGCGAATGCGTCGCCGGGTGGTCCGGCGACGGCGCGCAGGCTGTCGCGGATCGTGGATCGGTCGTCGCTGCCGGCGTGTTCGGCGGCGAGCGCGATGACGACGGCGGCGTCGTAGGTCTGGGCGACGAACGGCTCGTCGGCGCCGTCGCCGATCTCGGCGGCGAAGTCGGCGCGGTAGTTGCGCAGCGCCTCGGTCTCGGGCCCGGCGACTGGCGCGGTCCCCTGCATGCCGTTCAGGTAGTCACCGCCGATGGCGTCGATCAGGTCCTGGCTCTTGTTGCCGTCGGTGAAGATGAAGTGGTCGAAGATGCCCTGCTCCAGGGCTTCACGGATGAACACTTCGGACTCGGGCGGGAAGGCGATCGCGACGAGGGCGTCGGCGCCGCCCTGGGCGGCCTGCTGCAGTTCGGCGACGTAGGAGGCGCGCCCGACTTCGATGGCGACGAAGTTCGCGTCGCCGCCCCAGGTGTCACCAAAGGCGTCGGCCAGGCCCTGTCCCCAGGCGTCGTTGCGATAGAGCACGCCCACGCGGGCGTGGCCCTGATCGGCCGCGAGCTGGGCCAGGATCGGCCCCTGTGCGGCGTCGGAGGGCGAGCTGCGGAAGAGGAAGTCGTTGTCGTCGGCGATGGTCAGCTGCGGGGAGGTCGCGGAGGGCGAGACGACGAGCACGCCGGCGTCGGCGGCGACGGACTCGACCACGGCCAGGGTGATCGAAGAGGCGAGTGGTCCGACGATGGCGTGGACGCCCTCGACTTCGATCAGGCGTCGCGCTTCCTCGGTGGCGCGGGTCGGATCAAGGCCCGTGTCGCCGAGGACGACCTCGACCGGCTGTCCCCAGACGCCGCCGGCGGCGTTGACCTGGCTGATGGCGAGATCGAAGCCGCGCTGCATGGCGACTCCGTACTCGGAGAGTCCGCCGGAGAAGTCGGCGAGGAAGGCGATCTTCAGGGGTCCTGCCGCGTCCGCCGCTGCCGATTGCTGTTGCTGTTGCTGAGCGTCCTGCTGCGTCGCGGCAGCCTGTTCTTGCTGCTGATCAGCCTGCTGCTGATCGGCGGTCTGCACTTGCCCGGGTTCGTCGTCGCTGCATGCACTGAGCAGACCGACTGCCAGTGCGAGCAACAGCCCGATTGCCAACGTTCGAATGATGGTCATCGCCAGCCTCGCTCACGCCGAATGCTCCTTGCGGAGCAGAATCTTCTGAGTGCCATAGTAAATCGAAACGTGCGGCGCGGCGCCGCAGACGCGGACCATCCGCGCGGCGTTAGTCGTCGAAGGCGCTCAGGACCAGATCGTCGAACTGCTCGTAGAGTCGCGGGTTGTTGGGGATCGACTCGAAGACGAAGCCCTCGATGCCGATCGCCTCGTACTCCGCGAAGAGCGAGATGAGGTGTTCTGCAGGACCGATCGGCAGGCGTTCGCGTTGCTCGTCCGACATACCTTCGCCGTGGATCTGGCGTAGGCGGTCAATCTTCGGTTGCTCGGTGACGAGCGCGGGTCGCATGACGGTGGTCAGTGTGATCTCCGAGAAGTCGCGGCCGGCGTTCTCGCAGTGGACGCGGATGACGTCGAGCTTGTGAGCGACCTCCTCAGGGGTGCCGCGCACGTTGCAGATGTCGCCGTAGCGGGCCAGGGTGCGCAGCGTGCGACGCTCGCCGTTGCCGCCGATCATGATCGGGATGAATCCGCGCGGGTTGTCGGGATGGACACGCGGGGCAAAGGGTGCGTTGTCGGTGCGGTAGAACTCGCCCTCGATGTGCACGGGACCGTCGGCGTGGAAGAGGGAGCGGATCAGCATCGTCGCCTCTTCGAGTCGGTCAGAGCGTTCCTTGAGGGCTGGGAAGTCCCAACCGTAGGCGGCGTGCTCGCGCTCGTGCCAAGCGGCGCCGAGTCCGAGGATCGCGCGGCCGCCGGTGTTGTGGTCGAGCGTTGCGGTCATCTTGGCCAACAAGCCGGGATTGCGGTAGGTGACGCCGGAGACCAGCGTGCCGAGTTGCAATGTGGAGGTCGCCTCGCCGAGCGCGGCGAGCGACATCCAGCCTTCGAGCGAGTCCTGCGTCTCGTCCATGAAGACGAGCGGCGGGACGAAATGGTCGTAGGTCCAGGCCGACGCCCAGCGGGTGGCGTCCATCGTCTGCGCGACATCGCGCATCAGGGAGAAGTCGGTCGAGTTGCCTGGTATCTGGGCGCCGAAGGTCAGTCGCATGGTGTGTTCTTTCCGCGAGGTTCCGTAGTGAATGGGTGCAGAAGTGGTGTCGGTTGGAGGGTATCGTAGGGGTCAAGCGGAGATGGGCTCGGAGGCTGACATGGCGAAGCAGTATCGGTTGGCGTACACGATGCGACCGCCGTCTTACGACACCGAGGACAAGTATCTGGCGGAAGTGCCAGCGCTACCTGGGTGTCGGGCGTGGGGCGACACGCCTGAGGATGCGCTCTGGATCTTGGAGAGCGTCGCGGAGGCCTTCATTGACTCTTACAAGGAACGAGGAAAGCCACTACCGGAGGAGATTTGTCAGGCGGGCGAGATTGTGGTCGCGGCTTGTCGCATCGCGAGCTGACTCGAAAAGCTGCGTCGACTTGGATGTGAGTTCGACCGACAGTAGAGACGTTCACGCCGAATCCGCTGCTCTCCGACGCAACAGGGAAGTGCACACAGCACGTTCCTCCCCCTTGCCGGGGGGAGGTGTCGAAGGCGGAGGGGGTCCCTCGTTCCGTGCCGAAAAGAACCCCCTCACCCGCTTCGCGGGAGCTCCCCCTGCGAGGGGGAGCGACATTTCCTCTAGTTCCCCCGATAGACGGGCGGGCGCTTTTCGGCGAAGGCTTTGGGGC